>CALCXF010000016.1 GCA_937907685.1 uncultured Nostocoides sp.
CCTAGGCGGCCGGGGCGAGGGCGCCACGCCACCTCCGGTGGTCGCGGAGCAGCGGCGTGCTCACCTCCCGCGGGGTCAGCGCAGGAGGATCCCCGCCTCGCCGAGGTCCACGACCACGGTGTCGCCGTCACGCACCCCGCCGGAGAGCAGCGCGGTGGCGAGCCGGTCCCCGATCTCACGCTGGACGAGACGGCGCAGGGGCCGCGCCCCGTATGCCGGGTCGTAACCCTGCTCGGCCAGCCACGCCCGCGCAGCGTCGGTCACCTCCAGGGAGATCCGGCGCTCGTGCAGTCGGGCGGAGAGGGCACGCACCTGGAGGTCGACGATGCGGCTCAGCTCGTCGGTCGTGAGCGCGTCGAAGACGACCACCTCGTCGAGCCGGTTGAGGAACTCCGGCTTGAACGCCGCGCGCACCGCGGCCATGACCGACTCCCGCTTGGCGCCGGGGTCGATGGTGGGGTCGATGAGGAACTGGGACCCGAGGTTCGACGTCATGACGAGGATGACGTTGCGGAAGTCCACCGTGCGACCCTGGCCGTCGGTGAGCCGGCCGTCGTCGAGCACCTGGAGCAGGATGTCGAACGTCTCCGGGTGGGCCTTCTCCACCTCGTCGAGGAGAACGACGGAGTACGGCCGGCGACGCACCGCCTCGGTGAGCTGGCCGCCCTCCTCGTAGCCGACGTAGCCGGGTGGGGCCCCGATGAGGCGGGCCACGGCGTGCCGCTCGGAGTACTCGCTCATGTCGATGCGGACCATGGCCCGCTCGTCGTCGAAGAGGAAGTCCGCCAGGGATTTCGCGAGCTCGGTCTTGCCGACACCCGTCGGCCCGAGGAAGAGGAAGGACCCGGTGGGCCGGTCGGGGTCCGAGACGCCGGCGCGGGCCCGGCGGACGGCATCCGACACGGCGCGCACGGCCTCGGTCTGGCCGATGAGGCGCGCCCCGATGAGCGACTCCATCGAGAGGAGCTTCTCCGTCTCACCCTGGAGCAGGCGACCGGCGGGGATGCCGGTCCATGCGGAGATCACCTCGGCGATGTCGTCGGCGCCGACCCGCTCCTTGACCATGAGGTCGGCGGCGGCGATGGCCGACTCGGCCTGCTGGGCCTGCTCGAGCTGCGTCTCGAGGCCGGGGATCTCGCCGTACAGGAGGCGGGAGGCACCCTCGTAGTCGCCCTCGCGCTGGAGCCGGTCGGCCTGGGTGCGCAGGTCGTCGAGGCGCGCCTTGAGGTCGCCGACCCGGTTGAGCCCGGACTTCTCGGCCTCCCAGCGCGCGGTGAGGGCCGCGAGCTCCTCGGTCTTCTCGGCGAGGTCGGCGCGCAGCTTCTCGAGCCGCTCGACCGACGCCTCGTCCTTCTCCTTGGCGAGGTGCAGCTCCTCCATGCGGAGTCGGTCGACCGCCCGGCGCAGGACGTCGATCTCCACCGGGCTGGAGTCGATCTCCATGCGGAGCCGGGACGCCGCCTCGTCGACGAGGTCGATGGCCTTGTCGGGCAGCTGGCGACCTGTGATGTACCGGTCGGACAGGCTGGCCGCGGCCACCAGGGCGGTGTCCTCGATCTCGACCTTGTGGTGCGCCTCGTAGCGCTCCTTGAGCCCGCGGAGGATGGCGATCGTGTCCTCGACGCTCGGCTCGCCGACGAAGACCTGCTGGAACCGGCGCTCCAGCGCGGGGTCCTTCTCCACGTGCTCACGGAACTCGTCGAGGGTCGTCGCCCCCACGAGGCGCAGCTCGCCCCGGGCCAGCATGGGCTTGAGCATGTTGCCGGCGTCCATGGCGGACTCACCCGTCGCGCCGGCGCCCACCACCGTGTGCAGCTCGTCGATGAAGGTGATGATCTGCCCGTCGGAGCTCTTGATCTCCTCGAGCACGGCCTTGAGGCGCTCCTCGAACTCGCCCCGGTACTTGGCGCCGGCGACCATCGCCGCCAGGTCGAGGCTGAGGAGCCGCTTGCCACGGAGGGACTCCGGGACGTCGCCGTCGACGATCCGCTGGGCCAGGCCCTCCACCACCGCCGTCTTGCCCACGCCGGGGTCGCCGATGAGCACCGGGTTGTTCTTCGTGCGACGGCTCAGCACCTGCACGACGCGGCGGATCTCACTGTCCCGGCCGATGACCGGGTCGAGCTTGCCGTCCCGCGCGGCCTGGGTGAGGTCCGTCCCGTACTTCTCGAGAGCCTCGCTCGTGGCATCCGGGTCCTCGCTGGCCACCTTGGCACCGCGATGCAGGTGCTCGAGCTGGGCCTCGAGCGTGGCGGCGTCGCCATGGACGGCCTTCTTCTCCAGGAGGGCGAGGAGCAGCACGTCGGTGGACAGGTAGGAGTCGCCCCGGGCCGCCATGAGGGTGGTGGCGTGCTGCAGCACCGCGAGAGCGGCCTGGCCGAGGCCCGGCGTGGCGACGGACGAACCGCTGCTGCGCGGCATGCCGGACAGGACCCCTCGGGCGGTCGCCGCCACCCCTTCGGCCGAGGTGCCCGCGGCGGCCAGCAGGGCCGGCGTCGTCGTGCCCTCCTGCTCGGCGAGCGCCAGGGCGAGGTGGGCGGGCGTGATCTCGGGGTGCCCTGCGCTCTGGGCCGCGCGCTGGGCGACGGCGAGCGCCTCGGCGACCTTCGTCGTGGGCTTCAGCTCCATGGAGAACTCCTTGGGCGCAAGGGGATACGTGTCCTCGGGTGCAACTGGACCAAAGTTGAGTGTATTCCGCTCAAGGACGTGCCACGCGCCTGGTGACGCCGAGGTCAACAGGTCGCGGAGAGCTGTTCGGCGTCGGCGTCGTCGGGGGTCGCCGACGGCGACGGCGAGGAGGAGGGGCGCGTGGTCGGTGCCTCCGTGGGCTTCGTCGGGGAGGGGGTCGCCGTCGGTGTCTTCGGGGTCAGCGAGCGCTGGACCAGCGCGTGGATCTCGTCGAAGTCGGGCCGCGCCGGGCTCACGACGTCGCTCGTCAGCGGCAACGAGCGGATGGAGTTCCCCTCCTGGATGCGGAGGACGAGGTCCACCCACGCCGGCAGCTGGGAGCTCGGGACGTCCACGTCGACGTTGTCCTTCACCACGGACGCGATCTGGGGGTACCGCGAGAGCAAGGACACCGGATCCGCCTGCTCGATCAGTGCACCTGCGACACACCGCTGTCGGCGCATCCGGCTGAAGTCGTCGCTACCGGCGCGGGACCTCGAGTACCAGAGGGCGTGCTTGCCGTCGAGACGCTGCAGGCCGGGTTCGATCCACTCCTCCGTGTCGTTCGTCCAGCGGATGGAGCCGTTGGCTCGCTGCGAGCAGTCGACGCACACCCGCTCCTGGACGTTGACCTCCACGCCCCCCATGGCGTCGACGAGGGCGCGGAAGCCGTGGAGGTTGATGACGACGGAGTGGTCGATCTCCAGCCCGGTGACGGCACCGACCACGTCGACCGTGGACTGGCGCCCAGGGTTCTCGACGCCGGGGAACAGGTCCGGCCGGCTCTCGGCGAGGGTCCAGATGCCGTTCATCAGGCACTCGTCGCCACAGTCGTAGCCGTTGGGCCACAGCGACGACAGCGGGTTGTCGTCGGGGATCGGCACCCGCTCGAGGTTGCGCGGGACGCCCACGAGCAGGGTGTCGCCGGTCTCGGTGTTGATGCTCACGACCATGAGGGAGTCGGTCCGGGTCCCCTCCCGGCCCTTGCCGGCGTCGGAGCCGATGAGGAGGAGGTTCACGCGGTCCACGTCGGCCCACGGGTCGTCGGCACCGGCGTCCGCAAGCCCGGGATCGCGCGGCTCGCCGGCACCGTCCTGCGCGAACACCTCGTCGATGAGGGAGCCCTGGACGTCGAGGTAGCGCACAGCGAGGGCCGACGGCGCGGCGACGAGGACGCACGCCACGACCGCGAACGCCACCTGGACGCCCCGGCGGCCCCGCGAGCCGGGCCAGGACTGCTGCGCGGTGAGCACGATGGAGCCGATCCACACGACGGCCCCCACCATGAGGACGACGCCCAGCCACCGGAGGACCTCCGGCCGGACGGCGACGTCCAGGACCGAACGCACCACCCCCCCACGAGCGAGCTGCACCACGAGGAAGCCGCCCACAGCCAGGGCGACCGCGACGAGAACGAGGCCCAGCACCCGCCACCGGGTGCCGAGGAGGCCGGCGCCGGGAAGGACGGTGCCCAGGGCCACCCGTTGGTAGTACCTCCGAGGAGGGTTGCGCAGCTCGGCGCGACTGAGCGACGACCTGTCTCGGGACGAGGGTCCGGCCTGCCGCACCTGGTCCTGCATACCCACCTTCTCCTGGCGGGCGCGGACGTTCGGCCGACCACGCCTCGTGTCCCGACAGCGGAACGATAGACCCGAAGTCTGTGAGTCGCCCGGACGCCCCGCCGCCGGCGGTCTCCCCCGCCTGTGGGGCTCCTCCGCCGCTGCGGCCGGTCCGCCCCACCATGGTGGAATGTCGCATGACCATCGTGAGCCGCCCGGCCGTCCAGCCGTCGGACCGGGTCCGGCAGGTGGCGGTGACCCTGGCCGAGGTCTTCTGCGTGGTCGGCACACTGGTCGGGGTGGGGGTCCTCGGCACTCGCGTCGAGGAGTCCAGCGGTGGTGCCCTGGCTGCGGACGCGACACTGCTGGCTCCCGCAGCGCCGGCGTTCGTGATCTGGACCCCGATCTACCTGGGCCTGGCGGCGTACACGGTGTGGCAGTGGCTGCCGGAGCAGGCGACCGACCGTCGCCACAGGGCGATCGGCTGGTTGGCCGCGGCATCGATGGTCCTCAACGCCTCGTGGCTGCTCGTGACGCAGCAGGGATGGATCTGGGTCAGCGTGCTCGTCATGGCTGGACTCGTCGTCACCCTCGGCCTCCTCGTGCAGCGCCTCGAGGACATCCGCTCGTACGGCACGGGCGAATCGGTCGTCGTCGACGGGACGTTCGGCCTCTATCTCGGCTGGGTCGCCGTCGCGGCGTGTGCCAACGTCACCGCCGCCCTCGTCGAGAGCGGCGTCGACCCCGGTGGGTATGCCGCAGAGCTGGCTGCCGTCGCCGTCATCGCCCTGGCTGCCGGGGTCGGTTGGCTGCTCGCGGAGCGCCTCGGTGGACGGTGGGCGGTCGCCTGCGCCATGGCATGGGGGCTCGGGTGGATCTCCTGGGGTCGTGCCGCGGGCGAGCCGCGGGCGGTCCTCGTGGGTCTCGCCGCCCTCGTCGGCGCGCTCGTCGTCCTGTCGGCGGCTGCCCGGGTGCACGCCCGCCTCGGCGACTGACCGGCCGTGACCGCCGGTGCGCGGGAGCGCCGAGCGTCCGGGCGTCGAACGTCGTCCGCTCGTCCGTCTCGATTCCCCATCGTGCGTCCGTCGGCGCGCACCATGGGTTCATGACTGCTTCCGCCTCCGTCCCCCTGCCTTCTGCTCTTTCTCGGCGTGGCGCCCTCGTTCTCGCGGCCGTCACAGCCGCCACCGCCGCGACGGCCTCGACCGGAGCGGCCCGCGCCGCTGCCGACCCACGGCGTCTGCCCGACGCGCCGGAGACGGTGAGGCTGCCGGCCGGCATCCGCCCGGAGGGCATCACCTCCGGACCGGGGACCACCTTCTACGTCGGATCGCTGGCCGACGGCCGCATCGTCACCGGCGACCTCCTCACCGGCACCGTCGACGTGCTCCTGCCGGGGGCACCCGGGCGCCAGGTCAGAGGACTGTTCTGGGACGCCCGCTCCGGCCTCGTGTGGGCCGTAGGCAATGTCGGCCAGGAGGCCCATGTGTGGGCGGTCGACGGTGAGTCCGGTGAGGTGGTGCTCGACGTCGTGGTCGAGGGTGGCCTCTTCCTCAACGACCTCGTCGTGACCGACGAGGTGGTGTGGGTCACCGACTCACGCGTCGACCGGCTCGTCGGCATCCCCGTGGGATCGGACGGTCAGCCGACCGGAGGCGACCTCATCGTCCTCGAGCTGACGGGAGAGTGGCCGGCCTACGACGGCACGAACCTCAACGCGAACGGCATCCGCGAGCTGCCGGACGGAAGCCTCGTGCTCAACAACAGTCGCTACGGAGGCCTCTGGCAGGTAGACCCGGTGACGGGTGAGACCGTCGAGATCCCCGTGCTGGGCGGTCCGGGCATCATCGGCGGCGACGGCCTCGAGATCGACGGCACGACGCTCTACAACGTGCGCGGCAGCGGGCCGAACCGGGTGTCGGTGCTCGAGCTCGTGGCCACCGAGGACGGCTGGACGGCGCGGTGGCGGGGCGCTCGCACCGACGAGACGCTCGACGTGCCGTCGACCGCAACCCTCTCGGGGGGTTGGTTGTGGGTGGTCAACGCCCGGTTCGGGGTGCCGTCCGCCGGTACGGCGGAGTACTGGGTCACTCGGCTGCCGGCTCGCTGAGGGGTGCCGCTCGGCCCACGTCCACGAGGCCGGGCAGACAACGGTCAGTGGTGGCTCTGGCTCCAGACGACGAGGGCCTGCGAGCGTCCGTGCCGCGGGCGCTCACCGAGACGGGCGGCATACACGTCTCCGGTCGGTGAGACCGAGAAGACGCGGGACGTCCGGCCTGAGGACCCATGGGCCGCCGCGAGCTCCTCGGTGAGCTCGGAGACGCGGCCGCGCAACGCCTCCACCTGGTTCTCCAGCTCGAGGATCCGGGCGATGCCCGGCAGCGAGACGCCTTCCTCCTGCGACAGGCGCTGGACCTCACGGAGGAGTGCGACGTCGCGCTGGGAGTAGCGGCGCCCGCCCCCGCGGGTCCGTGAGGGCGTGACGAGGCCGAGGCGGTCGTACTGCCGAAGGGTCTGGGCATGCATGCCGGCGAGCTCCGCCGCGACGGAGATGACGAAGACGGGTGTGTCGTCGTCCGGGCTGAACGTGGAGTAGCTGATCGACGTCATGTCCTCCTCCTCACGTGCTGGCCTGCTCGAAGAGCCCCGCCCTCGGGTCGACGGCCGCCTCCTCCGCGCGCAGGGCCTCGACGGCCTCCCGCGCGCTGTCCGTGAGCCGTTGGGGGACGACGACGGAGACCTTGGCGAGCAGGTCACCGGTGCCGTGCCGGCCCTGCACCCCACGACCCTTCACGCGCAGCACCCGGCCGCTGGGAGTGCCCGGTGCGACCTTGACGCGCACCGGAGAGCCGTCGAGCGTGGGCACCGACACGGTGGCCCCGAGGGCGGCTTCGGCGAACGTCACGGGCAGCTCGACGGTGAGGTTGTCACCGTCCCGGCCGAAGACCGGGTGCTTCTCGACGGCGACGGTGAGGATGAGGTCGCCGCGGGGTGCGCCGGGATCGCCCTCGCCGCCCTTGCCGCGCAGCCGGATCTTCTGGCCGTCCTTGACGCCGGCCGGGATCTTCGTCGTGATGCGACCCCCCTCGGCGGTCGTCAGCGTGACGGTCGCTCCCTCGACGGCGTCGCGGAAGCTCAGGGTGGTCCTGGCCTGGACGTCGGCTCCGGGCCTGGGGCCCCGTGGCGCTCCGAACCCGGAGAACGGGTCGGCGCCACCACGCGAGGCACCCGCTGCGCCACCGAACATCTGCGCGAGGAGGTCGTCGAGGTCCTGCTCGCCACCGGCACCCGGACGTCCGGCGCCTCCCGTGGAGAACCGGACGCGCGGCCCGCCCGCACCCGCGCCGAACGCGCTGAAGACGTCTTCGAATCCTCCGCCTGCACCGCCCGGGCCACCGGCCCGGAAGCGTGCCCCACCGCGAGCCATCTGGCGGACGGCGTCGTACTCCTCACGCTGCTTGGGGTCGGAGAGGACAGAGTGGGCCTCTCCGATGTCCTTGAAGCGGCGCTCCGCCGCGGTGTCTCCCGCGTTCTGGTCCGGGTGGTGCTTGCGGGCGAGTCGGCGGTACGCCTTCTTGATGGTCGCGGCGTCGGCGTCCTGGGGGACGCCGAGGATCGCGTAGAAGTCCTTCTCGAACCAGTCCTGGCTGGCCATCGGCGCCTCCTCTCGCTGCCTCGTCGGTCTCGTCGTCAGGCGGGGTCGGCCACCGCGACCCGGGCCGGGCGCAGCACCTGCTCACCGGCACGGTAGCCGGGTTGGAGCACGGTGACGACCGTCGTCGCCGTCACCCCACCCGGCAGCTCCACGTCGTCGGTCGGCCACGGTGCGTGCATGAGTGCCTCGTGCTGCATCGGGTCGAACTGCTCGCCCTTGGTGCCGAAGCGCTGCAGGCCGTACTTGCCGAGGGTCGCCTCGAGCTTGTCGGCGATGGCCGCGAAGGGCCCCTCCGTGAGGTCCCCGTGGTCCCTCGCCGCCTGGATGTCGTCGAGGACGGGAAGGACGGACTCGAGCACGTCGCGCACCGCTCGCTCCTGGACCAGTGCCCGGTCGCGGTCGACGCGTCGCTTGTAGTTGACGTACTCCGCCTGCAGCCGCTGCAGGTCGTCGAGACGCTCGGCCGCCAGGGCCGTGTCAGGGTGCGGCTCGACCGCCGAGATCACGGACTGGGCATCGACGTCAACTCCACCGTTCTCCAGGTCCCCCGGCGCCGCTGCTGGCGGCGGTGGGGCGTCGTCGTTGACCGCCTCGGTGTTCACGGCGTCGACATCATCCGCATCCGGACCGGTGTCCGCCGCGGTGCTCTCCCTGCCCTCGACGCGGGTCACGGGGACCTCCGCCGCCTCCACGGTTCCGCCGTCGCCGGAGTCGGCGTCGTATGCCGGGTGTCCGGCATACGACGCCTCCTCACGCGGTCGCTCGGTCACTTCTTCTCCTCGTCATCCTCGACGACCTCGGCGTCGACGACGTCGTCGTCCGTCGATCCGGAGCCCGCCTCGGCCTGGTCGCCGTCGGCAGGACCGGCACTCGCGGCGTCGTCGGTCTGGCCCTGGTCCGCGGCAGCGGCGTACATCGCCGCGCCCATCGTCTGGGACCGCTCGTTGAGGGCGTCGATCTTCGCCTGGATGTCGTCTCTGGACGCACCGGAGTCGGGCTTGATGGCGTCCTTGAGCTGCGCCAGGGCCTCGTCCACCGGCGTCCGGTGCTCCTCGGAGACCTTGTCACCCGACTCGGCGAGGAACTTCTCCGTGGAGAAGACGAGCGACTCGCCCATGTTGCGGGTCTCGGTCTCCTCGCGCCGCTGCTTGTCCTCCTCGGCGTGCGCCTCGGCGTCCTTGACCATCCGCTCGATCTCCTCCTTCGACAGGGCGGACCCGCCGGAGATGGTGATCTTCTGCTCCTTGCCCGTGCCGCGGTCCTTGGCGGTCACGTGGACGATGCCGTTGGCGTCGATGTCGAAGGTGACCTCGATCTGCGGGACACCGCGGGGGGCCGGAGCGATACCGGAGAGCTCGAAGGTGCCGAGCGGCTTGTTCTGCTGCGCGATCTCACGCTCCCCCTGGAAGACCTGGATGAGCACGGACGGCTGGTTGTCCTCGGCCGTCGAGAAGACCTCGCTGCGCTTGGTCGGGATCGCCGTGTTCCGCTCGATGAGCTTGGTGAACAGCCCGCCCTTGGTCTCGATGCCGAGCGAGAGGGGAGTGACGTCGATGAGGAGCACGTCCTTGCGCTCGCCCTTGAGGACGCCGGCCTGGAGCGACGCGCCCAGGGCGACGACCTCGTCGGGGTTCACGCCCTTGTTCGGCTCCTTGCCGCCGGTGAGCTCCTTGACGAGCTGGGTCACGGCCGGCATCCGGGTGGAGCCACCGACGAGGACCACGTGGTGGATGTCCGACAGCGAGATCCCGGCGTCCTGGATGACGTTCTGGAACGGCTGCCGCGTGCGGTCGAGCAGGTCCTTGGTCATCTGCTCGAACTGGGCCCGGGAGAGGCTCTCGTCGAGGTGGATCGGGCCGTTCTCGGACATCGAGAGGTACTGGAGCGAGATGTTCGTCGAGGTAGCGCTCGACAGCTCCTTCTTCGCCTGCTCAGCCGCGTCACGCAGACGCTGCATCGCGATGCGGTCCTTGGACAGGTCGACGCCGGAGGTGTTCTTCACCGTCGTCAGCATGTGGTTGACGACACGCTCGTCCCAGTCGTCGCCACCGAGCTTGTTGTCGCCCGACGTGGCCTTGACCTGGATGGTGGAGAAGCCGTCCTCCGGGTCCTTGCCCACCTCGAGGAGGGAGACGTCGAAGGTGCCGCCACCGAGGTCGAAGACGAGGATGAGCTCGTCTTCGCGACCCTTGTCCAGGCCGTACGCCAGTGCGGCCGCGGTCGGCTCGTTGACGATCCGCAGGACGTTGAGCCCCGCGATCTCGCCGGCCTCCTTGGTGGCCTGGCGCTCGTGGTCGTCGAAGTAGGCCGGCACGGTGATCACCGCGTCGGTGACGGTCTCGCCGAGGTACGACTCGGCGTCGCGCTTGAGCTTCTGGAGGATGCGCGCGCTGATCTCCTGCGCGGTGTACCTCTTGCCGTCGATCTCGTCCGACTTCCAGTCGGTGCCGATGTGGCGCTTGACCGAGCGGATGGTGCGGTCGGCGTTCGTCACGGCCTGACGCTTGGCGATCTCGCCGACGAGCACCTCACCGCCCTTGGAGAACGCGACGACGGACGGGGTGGTGCGACCGCCCTCGGCGTTCGCGATGATGTTGGGCTCGCCGCCCTCGAGGACGGCGACGGCGCTGTTCGTGGTGCCGAGGTCGATGCCGACTGCACGAGCCATGGTGGGTCTCCTTGGTTGGTCACGCGTTGAGTGCTTTGGACTCAAGTTAGCCCGAAGGCATGCCTGCGAGCAAACCGGCCGCGACGAACTTGCGTTCAGTCGACTCAACTTCGCCGACCCCATTCGTGTTCCCACACGGCGCTCGGGCGCTGGTGTATGGTCTGGCCGCCATGCGGGCTGGGAGTACGTCTGAGCGGGAGGTCGCGATGAGAACATCACGCCGATGGGGGGCGCTGGCGCTTGCGGTCCTCGCGCTGGCCGGGTGCAGCGGGGACGACGAGCCGGACGCCCCGGGCTCAGCCAGCGCGCCTGCCACCAGCCCACCGGCCACCGGCTCGACGAGCGCTCCCACCACCTCGGCCGCGACGCCGTCCGCCAGCCCGAGCGATGAGCCCACCACGTCAGCGAGGTTCTCGACCGACGACGTCTCCAGTCCCACCTTTCCGGACATGGGAGGCGACCTGGGCGGGGTTGGCGTGGTCCGGGTCGGCCGGCACAGCGCCTTCGACCGGGTCGTGTGGGAGTTCCCGGGCACGGGTCGCCCGACGTTCAGGGTCAGGTACGTCGACGAGCCGACGGCCGACGGCAGCGGTGACGTCGTAGACGTGCGCGGTGATGCGTACCTCGAGGTTGTGGTCTCCACGGTCGGTATCCCGGATGCCGGCGCCACCCGGCCACCGGACGCCCAGGCCGGAGCGCTCGCGGGGACCGTCATCGCGGAGGCGAAAGCGATCTACGGCGGCTTCGAGGGCTACGGGCAGTCCTTCGTCGGCGTGCGCGACCGCGAGCGCCCCTTCCGCGCCTTCGTGCTGTCGAGCCCGACCCGCCTGGTGGTCGACGTCTCCCGCGAGTGAGGCGCGCGCGCTAGGGCACCAGCACGTCGCGGTGCCATGACTGGGTGCGGTAGTCCGTGACCCAACCCATGGCGGTGTACAGCCCGTCGGCGCCGGTCGGTGAGTCGGCGTCCACCTCCAAGCCGACGCGGTTCCGGCCGCGACGTGCCGCGTCCACGATCACGGTGCGCAGCAGGGCCTTGGCGACCCCACGGCCACGCGCGCGACGGTGGACGCCGATGTAGTCGACGTAGGTGCCCTGGGTGCCGGTGCTGTCGGGCCACAGCACCGAGCAGACGAGCGCCCCGGCGGGCAGGAGCCCCTCGGGGGTGCGGACGCTCGCGAGCCACCAGTGGTCCCAGCGGTGACCGGGGTCCTCCCGCAGGCGCATGACGAACTCGGGGAAGCTCTCCCGGTAGGAGCTGAAGTGGTCTGCGAACGACTCCTCCAGCAGGCGGTGGACGGTCTGCAGGTCGCGGGCGACGGGGAGCCCGTCATCGTGCTGCTCGACCGGGCGGACGACCACGCCCTCACGAGCTGCGGGGAAGGAGGTCGCCTCGCCCCGTTCCACGGGCCGGGTCATCTGGAGCCAGGTGCGGGCGTGGGCGAAACCGGCCGCCGTGAGCCAGCCCTGCTGACGGGTGTCGTCCTCGTAGGCACCGGAGTCCAGCAAGGTCGCCGGCAGCCGCCGCGTCGTGGCGATGTCGACCGCATGGCGCTCCGCCGCGGCGAACAGCGCCAGGGCGAGCTCGCTCGCGTTTCGAGCGGGGAGGTCCGGTGCCACGGTGACCTCCACGAGCGTGCGGCCCGACGCGCGGTCGTGCACCGAGAGCCAGGCGAGGAGGCGCCCCGCGCCGTCGTGCACGAGGGCCTGGCGGCGCGTCCACGAGCCGATGCCCGCCAGCTGGGTGAGGACGGCCGTCGGGTCGACACCAGCGGATCCCTTGGCGGCTCGCTGGTGAGCCGTGAGGAGACCCTCGACGGCTGGACCGTCGGCGGCGGTCGGCACGCGCGCGGCGAGGCCGGCCGGCATCCCGTCGATGCTCATCTCTCCCTCGGTCACGCTCACCACTCTCCCACCGGACCGGTCCTAGACTTCACGCCTCACGACCAAGGGAGCGCAATGGCAGACGACAACGGGCGGCGGCCGTCCCAGGAGACGCTCAACCGCAACTGGGACGAGCTGCTCCAGGAGATCAGGGTCACCCAGACCGGCGTGCAGATCCTCACCGGGTTCCTCCTGACCGTGCCGTTCTCCAACCGCTTCGTCGAGCTCACCGACTTCCAGCGCAACGTCTACCTCGCCGTCCTCGCCGGCTCGATCATCACGACCGGGCTGGTCGTCGCGCCGGTCGCCTTCCACCGGGTGCTCTTTCGCCAGCGCCGTCGAGAGCTGCTCGTCGAGTCGGGCAACCGGTTCGCGATGGCGGGCCTCGGCATGCTCGCGCTCACGGTGTCGGGTGCCGTGCTGCTCGTCGTCGACCTCATCCTCGGCAGGACGCAGGGGTGGGTCGCCGGCGGCGCGATCTTCGTCGGGCTCATGCTGCTGTGGGCCGTGCTGCCCCGCGTCCTGGACAGCGTCGACGACACGCCACGCAACCCGCCGCCGGAGGACGGGGACGGCGGGGCGAGGGACGGAGGGGCCGAGGACGGCGACGGCGAGGTCGCCCCGGCCTGATCCCGGTGCGTCAGCGTCGGACACGGTGGTGGAGGTGGACGACGTCCCCCACCCGATCCACGGACAGCAGCTCCAGGTCGGTGAGGACACCGTCCGGCAGGGCTCGGGTGCCACCACCGACGACCACGGGGTGCAGGAACAGGTGGACGTCGTCGACGAGGGCGGCACGGAAGGCCTCAGCGGCGAGGGTGGGGCCGCCGATGCTGACGTCGAGGACACTGCTCGCCTTGAGCTCCTCGACGACGGCCGGGTCGAAGGACGAGACGAGCCGGGTGCGTGCGGTCGTCACGTCCTCGAGCGTCGTCGAGTGCACCACCTTGTCCGCCGCCCGCCAGATCCTGGCGTACTCCCCCATGGGCCCCGGCACGTCCCCCGGCGCCGTCTCCCAGAAGGTCATCGTCTCGTAGAGGCGTCGTCCCAGGAGGTGGGTGCCGACCTCCCGCTCGAGGCTGTTGACGACGAGGTGCAGCTCGTCCGACGGCTCGGCCCACGCGAACCCGCCGTCGGAGTCGTTGACGTAGCCGTCCAGTGAGGTGATCGCGGTGTAGCGCAGCCGTGCCATCCCGGCATTCTCCCCATACCGGGGCCGTCGCGCGCGCCACGACACCCCTTGTCGTCCTCGTGGGTGCCCACCACACTGTGCCGATGGACGTGCACCACGGGCGAGCCGGGTGAGCCGCGCGCGGGCGGGCGTGAGGAGGATCCTCGGCGCACCGTTCCGGCCGCTCCTCGCGCTCCCGGTGATGCGGCGCGTCGCGTTCCACGGCCGGCGCGTGACCGAGGGTCTCGACGTGCACTTCTTCCGGACGCTCGCGATCGCCCTCGTCGCCATCGTGGCGGTGGCGGCTCTCGTGGTCACGCTCGTGGAGCAGGAGAAGCGTTCGTTCTCCGGCCTCCTCGACTCTGCCTACTGGGCCGTGACGACGGTCATCGGGTCCGGTGACTCGAGCTACGTCTCCAGCCCCGGCGGCTTCCTCGTCGGGTGGCTCCTCGCGTTCTTCGGCGTCGCGATCGTCGCGGCGCTCACCGCCGCCGTCGTCGGCTTCGTCATCGACTTCCTTCTCAAGGAGGGCCAGGGCATGGGTGCCGCCGGCTACCAGGACCACATCGTCGTCTGCGGGTGGAACTCCACCGCTCGGGAGCTCATCGAGGAGCTGCGCGGCGACGAGTTCGGGGCGCGCGTCGTCGTGCTGCACGAGAGCGAGCGGAGCCCGGCGGGCGAGGGCGTCTACTTCGTGCGAGGCGACACCACGAGTACCGACGACCTCCAGCGGGCCGGCATCCCGGATGCCGCGGCGGCCATCATCTGCCCGTCGGACGGCACCAACGAGGCCGACATGCGCTCGATCCTCACGGTGCTCGCCATCGAGAACATCGCCCCCGGCGTGCGCACCGTCGTCGAGGTGAACAACCCCAGGCACGTGGACCACGTCCGCCGGGCGCACGCCGACGAGATCCTCGTGACCTCGCGACTCGCCTCACGGCTCCTCGCCCGCACGGCGCTGTACCCGGGGCTGGCGTCACTCGTCTCCGACATCGTGTCCGGAGGGGCCGGTGCCGAGCTCTACCGGGTGCAGCTCCCCGACGACTACTGCAACGTGACGCTCGACGAGCTGTCGGTGCGCCTGCGCGGTGAGCACAACGCCACCCTCCTCGCCGTAGCCCGTGGCGACCACACCCTCACCAACCCACCGGCCGACTTCCGCCTCGCCCCCGGCGACACCGCCGTCGTGGTCGCCGACAGCCTGGGCGACCTGCACCCCCTCAAGTCGGCCGACGCCCTCGGTGCGCAGGCGTAGCCGCCGCCGAAGGGGACCGGTGGGTCAGTGGGCGCCGAGGCGACGGGCCGCGAGCAGCGCCAGGGCGCGTGCGACGTGCACGACCTCGGCCAGGGGGACCGACTCCCGCGGTGCGTGAGCGAGCCGAACGTCGCCGGGGCCGTACTGCAGCGTCGGGATTCCGCCCTGTCCGACATAGAGCCGCAGGTCGGAGCCGTAGGGCGCGGCTGCCTCGAGCGGCCGCGCACCGCTCAGGGCCTCGACCGCGCCGGCCACCTCCCCGATGAGGCCATGGTCCCGTGGCAGCCGGCCCGGGGCGAACTGGCCGCCGGGCCACGTCACGCTCGGTGGGTGGTCGCAGAGCCATGGGTCGGCCGCCGACGCCTCGGCGACCGCAACCTCCATCGCGTCTCGCGCATCGGCAGGATCCTCACCGAGCCGGACCCCCATCCGCCCCTCGGCGGTGAGCAGGTCCGGCACCGAGCTGGCCCAGTCGCCCGAGCGCACGGTGCCGACCGAGATGGCGTACGGCAACCGGGTGTCCCCGAACAACGGGTCCACGTCCCTGTTGCGCCTCTCCTCCAGCTCGCGCAGCGCCGCGGTGAGGGGCCAGACGGCGTCGAACGCCGAGACGCCCTCCAGCCGTGTGCTGCCGTGTGCCGCCCGCCCACGCACCTCGATGCGGAACGTGAGAGCACCGGCGTTCGCAGTGACGAGTCGTCCGCTCGTCGGCTCGGGGATGACCGCCACGTCGCCGTGGTGGCCGCGCCGGAGGGTGGCGAAGGCACCCAGGCCACCGTCCTCCTCGCTCACCACGCTGTGCAGCGCGAGGCGACGCTCGGTCCGCACACCGGAGCGGTGGAGCGCACGCGCCACGGCCAGCGTGGCGGCCACGCCGGCCTTCATGTCGCAGGCGCCCCGGCCGTGCAGGTTGCCGTCCACGATGCGCGCCGAGTACGGCCCTGCCGGGGGCCACGCGGCGACGTCCCCGACGGGGACGACGTCGACGTGCCCTTGGAGGACCAGGCCCGGGGAGCCCTCACCCGACCCGGTCCCCACGACGCCGTAGCCCTCGAGCCGAGGTGCCTCCGTGCCCGGGAACTCGGGGTCCGCGCGCAGCCCCTCCAGGTCGAGGGACCACAGGTCGACATCGAGGCCCGCCTCCTCGTACCACCGGGCCATCGTGTGCTGGACCTCGGCCTCGGCGTCCGTGCCCGTGACACTCGGGACCCGCACCAGCTCCACGAGGGTCTCGACGAGCTCGTCCTCGTCGACGGCATCCAGCACCCGCCGTTCTGCGGCGGTGAGGTCGGCGCCCATGGACCGCACTGTATGCCGGCCCCCGGCGGCCGGGCGGCTCGGCGTCGGCGGGTAGCGTCGTGTCTCGTGGTGCCCGGGGACCACCGACTGGCTCCGGACGACGCGAGGAAGGAGGGTGCGGTGGGGTCAGGACACGACCACGAGCACGCCGGGGCGCGGCACCGCTGGAGGCTGCGGGCGGCGTTCGTCCTCGTGACGGGTTTCTTCATGGTCGAGCTGGTCGCCGGCCTCGCCAGCGGCTCCCTGGCGCTGCTCAGCGACGCCGGGCACATGGCTACCGACGTGGTCGCCCTCGGCGCCGCCCTCGTCGCCACGAGGATCGCCACCCGGGCCGACACGACTGGTCGTCGGACCTTCGGGTCCTACCGCGCGGAGGTCTTCGCCTCCGGGCTGGCGGTGCTGCTCATGCTGGCGGTGGCGGGGTACATCCTCGTCGAGGCTCTGCAGCGCGCTGGCGAGGAGCAGGTCGTCGCGCCGATCGCCATGCTCCTCGTCGGTGGACTCGGGCTGGTCGTCAACCTCGTCGCCCTCGTCCTCCTTCGCGGCGGTGCCGAGGACAGCCTCAACGTCAAGGGCGCCTACCTCGAGGTGGTCGCCGACAGTCTCGGCTCGGCCGGGGTTGTGGTCGCCGGCGTGCTCGTCGCCACGACCGGCTCGTCGCGGTGGGACACCGTCGTCGCCCTGGCGATCGCCGGCTACGTCGCCGTGCGGGCCGTCCTGCTCGGGCGTGAGGTGGTGGCCGTGCTCGGGCAGCATGCGCCGGCCGGCATCCACCCGACCGACGCCGAGGCGGCGCTGCGCGGCGTGCCGGACGTCCTGGACGTCCACGACCTCCACCTGTGGACACTGACGTCGGGCATGCACGTGGCGACCGCACACCTCGTCTGCCGCGATGGTGCGGATCCGACCCGCGTGTTGACCGACGCCGCCACGGTCCTGCGAGAGCGCTTCGCCATGGACCACGCGACGATCCAGGTCGAGCCGAGCAGTGCTCGCGCCTGCGTCGAGACGAGCTGGTGACAGCCACCCCTCCCTGACGGAATGCCGCTCGGGCGCCGATGGTTGGTCGCGGGGTGACCACCTCCGCCGACGCTCCCGCGACCCGTGCCACAGTCGGTCTGCGCAGCGAGCGGGGACCGGTCCTCCTCGCCGTGATGCTGAGCACGGGGCTCGTGGCCATCGACGCGACGATCCTCGCGGCAGCGGTGCCGGCCGTGGTGGACGACCTGGGCGGACTCACCCAGTTCCCGTGGCTGTTCTCCGTCTACCTGCTGGCGCAAGCAGTCTCCGTGCCGATCTACGGGAAGGTCGCCGACCTCCACGGGCGCAAGCCGGTGATGCTGCTCGGCGTCGGCCTCTTCGTCTTCGGCTCGCTCCTGTGCGGGGTGTCGTGGTCCATGGGCAGCCTCGTCGCGTTCCGTGCGCTCCAGGGCCTGGGAGCGGGAGCGATCGCCCCGGTCGGCATGACGATCGTCGGTGACATCTACTCCGTCGCCGAGCGGGCCACCGTCCAGGGCTACATCGCCTCCGTGTGGGCGGTCTCCTCGCTTGTCGGCCCGGCCCTCGGTGGCTTCTTCGCCGACTTCACCTCATGGCGCTGGATCTTCCTCGTCAACCTGCCGATCGGCGCCCTCGCGTACTGGATGCTGTGGGCCCGGTTCTCGGAGACGCGCGCAGCGCGGGCCCAGGACGAGCCCCGTCCCCGGATCGACGTGCTCGGCACCGTTCTCCTGCTCCTGGGCACCGTCGCGCTGCTCGTGGCCCTGCTCGAGGGCGGGGTGGTCTGGGAGTGGACATCGCCCACCAGCCTCGTGCTCCTCACGTCGTCCGCGGTCCTGCTCGCGGCATTCGTCCTCGTCGAGCGGCGGGCCTCCGAGCCGGTCCTGCCCCTGTGGGTCTTCCGGCACCGCGTCGTCGGCGCGGCGATGGCCACCTCGCTGGTCGTCGGCGTGCTGCTCCTGGGGCTCACGTCGTACGTCCCCCTGTTCGCCCAGGGTGTCCTGGGAACCGGAGCCATCGTCGCCGGCTTCGCCCTCGCGGCGATGACCATCGGGTGGCCGATCGCCGCCGCGACGTCGGGACGCCTCTACCTGCGGTTCGGTTTCCGCGCGACCATGCTGCTCGGGTCGGTCGTCGCGCTTCTCGGGGCTGGCTTGCTGCTCACGGTCGACGGGTCGAGCTCGGTGCTCCACCTCGCGGCGCCGAACTTCGTCATGGGCCTCGGCTTCGGCTTCGTCGCGAGCCCGGCGATCGTCGCGGCCCAGTCATCCGTCGGCCGGGACCGACGCGGCGTTGCGACCGGTGCGACACTGTTCGCCCGCTCGGTGGGCAGCGCCGTCGGAGTCGCCGCATTCGGGGCGCTCGCCAACGCCGTGGTCGCGGAACGCCTCGGAGGGCAGCCGGCCGACCTCGAGTCACTCCCACCCGGCGTGCTCGACCCCGCCATCGAGGCGGTGTTCCTCGCCTCGTTCGTCGTCGCCGTGGTGCTCGTCGCCGCGGCCGCACTCATGCCACGCCGGGTCGACGAGGTCGCTGACTGACGATCGTGCCTGGGCACCCACCCGGCGCGACGAAGCGGTGTGACGGTGCGAACAGTGACCGGACGAGCACCGGGGGGCTGACTAGCGTGGAGGGCGAGCGGGAGGCACGGAGCCGGACCGTCGGGGCCCGGCGCCCCACGCCCGAGGAGCAGCTCATGGCACCCACATCCGTCCCTTCGAACACCGCGATCCTCAGAGCGGGCCCGCGCCTCACCACGGCATGGGTCCTGTCGTCCGTCGTCCTCGTCCTCATGGCCACGTCCTCCGCTGTCGGTCTCCTCGTGGAGGGGATATATCCGGAGCAGACCTGGGCTGTCGCGGCCCTCCGGGGCAACGACCTGGTGACACTCGTCCTCGTCGTCCCGGTGCTCACGCTGGCGCTGGTTGCGAGCCGGCGCCGGCCGTCGAGCGCGTCGGTGCTCGTGTGGCTCGGGATGCTCTTCTACGGCCTCTACAACTTCGCCTACTACTCCTACGGGGCGGCGTTCAACGACCTCTTCCTCCTCCACGTCGGGGCGTACTCGCTGTCCGGGATCGCCATGGTGCTCCTCGGGACGAGCATCGACGCCGAGGTGGCGGCGCGCGGTGTCGTCGGCGGTGCCCGCGCGAAGGTGGTCGCTGTGTTCACGCTCGGGGTGGGGATCGCCCTGCTGGGCGCCTGGAGTGCGATGTCCGTCCGTGTCTCGCTGACCGGCGAGCCTCCGCAGGAGGTCATGCCACCGGAGGCGGTCCACCTCGTCTACGCCATCGATCTGGGAATCCTCGCGCCGATGTTCGTCGTCGCCGGCGTCCTGCTGTGGCGTACGGCGCCATGGGGAGCGGTGATGGGCGTCGCGGTCAACGCCTCGGGCGCGGCGTACCTCATGGTCCTCGAGGTCGTCGGCGGCTTCCAGGCCGATGCCGGCATACCGGGTGCCTCATGGCTGTCACCCGTCGCCATTGGTTCGGTCCTCGCGTGCCTCCTCGCGACCCTCGCGCTCCTCGTGCACCCACACCCGTCGCGGACGGTGGCCCGCGGACACCCTGCACCCGCGCGGGCCTGACCGGCGTCCGCGCGTGGGGCGATCAGCCGGCGGGCCCTGCGAGACGCCCGCCCGTGGAGGCGACCCCCAGCCAGCTGTGGGGGTTGCCGTCCCAGCACCACCCGAGCTTCGGGGCACCGGACGAGATCCACATCGCCGGCACCCTCCGGTCGCCGCGCCGGGAGCCGGAGAGCATGAAGCACCGGTTGCGCTCGAGGATGTGCGGCGCATGGGTGACCACCGCGATCCCCTCCTCGATCGTCAGCGGGGTGCGCCCACGCCGCAGGATGACGGGCAGGGCCTCCTCGGGGCGGACCCCCAGGAACTCCTCACCACGGTCGACGTCGACCAGCAGGTAAGCCGCCGTGTCGGGCAGCCGGACCTCCTCGATCGGCCGGTACGGGTCGAGACCCTCTGTCCCGTGGTTCCTGTCGACGATTCCGGGTCGCGTGCCGCGCGGGGCGAGCCGGAGGGTGGGGACGGTGAGCTCCGGGTCGGCCATGTCACGGGTGACGACGAGGACGAGGGCCGCGTGACCCGGCCGGTCGTCCCCCTCCGCCTGGTCAGGAAGGGTGGCGGCCACCTGTCGCAGAGGTCGGAGGCGGTTCACGAGCTCGGTGTCGGTGAGCCCGGTGAGTGCGGGGTAGCCGAGGGCGAGCAGGGTGTCCACCTGACGGTCCAGGACCGCAGTCGCGGGCAGGGTGGTGGTGCGGGGAGCGGCGGTGACGGCGTCGGTGATGGGGAACCTCCGGCATTCGCGGTGAATCGGTCAGGCCCGACCGGTCAGGAGTGAACGCGCCGGCGCCCACGGCGGTTCCCGAGTCGTCACCGACCCCTTCTCCTCCGGGGCCTCCCGCGCCATCCGCGGCTCGCCGAGTGGTCAGGGACGGCGAGGGCGGTAGCCCCGTCTGACGGCGAACCGGCGAACCCGGTCGCTGAGGGTGTCCGCCTGTTGCGGCGCCGTGTGTGTGCCCCGAATCCGGGTCGCTCGCGCCTCGGCGTGCGTGACGAGCTCGCCGGGGTGGTCGAACCAGAGCCGGAGGAGGGACCTCCGCTGCCTCACCTTGGCGCGGGTCAGGGCGGCACCCGAGAGGTCCCGCGAGTACCCGAGGTGGAGCGTGAACCGGCGGTCGACCACTGACGGCGCGACCCTGGCGCCGTTGACGATGTTCGACAGGTTGGAGCCGTGGACCACCTGGAGCCACATCGGATCGGCCACGACCTGACGCAGCGGCCCCGCTGACCTGGCCCTCGCGTGCTTCGCCGCGTAGACGGTGAGGGGAGGCGCCTCGGTGCGTCGCTCGATGAGGGAGAGGAAGGGACTCGACACCTGGTCCGAGCGGTAGACGCCACCGGAACGGTCGACCTGGAGCCCCGTGACGAAGTTGACGAACAGGAGGTCCTGGCCGTCGAACTGCTGCTGGACGGAGGCCATGAAGTGGCGGGCGATCGCGTCGTCGCTGTCCATCCGCGACGTGATGAGGTGCGGCGAGCGGGCGGTTCGGGCGGCCACCCCGGCGAAGCTGTCCCGCCGGAAGGTGTCGTGCGACCACAGGGGCGTGAACGCACCGTCGGCCGCGAGGTCCTCGACGTCACGGCGGAACGTGTCCGGACACCGGTCGTCGAAGAGGACCAGCCACTCGAACCTCGCATCCTCCTGGGCGGCGACCGACGGAAGCGCGGCGTCGTAGAAGAACGCCAGCCGGTAGCGGAGCCACTCCTCCGGAGCCGGGGGCGCTCCCGGCGTGAGCACCGCACTGAAGCGGGTCAGCAGCAGGTGGTCGAACGCGGGCACGGGGCAAGACTGGCAGTTGTCGCGCGGTTCTCAGGCCGGGGTGGGCGATCCGTGGCGCACGTCGTGGGTCTCCCGCGCCCGGAGCCACGGGACGACGGCGAGCAGGGTGATCAGCCCGGTGACGCCGAAGGCCAGCGGGTAGCTCCCGTTGTCGATGAGCAGCCCCGCGACGATCGGCCCGAGGATGGCGCCGGTGTCCGCGGACATCTGGAACGCCGCCAGTGCAGGGCCGCCGTTGCGCTTGCGGCCGACGACGTCGGCGAGCGAGGCCTGCTGGGCGGGGTTGAGGGTGCCGGCACCGATGCCCGCGATCACCGAGAGGACGACGAGGAGGGGCAGGTTGGTCGCGAAGCCCGTGACGGCCGTGGCGATCCCGCTCACGACGAGGCCGCCGATGATGAAGGGTCTGCGTCCCACCCGGTCGGAGTACCGACCGGCGAACGTGAGCCCGATGGCGTTGCCGACCGCGAACACCGCGAGCGCCATTCCAGCGACCCACGGCTCGTTGACGATCGCGAACACGGCGAACAGCGGCAGGATCGCGTTGCGCACACCGAAGTTGGCCCAGCCATTGGCGAAGCCGGAGAAGACCGACGCCCGGTACGCACTGTCGTGCCACCCGTCGCGAGCCGTCATGGCGGGCAGCACGGGAGCACCCTCCGGTGGGCGCAGCGAGGCCCCGCCCAGCAAGGCCGCGACGAGCGCCGCCGCGACGAGGAGGGCGACGGCATACACGAGGAACGGGACGCGCAGGCCGAGGTTGCCGAGGACACCGCCGAAGACCGGACCGCCGATCCCGCCGATGAGGAAGGCCGAGGCGTAGGCCGAGGAGACCCGAGCCCGGATGGAGGGGGGCGCGAGGCGCACGAGCAGCGCCACCGCCGACACCGTGAACATCACCGACCCGATACCGCCGAGGCCACGGAAGACGAGCAGCTGCCAGTACGACTGCGCGAAGGCGGTGGCGCCGGTGGAGACCGCGACGATGACGAGGCCCAGCAGGTAGACGGGCCGCTCGCCCAGCCGGACGATGAGCCGACCTCCGGCGGGCGCGAAGGCCAGCCGGAAGAACGCGAACGCGCTGACGACGACCGAGCTCGCCGTGGCGCCCACGCCGAAGCTCTGCGCGAACTGCGGCAGCACGGGTGTGATGAGCCCGAAGCCGAGCGCGATGACGAAGGCGGAGGCGATGAGGACCCAGATCTCACGCGGGATCTTCACCTGCGCGCCGGGTTCCGTCCGGGGTGAGGCAGACACGATCCACCAGTATGCCGTCCGCTCACGACAGCTCTCCCCCACCCCCGCGTCGGGTCCACCCCTCTCGGATCCGGACAACCCACGCCTGCCGACTGACCACGAGATGTGGCGGTGACAGTTGCGGCGGTCAGCCGGCGACCACGGCGACGAGCGCGGGCAGGGTCGCCAGTGCGACGAGCAGCGTGTCGCGCCACCGCCAGGGGGCCGGCAGCCACCATGAGCGTGCGCGGGCGGTCGCGAACCCCCGGGCGTCCATCGCGACGGCGAGCTCGGCGGCGGCGTGCAGGGTGCGCACCAACAGGCCCATGGTGAGGGCTCCGAGGTGGGCAGCGACGGACGAAGGAGACCGCCACGAGACGCCGAGGCCACGGATCCGCCGGACCCGGGCGAGCTCACCCCACACCTCCCCGAAGGAGTGCACCCGCTGGAGCGCGGCCGCCGTCGCCACCACGGGCCGGTCCGGTAGGCGTACGCGCTGGGCGAGGTGGTCCCCCAGCCGATCGGGGTCGATCCAGGGGATGAGCACCGCCGACGGGAGGACGATGACGAGCACCCGGAGAGCGACGGTCAGCGCCGGGTCCAGGTCGCGCCCGGCGAGGAACCACGTCGACCACCCCACCGAGAGGGCCGCCACCACACCGGGCAACATGCGCAGGCCCGTCGTGCGCAGTCGACCACGTGATCGCGTCCCCGGCCCGGGAGCCGACAGGCCGACCAGCGCGAGGAGTGCCTGGGTCGCCAGCACGGCGAGACTCGTCGTCCAGTGCGGTGAGATGACTCCCGCCGGAATGGCGAGGAGCGCGCCGACGAGCAGCGCGAGCGGGCCACAGCGGGCCACCAGCGGGACGGCCGCGGGCCGTATGGGCTCGACCGCTCCGGCTGGGGGCTCGAGGCGGTGGACGGCCGTCGCCCGCTCGACGACGTGGCGGTCGTGGGTCGCGGCGACGACAGCGCCCCCTGCCGACCGGTATGCCGCGACGAGACCGACGACGGCCGCCCAGGTCCGGCGGTCCTGGCCGACGGTGGGCTCATCGGCGAGGAGGACCGGTGGCCCGTGGAGGAGCGCGGCCGCGACCGCGAGGCGCCGCTGCTCGCCGCCGGAGAGCTGCCGAGGATCGGCCCCGGCGAGGTGGCCCAGCCGGAGGGTCGTGAGGAGGGAGCGGGCGTGCTCGCTGGTGGCCGGGTCGACGTCACCAAGGACTCGTGAGGTGGCGAGGACCTCGTCGAGCACGGTCGCCGCCACGATGGTCGAGCTGGACCACTGCGGCACCCAGGCCATCGCCCGGGCGAGGTCGATGGCTGCGAGGTCACCCGGCGCCGTGCCGGCTCCCGGGGACGTGCCGGATCCCGGCACCGTGACGGCTCCCAGGGGGGTGCCCGATCCCGGCGTGGGCACGCGGACGGCATCCGCAGTGGTCGGGTCGAGGAACCCGGCGAGGGCATGGAGCACGGTGGACTTGCCGGAGCCACTCGGTCCGACGAGGGCGGTGAGGGTGCCGGGCGCCGCGTGGAGCGGCGAGGTGAGGCGCGCGGCCGGTCGGGTGCGCACCGTGCCGTCGAGAAGCCTGGTGGAGCGCTCGACCGTGAAGGGTGCCGCAGTGAGGGCAGCCGCGGGGCCGGAGCCGCCCACGGCATCCGGAGGGCGACGCCGAGGCGCGATGAGCGCCGGGTCGACCTCAAGCGGTGGGGGCGGCCCCTCGTCCGGCACCCAGATCCCCATGTCCAGCAGCCGATGCCGCTCGATCTCCAGGGTCTCGCGCACCGGGCCGTCGGCAACGACCCGGCCGTCGGCGGACAGCACGACCAGCCGGTCCACGAGGTCGACCCAGGGACCCAGCACGTGCTCGACGACGACGAGCGTCGGGGTCGCGGCGCCGGCCAGCACAGGGGGTCGCTCACCCACGAGGTGGCCACCCGCCCCTTCGAGCCCCTCGGTGGGGGCACCTGACCACTCCTCGTCGCGGTTCGACCTCCGGACCACCCCGGTGAGCGCGGCAACGGCATCACGCACGTCCTCCGCCGAGCGCGGGTCGAGCATGGCGGTCGGCTCGTCGAGCAGGACGACCCAGGGATCCAGTGCGAGGGTGCCGGCGAGCGCGAGCCGCTGGGTCTGTCCCCCGGACAGGGCCGATGTCGGGGTGTCGAGCGGCAGGTCGCCGAGGCCCACGGCGCTGAGGGCCGACGCGACGACCGCAGGCATGGCGACCGGCGGCATCCCGACGTTCTCAGGACCGAAGGCGACGTCACGGCCGACGGAGGCGGCGACCACCCCCGTCCCGGGCTCCTGCAGGACGAGTCCCACCGCGCCGGGCCGAGCCCCGGGAGCGGCACCGTCGACGAGCACCTCGCCCTCGAGGTCACCCGCGTCGGCCGTCTCGAGGAGCCCGGCGAGCGCCCTGAGCAGGGTGGACTTTCCCGAACCCGACGGACCGACGAGCAGCACCCGCTCCCCGGGACCCAGCTGGAGCGTGACGCCGCGGAGCACCGGCTCACGGCGACCGAAAGGCCGCCAGGTCAGGCCCGACACCTGCACCGTGCCGCGGGCGTCGCCGGCCGCCGAGCGCGGCCGCGACCGGTCAGACAGCGCGGATCTCCCGCTGCTCCTGGCCGGCGGGGAAGGCCGAGAGCGCCCCTGCGCGGGCCAGCGCTCGCACGAGGACCCAGCCGAGGAGCCCGGCCAACAGGGCACCGGACAGCGTCATCGCGCCGAGGTACACGAGCTTGTCACGCGGGACCCACTCGGCGTACCAGCCGCCACCGTCGGCCAGCACCGAGAGCACGGGCACGTCGGCCCACGAGGCCGGGAACGACACGACCTCGAACGCCCATTCGAGCGGCGCCGACAGGACGCCGGCCAGGACGGCGACAGCGGCGCCGAAGGCCTTGTAGCCGAAGACGGCGAATGCCAGCTCGGCCCCGAGCCCCTGGAGGATGCCCGACACGAGCACCGTCGCACCCCACTCGGTGCCGGGCAGCATCGAGACCAGAGCAGCGACGACCTCGCAGAACAGGGCCGCGCCGGGCCGGCGGACGACGAGACCGCCCACGACCCCGGCGAGGAACCACGGGCCGGCGAACAGGCCCATGAGGGGTGCGTAGCCGATCTTGAGGGCCGTGAGCGGCCCGTTGTAGAAGACGCCCCAGCCCCAGAACGCGACGCCCAGCGCCGCCCCGAGGAACGCGATCGTGAGGATGTCGACGGTGCGCCAGCCGAGGAGGGGCCGGGTCGCGGTGATGGAGCGCGGTGCGGCTGCCCGCGGCTCGGAGGTGATCTGTGGTGCCATGACTGCTCTCCCGTGGTTCCGCGTGGATACCTCGGGGAGGTGCACCGCCGGCACCTCGGGCCGACTCGCCGCGGGTGTGCCGGAGACGCACCTGAGATTCCCGACTCCCTTCGCCGGTGCTAACCGGATCAGGTTCGAGGGTCTGCGGCGAACCGCACTCTCAGCGCTGGAGCGCTCCCCTGTCGTTGGACGGCTCCACCATATCCCAGCCGCGTTACAGTGGCGGCTGACGTCGTCGGGCACCCTTGCTCCGGTGCGCGCACAGTGGAAAGGGACCGTCATGGCCATGGGAACCATCGCCTGGAAGGTCATGGGCACCGGTGGCGCCATCCTTGCCGGGGTCCTCGCGAAGCAGCTCGTCGACGTCGTCTGGGCGCGTTTCGGGCAGGACGACATCAACCCGAAGAGCCCTCGCGCCCCGCTCTCCAAGGCGGTCGCGTATGCCGCAGTCACCGGCCTCGCGGTCGGCGCCGCCAGGACGGTCATGACACGCAAGGCCGCCGAGTACTACGAGAAGTCGGCGGGGCACCTCCCGGCGGACATCCGCGAGGAACCCGTCTGACGGGGGGGTCTGCTCGCGCGGTCCGACAGGTCAGGAGAGGTCGAGCGCCCGAGCAAGCGGCATCCCCGGCCGATAAGCGAGGTGGTCGTGCGACGGCGCCTCCAACACCGCCAGGTCGGCCCGTGAGCCCACGGCCACCCGGCCGATGTCCCTCCGGCGGAGCGCACGTGCCCCACCGACGGTGGCGGCGACCAGTGCCTCGGCGGCCGTCATCCCCATCTCCCGCACCGCCAGGGCGAGAACGAACGGCATGGATGCCGTGTTGCAGGTCCCGGGGTTGCAGTCCGTCGCCAGTGCCACGTCCACACCGGCGTCGAGGAGACGCCGGGCATCCGGGTAGGGCGAGCGCGTCGAGAACTCCACTCCCGGCAGGAGCGTGGCGACGGTCGTCCCTGCGACCGCGACCAGCGCCGCGACGTCGGCATCGGTGAGATACGTGCAGTGGTCCACGCTCGCGGCCCCGAGCTCCACGGCGAGCCGCACCCCCGGCCCCGATGAGAGCTGGTTGCCGTGGACCCGCAGCCCGAGCCCGGCCTCCCGCCCGGCGAGCAGGACCCGCCGAGCCTCGTCCTCGGTGAAGGCTCGGGGCGCGGTGGGCTCGCAGAACACGTCGACCCACCGCGCGTGGGGGGCACAGGCCGTGAGCATCGGCCCGGTGACGAGGTCGAGGTATGCCGTCCGGTCGTCGAACTCCGGTGGCACGACGTGGGCGCCCAGAAAGGTGGTCTCCTCGGTCACCTCCCGCGCCAGGCGCAGCGAGCGCTCCTCGTCGGTGGTCGTCAGGCCGTAGCCACTCTTCACCTCGACCGTCGTGGTGCCGAGAGCCCGCATCTCGGCGACTCTCTTCCGCAGCAGGCCACGCAGCTCCCCGTCACTGGCCGCTCGGGTGGCGTCCACCGACTCCCCGATGCCACCGCCGTCGTACGCCGCCCCGGCCATGCGCGCCGAGAACTCGGCCGCACGGTCCCCGGCGAAGACGAGATGGCTGTGGCTGTCGACGAACCCAGGCACCACGGCACGGCCGTTGAGGTCGACCCGGCGGTCCGCCTCGGGTGCTGCCCGTCCAGGCCCGACCCAGGCCACCAGGCCGCCCTCGACCACCACGGCGGCGTCGACCACGATTCCGAGGCGGTCGCCGGCCGGGACGACGGCCCCCAGCACCGGCGTCTGGCCGTCCGATCCGGCGCAGGTGACCAGCTCGCCGATGCCGGTCACCACCGTGGCGCTCATGCGGTCACCGGATCACCGCGTCACCGCCGCGACGGCGTCGGCGAGCAGCCTTCCGACATCGCCGGCGCGGTGCCGGCCCTCCCGGACGACGTGCTCGCCGTGTACGACGACGTCCGTCACGTCCGCCGCCGTGGCCGAGAAGAGCACCGTCTCGGCAGTGCAGCCGGCCGTGCGCGGGCTGTCGAGGCGAACGGCGACGAGGTCGGCGAGGTGCTCCGAGGCGAGCAGACCGCCGTCGTCCCACCCCAGCGAGCGATAGCCGTTCAGGGTGGCGGTGGCGAGCAGCTCGGTGCCGTCGAAGCGACCCCGCTGCAGGCTCTCGAGGCGCTCGTTCATCTCGACGCCTCGCGCCTCCTCGAAAGGGTCGATGACCGCCTGCTGGTCAGATCCGACTGCCAGCGGAACCCCGGCGTCGTGGAGGCGGCGAGCCGGCCCGATGCCGTCGGCGAGGTCGCGTTCGGTGGTGGGGCAGAAGCAGACGGTCGTCCGGCTTGCCGCGAGCAGCTCGATGTCGTTGTCCGACAAGTGTGTCGCGTGCACGCCCGTGGTCATGGGTGTGAGCAGCCACTCAGCGGCGAGCAGCTCCGTGGGCGAGCAGCCGTAGAAGCCCTGGCAGGCGAGGTTCTCGGCCGGCTGCTCCGAGACATGGACGTGCAGGGGACGGGCACCGCGGGCTGCGACGTCACCCACGACGGCCAGGTGTTCGCGCGGGACCGCCCGGACGGAGTGGACTGCCGTGCCGATCCTCGTGCTGTCGTCCTCGGACAAGGACTCGACCCGCTCAGCCCAGGCCTCGGCGGTGCCGTCGGAGAAGCGCTCCTGCACCTCGTCGAGGGGCAGGTGTCCGGACGCGGTCAAACCGCCCGCGAGATAACAGGTGTCGAGCAGGGTGATGCGGATGCCGGTCTCGCGGGCCGCGGTGAGCAGCGCGTGCCCCATGGCGTTGGGGTCGTCGTACCGGCGGCCCCCGGCCGGGTGGTGGACGTAGTGGAACTCGCCCACTGCGGTGTACCCGGCCAGGAGCATCTCAGCGAACACCGCTCTCGCGAGGGCGTAGTAGGTGTCCGGGTCGAGGCACTGGGCCACGGCATACATGGCCTTGCGCCAGGTCCAGAAGTCCCCGGCGCCGTCGTGGGTCCGGCCACGCAGCGCGCGGTGGAAGGCGTGACTGTGGCCGTTTGCGAGCCCGGGCAGCACGACCCCGCCCAATATCGTGTCGGTCGGCTCGGCGACCGTCTCCGGCAGCACGTCCCGGATCCGGCCGCCTTCCTCGAGGATTCTCACCGAGCGTCGTACACCACCGGGGAGCACAGCGTGCTCGCACCAGAAGGCGGTCATGGAGTCCCGGCGAGGTCCCCGACGGAGTCGGCAAGGGCCTCGACACCTGCGAGGCAGTCGTCCGCGGAGGCCCACTCGTCAGGTGAGTGCGAGACGCCGGTCGGGTTGCGCACGAACAGCATCGCCGTGCGGATGCCGTCGTTGGCGAGGATGCCGGCGTCATGGCCGGCGGCGGTGCCGATGACGGGCAGGCCGCCGAGCATCGTCGAGAGCCGGCGCACGAGACCGGGGTCGAAGTCGGTGACCGGAGTCCACGACTCCTGGGCGACGAGTCCGTCGAAGTCGTCGACGACCTCACTCACGTCGGCCACGACCCGCAGCACGGCGTCAGGGTCTGCTCCTCGTGCGTCCAGCCAGCCGGTCGTGGAGCTCGCGATGGAGTTGACGCTGCCAGGTACGACGCTCACCTTGCCGACGGTGGCGACGCAGTCGTGCTCCTCGGCCGCCCGGCGGGCGGCGATGATCATCGCGGCGAGGCCCAGCATGGCGTCCTCGCGTTCCTCGAGGGCGGTGGTCCCGGCGTGGTTGGCCTCACCGGCGATGTCGACCCGCCAGCGGCCGTGCGGCCAGATGTGACTGCCGACCCCCACCGCGTGACCGAGGTGGACGAGCGCGCGGCCCTGTTCGACATGCAGCTCGACGAACGTCCCCACCCGGGCGAGCGTCTCGTCGTCCCGGCCGAGGTGCGTCGGGTCCTGACCTGCCCGGCGCATCGCCTCCGCCATCGTCAGGCCCTGCTGGTCCCGCAGGCCCCGGGCACGGTCGGCGCCCAGGGCACCGGTGATGACCCGCGAGCCGGCGCAGGCGACACCGAACCTGGCGCCCTCCTCGTCGGTGAAGCTCACGACGCCGACCGGCCGCTGCGGCTTGAAGCCCCGTTCGCGAAGGAGGTCGACGGCGGCGAGGGCACCCACCACCCCGAGCGGCCCGTCGAAGGCGCCGCCGTTGGGCACCGAGTCGAGGTGCGACCCGATCACCACCCCGGGGTCGCCGGCGGAGACGGCGCCGTCCGCGTCACCCCACCAGCCCCACTGGTTGCCCATGCGGTCGGTCGTCAGGTCGAGACCCCGCGCTTCGCACTGGTCGGCGAACCACTCGCGAAGGTCGTGATCCTCCCTCGTCCACGCCAGACGGGTGTACCCCCCGGCCGTCCCGTCCTGCCCGATCCCCTCCACGTCACGCCACATTTCACGGAACGCCGAAGCGGTCCCGCCGCTTTTTGGCGTGGTGGACATGAACCCATTGCACCAAGTCCCGCAGGTTTGTGGGGCGAGACGTGATGGCTGATTGTCTCGGTGACCAGACGGGGGGCGGTTCGCGCGGGGACCTCCGGACCTAGTCTGAGCCCATGACGACCCCTTCGGGCGCCCCGAACGACGACGGCAGCGAGCGGGCGGCAGCCGCACTCAGGGCATCCGGCATCCCCCATGAGGTGACGCGGCACGGGAGGGTGCGGTCGCTCGAGGAGGCCGCGGCGGCGCGCGGTGTGGCACCCCGCGACATCGTCAAGACGCTGGTGGTCCGACGGGGCGAGGGGGACTTCCTCTTCGTCCTCGTCCCCGGTGACCGGGAGATCTCGTGGCCCAAGCTGCGGGCCCACCTCGGCGTCAACCGGGTCTCGATGCCGGACGCCGACACCGCGCTCGACGTCACGGGCTACGAGCGGGGGACGATCACGCCGTTCGGGTCCACGACCGCGTGGCCGGTCGTGGCGGACGCGACGATGACGGGGCGCAGGGTGTCGATCGGTGCCGGTGCGCACGGCGTGGCTGCGACCGTCGGGGCGGATGCCGTCGTGACGGCACTCGGCGCGGACGTCGCCGACGTCACCGACCCGGCCTGACCGACCGACCCACTGGCGCGTCTGACCGGCCGCGCCTGACCGGCGCCCGCCGATCAGCCCTCGCGCATCGGGACGCGGACGCCCTGCTCGGCGGCCACCTCGTCCGCGCGCTCGTAGCCTGCGTCGACGTGCCGGATGACGCCCATGCCGGGGTCGTTCGTGAGCACTCGGGCGAGCTTCTCGGCGGCGAGCGGCGTCCCGTCCGCGAGGGAGACCTGGCCGGCGTGGAGCGACCGCCCGATGCCGACACCACCGCCGTGGTGGATCGAGACCCACGTCGCGCCGGACGCCGTGTTGACGAGCGCGTTCAGCAGCGGCCAGTCGGCGATGGCGTCCGAGCCGTCGAGCATCGACTCGGTCTCCCGGTAGGGAGAGGCGACGGAGCCGCAGTCGAGGTGGTCGCGGCCGATGACGAGGGGGGCGCTCACCTCGCCGCGCGCCACGAGGTCGTTGAACGCCAGCCCCGCCTTGTCCCGCTGCCCCTGGCCGAGCCAGCAGATCCTGGCCGGCAGCCCCTGGAAGGCGATGCGCTCCGCCGCGCCGCGCATCCACTTCTGGAGCCGGTCGTCGTCGGGGAAGAGGTCCCGCACTGCTCGGTCCGTGGCGGCGATGTCCCGGGGGTCCCCCGAGAGAGCGGCCCACCGGAACGGGCCCTTTCCCTCGCAGAACAGGGGCCGGATGTATGCGGGCACGAAGCCCGGGACGTCGAAGGCACGCTCGCACCCGCCCTTGCGGGCCTCGTCACGGATGGAGTTGCCGTAGTCGAAGACCTCCGCCCCGGCGTCCTGGAACGCGACCATGGCCTGCACGTGGTGCGCCATCGACGTCCGGGCGCGATCGGTGAACTCCTCGGGCTTCTGCTCCGCGTAGTCAGCCCACTCCTCGAGCCCGACGCCCTCCGGCAGGTAGGAGAGCGGGTCGTGGGCGCTCGTCTGGTCGGTGACCACGTCGACGGGCACGCCGCGGCGGAGCAGCTCCGCGAAGACCGTCGCCGCGTTACCGACCACACCCACCGACCAGGCCCGCCGCTCGTCCTTCGCCCGCAGCGCCGTGGCGACCGCGGCGTCGAGCGAGTCGGCGACCTCGTCGAGATAACGGTGCTCCACCCTGCGGTGGAGCCGGGCCGGGTCCACGTCGACGATGAGGCACACGCCCTCGTTGAGCGTGACGGCGAGCGGCTGGGCGCCGCCCATGCCCCCGCAGCCTCCGGTCAAGGTGAGGGTCCCCGCCAGGGTGCCGCCGAAGCGCTTCTCCGCGACAGCGGCGAACGTCTCGTACGTCCCCTGGACGATGCCCTGGGTGCCGATGTAGATCCAGGAGCCGGCGGTCATCTGGCCGTACATCGTCAGGCCCAGGTGCTCGAGCCGCCGGAACTCGGGCCACGTCGCCCAGTCGCCGACGAGGTTGGAGTTCGCGATGAGCACCCGCGGGGCCCATTCGTGGGTCCGCATGACGCCCACCGGTCGCCCGGACTGGACGAGCATGGTCTCGTCGGCCTCGAGGGTCGTCAGCGTGCGCACCATCGCGTCGAAGGAGCGCCAGTCGCGCGCGGCCCGGCCGGTTCCGCCGTAGACGACGAGGTCGTCCGGACGCTCGGCCACCTCGGGATCGAGGTTGTTCATGAGCATGCGCATGGGGGCCTCGGTCGACCACTGACGGGCAGTGAGGGTGCTGCCCCGAGGGCTTCGCACGGGTCGGGCGCCGTCCATGTCGTTCTCCGTTTCTCCGCCTCGGGTGCGGGGTCAGGTGAGGGGGCCGGTCACGGACTCGGCGGCCCGGCGGATGGTGCCGTCGGTGACGAGGCGGTATGCCGTGTCGATCTCCGGCGACAGCCAACGGTCCGGCCCCGGCGTGCCGGCTCCTGCCGACACCAGCGCGTCGACCACGGCCCCGGTCGCCGGTGCCGGGGTCAGGGGAGCACGAAGCCGGATACCGCGTGTGGCCGTGAGCACCTCGACGGCCAGCACCCGCGCCAGGCCGTCGAGGGAACGGCGGAGCTTGCGGGCCGCCGACCACCCCATCGACACGTGGTCCTCCTGCATCGCCGAGCTCGGGATGGAGTCGACGGATGCCGGGGCCGCCAGCCGCTTCATCTCGGACACGATGGCCGCCTGGGTGTACTGCGCGATCATCTGACCGCTGTCGACACCCGGGTCGTCGGCGAGGAACGGTGGCAACCCGTTGCTGCGGGAGGCGTCGAGGAACCGGTCCGTGCGCCGCTCCGACATCGAGGCGACGTCGGCCGCAACGATGGCGAGGAAGTCCAGCGCGTAGGCCACCGGCGCGCCGTGGAAGTTGCCGTTGGACTCCAGGCGTCCGTCCATCGTGACAACGGGGTTGTCCACGGCCGAGGCGAGCTCCCAGCCGGCCACCCGCGAGGCATGGTCAACGGTGTCGCGTGCTCCGCCCGCAACCTGGGGAGCGCAGCGCAGGGAGTAGGCATCCTGGACCCGCGTGCACGCCTCCGTGCGGTGAGACTCGCGGATGGCGCTGTGCGCCATGACCTTTCGGATGTTCGCAGCAGACACGGACTGCCCGGGCTGCGGCCGCAACTCGTGCAGGTCGGCGGCGAAGACGTCGTCGGTCCCGAGCAGGCCCTCGACCGACATCGCCGCTGCCACGTCGGACACGACGAGCAGCTCGCGAAGGTCGGCGATGGCAAGGCACAGCATCCCCAGCATGCCGTCGGTGCCGTTGATGAGCGCCAGACCCTCCTTCTCCTCGAGCTCGACCGGCGAGATGCCGGCCGTCGCGAGCGCCTGGGGGGACGGCATCCGGACCCCGGAAGCGTCGCGGACCTCACCCTCCCCCATGAGCGCGAGGGCGCAGTGCGCCAGCGGTGCCAGGTCACCGGAGCACCCCAGCGAGCCGTACTCGTGGACGACCGGGGTGATGCCGGCGTCCAGCATCGCGACGTAGGCCAGCAGGGTCTCCTCCCGGATGCCGGTGCGCCCGGTCGCGAGGGTGGAGATCCGCAGCAGCATCAGGGCTCGCACGACCTCCCGCTCCACCTCGGGCCCGGAACCCGCCGCGTGGGACCGGACGAGCGAGCGCTGGAGCTGTCGGCGCAGCGCCACGGGGATGTGCCGCGTGGCGAGCGCGCCGAAGCCGGTCGACACCCCGTAGTGGGGCTCGGCATCGTCCGCCAGGCCGCGAACCACGGCGCGGGTGCGGCGCACCTCGGCGACGGCATCGTCGTCGAGCACGGCCCGAGCACCGTGGCGGGCCACTCGGACGACCTCGTCGATGGTCAGGGGCCCTCTGCCGACGGTGACCGGCTCCCGGCTGGGGCCCGCCGAGCCGGACGGTGCACTGCTCATGCCGTCCATTGGAGCCCCGAGCCGTTCGCTCGGGGCGGACGGCGGCGGCATACCGTCTCGGGTCCGAGACGCAGGGGACGGCCGCGAGCAGAGGGACGCCGGTTATGCAGTCCCCTCGTGCGCGGGGCGCGTGACGAGGATGCCGTCCTCGTCGGCCCAGAGCCGCTGACCGGGGACGAACTCGACGCCACCGAACGAGACCGGAATGTCCCGCTCGCCGACACCATCCTTGGCGCTCTTGCGAGGGTTCGACCCCAGTGCGAGGGCGCCGAGCTGGAGACCCCGAATCGCCACGACGTCGCGGACGGCGCCGTGGATGACGACGCCCGTCCAGCCGTTCTCGACCGCCGAGGCGGCGATGAGGTCGCCCATGAGCGCCGACTCGAGCGAGCCACCCCCGTCGACGACGAGGACCCGACCGTCGCCGGGCTCGGCGAGCGCCGCCTTGACCAAGGCGTTGTCCCGGTGACAGCGCACGGTGCTCACGACACCGGTGAACGCCGTGCGCCCGCCGTACTGCCGCAGCTGCACCGAGCAGGACTGGAGCGCCTCCCCGTGCTCGTCGTAGAGGTCGGCGGTCGTGAAGGTCACCCGCCGTCCTCCTTCACGGCGAGCACCGGGCAGCGGGCGTCGAGCAGGATCCGCTGGGCGGTCGAGCCCATGATGAGCTTGCCCACCGGGCTGCGGTGCCGCAGCCCGATGACGAGAACGGATGCCGCCCGCTCGTGGGCGGTGTGGACGAGGGCGTCGGCCGGGTCGCCACCCTCCTCGATACGCACCACCTCGACGTCGACGCCGAGCTCGGCGACGTCCCGCTCGACCCGGTCGAGGTCGTCCGACCCCGCCCGGTGGGCGTCCACGAGGACGTCGTCGCGCGACATGTTGACGACGAGGAGGCTCTCGGCGCGCCGCCGCGCCTCCTCGACCCCGGCGCGCAGTGTCGCCTCGCCGAGCGGGGTGGGGACGTAGCCAACGAGGACGGTCATGATCCGGGTCCTTCCCAGGAATGGATGGTGAGAGGTCGACAGGGGCCGGGAGGGAGTGTCGTCATCCCCAGTTGGGGATGGTGGAGGTCGACACGGGCCCGGAGGGAGTGTCGTCGTCGCCGCCGTCATCGGCGTCGTCGTCGTCGCCCCGGGCACCTCGGCGAAGGCGGGCGACGAGCGGCCACACGAGCACGCCGAGGATGATGAAGTAGCAGACGAGGGCCACGGGTCCACCGACGAGCCCCGAGATGTCTCCGCCGCTCTGCTGCAGGGACCGCCGCAGGTGCCGCTCGAAGAGCGGGCCGAGGATGGCGCCGACGATGAGCGGCAGCACCGGCGGCCCGAAGCGACGCATCGCGAACCCGACGAAGCCCAGGGCCAGCAGGACGTACAGGTCGAACGGCTGCCCCTGCACGGCATACGCACCCATCGACGCGAAGAAGAGAATCCCGGCATAGAGGTAAGGGCGCGGGATGCGCAGCAGCTTGGCCCAGGTCGGCGCCAGCGGCAGGTTGAGGACGAGGAGGAAGAAGTTGCCGATGAACAGGCTGGCGACGAGCATCCACACGAGGTCCGGCTGCTTGGTGAGCAGCAGCGGGCCCGGCTCGATCCCATAGCTCATGAACGCCGCGATGATGATGGCGGCGGTCGCGTTCGTCGGCAGCCCGAGCGCCAGGAGCGGCACCATGGTGCCGGCGGCCGAGGCGTTGTTGGCGGCCTCCGGCCCCGCCACGCCCTCGATGGCACCCTTGCCGAACTCCTCGGGGTGCTTGGAGAGCCTCCGCTCGGCGAGGTAGGACATGAAGGTGGGGATCTCGGCACCGCCCGCGGGGATGGCTCCGAACGGGAAGCCGAGCGCGGTGCCGCGAAGCCACGGCTTCCACGAGCGCCCCCAGTCCGCCCTGGACAGCCAGGGGCGGCCCACCGGGATCACCGTCGCCGCCCTGCGCCGCAGGTGGGCCGCCACCCACAGCGCCTCGCCCACGGCGAAGATGCCGACCGCGATGACGACGACGTCGATGTTGTCGGCGAGGAACGGGCTGCCGAAGGTGAGCCGCTGCTGGCCGGTGACGAAGTCCGTGCCCACGAGGCCCAGCGCGATGCCCATGAGGAGGGCGGCGAAGCCACGCACCCTGGACGAGCCCAGGATGGCCGCGGTGCCGACGAAGGCGACGAGGATGATCGCGAGGAACTCGGGCGAGCCGAGGGTGATCGCGAAGTCGACGACCTGCGGCATGACGAGGACGATGAGCATCGTTCCGATCGTGCCTGCGACGAACGAGCCGATCGCCGAGGTCGCCAGGGCCTGCGCGGCCCGGCCCGTCTTCGCCATCTTGTTGCCCTCGAGGGCGGTGACGACCGACGAGGACTCACCGGGCGTGTTGAGCAGGATCGACGTCGTCGACCCGCCGTACATCCCGCCGTAGAAGATGCCGCCGAAGAGGATGAGCGACTGCTCGACCGGGAGCCCGTAGGTGAGGGGCAGCAGGAGCGCAACCGTCATGGCCGGGCCGATGCCGGGGAGCACCCCGACGGCCGTGCCGACGATGACCCCGAGCAGGGCGATGAGGAGGTTCATCGGCGTGATGACGTCGGCGAAGCCGCCGAGGAGTGCGGAGATGTTGTCCATCAGAGGATTCCCTGGAGGATGCCGGCCGGCAGGTTGACGTCCAGGCCGATCGCGAAGGCATAGAACGTGATGAGGCTGAGGGCGAGCCCGATGGCCAGCCCTCGCACGTGGTGGCGGTTGCCGAGGGCGAACGCAGCCGCGGCGAAGAGCAGCGCCCCGCTGATCACCCAGCCGAGCGGCTCCATGAGCACGGCGTTGAGGAGGAAGGCGCCGGCGAGCAGGCCGACGGTCTTCCAGTCCGCGGGGTGGCCGAGCTCGACGTCCTCACCCGCCTCCTGCTCACCGACTCCGCCGCGGTAGACGTCGAGGGCGTAGAGGGCCGACACCACGAGGAGCGCGGCACCGATGATGAAGGGCATTGCCCTCGGGCCGACCGGGTCGTTGCTGCTCGTCGCGGCGCCGATCCGGGTGGCATCCCAGATGACGACCAGCCCGACCAGGGCCAGGGCCGCGCACAGGCCGTACTGTGCGCGGTCCCTGACCCGGGTGGGGGCCGTGGTGGCCTCGGTGCTCATGTCAGGCCGAGCGTCTTCAGGATCTCGGCGACCTCGGTGTCCTGCTCCTTGAGGAAGGTCCCGAACTCGTCACCGGTGGCGAAGGCGTCGACCCAGCCCTTCTCCTCGAGCTCGGCCTTCCACGAGGCCGATTCGTGCATGCGGGTGAAGGCGTCGATCCAGACCTGCTTGTCCTCCTCGGACAGCCCGGGGGGAGCGACGACGCCGCGCCAGTTGGTGAACTCGAGGTCGATGCCCTTCTCCTTGAGGGTGGGCACGTCCTTGAGCGCCTCGACCCGCTCGGGGCTCGTCACGGCGAGGACGCGGATGTCCCCGGCCTCGACCTGCTCGAGGAACTCACCGAAGCCCGAGGCGCCGAAGGCGATCTTGTTCCCGAGGAGCGCGGGCAGCAGCTCACCGCCGCCGTCGTAGGACACGTAGCTGACGGTCTTCGGGTCGATGCCGACCGCCTGGGCGAGCTGCATCGGCAGGAGGTGGTCCGGGCCACCCGGGGAGGAGCCGCCGCCGACGGTGACCGACTTCGGGTCCTTCTTCCACGCCTCGACCAGCTGGTTGATGTCGGTGTAGGGCGAGTCCTTGGGCACGACGATCGCGCCCGCCTCCTCGATGAGCTTGGCGATCGGTGTCGTGTCGTTCAGGGAAGCCTTCGACTTCTGCGTGTAGGCCGCGCCGACGACACCGAGGCCCATCTGCATGGCGAGCTTGCCGTTGCCCTTCTCGTTGACGATGCGCTGGAGGCCGACCGTGCCGCCCGCGCCGGGGAGGTTGAAGACCTGCACGGTCTCGGTGATGCCCTCCTTCTCCATCACCTGGGCGGCGGCGCGGGCCGTGGTGTCGTAGCCGCCGCCGGGCGCGTTGGGAACCATGTACTGGAGCCCGGATGCCGGCGCGCCGCCGCCGGTGGCCGAAGCCGTGGAGTCGGTGGAGCCCTGGTCCTTCGTGGCCCCGCAGCCGGAGACGGCGAGTGCCGCGGCGAGGACCGCTCCAAGGGCGATGCGGTGAGGTCTCATGGGTGAGATCGCTTTCATGTGGAGGACTCGAACGTCATGATCGTGACGTGGCGGCGGGGCCGCTGTCGCGCTTCTGTCGGCAGAGAAGGTTGAGTTCATAGTGGTCAGGCTGGGACGACGACCGACGCTGGCGGGCCAGCTCTTCGCCCTCCAGCTCGCGATCATCGTCGTGGTCCTCGTGGCGGTCGCCGGCGTCTCGCTGGCCCAGTCGGAGGCGACGTTCGAGCGGGTGGAGGGCCGCCGGGTCGCGGGCCTGGCCGAGCAGGTCGCCGGGAGCCCGCTCGTGCGCGCGCGCCTGGCCGAGACGGGCACCCGCACCGGCCTGGCCACCCTCGCACAGACGCTCGTGACGCAGACCGCGGTGTCGTCGGTGAGCTTCGCCGAGCCAGACCTCGACGTCCGGGTCTCGACGGACCCGTCGCTCGAGGGAGGCCGGCTGCCGATCGGCGACCCACGGGTCGAGGTCGGTGCGAGCTGGTCGGGCACCCTCGAGCTCGAGGGCGTCGAGCACCTCGTCTCGCAGGTTCCCGTGCTCGGGGAGTCCGAGGATGCCGTGGGCACCCACCTGGGCACCGTCATGGTGGCCGAGCGGGTTCCGTCGACGTGGAACCGGCTCCAGGGCACGTCCTCGTACCTGCTCACCTACCTCGGGATCGCCCTCGTGGTGGGACTCGTCGGGTCATGGCTCCTCTCCCGCCGGATCAAACGGCAGACCCGCGGCATGGAGCCGCGCGAGATCGCGGGGCTCGCCGAGCACCGGGAGGCCATGCTCCACGGCATCGCGGAGGGGGTGGTGGCCCTCGACCCGCAGCACCGCATCACGTTGGTCAACGAGGTCGCCAGACAGCTGCTCGACCTGCCCGAACACGCGATCGGGACGTCGATCGACGACCTGCGGATCGAGGGTCGGCTGCGAGAGGTGCTCGTGGGCGAGAACTCCAGACCGGCCGTCGGTGACCCCGCCGAGCCGGAGCACCGCGAGGACCACGTCACGGCGGCACGGGACGAGGTCGTCATCCGACGTGGCCGCGTGCTCGTCATGAGCACGATGCGCGTCATGAGCGGGGACCGGCTGCTCGGAACGGTCACGACGATGCGCGACCGGACGGCCCTGGCCGACCTCGAGCGCGAGATCGGGTCCTTCCGCTCGACCGCGCACGTGCTGCGCGCCCAGGCCCACGAGTTCGCCAACCAGCTGCACACGATCAGCGGCCTCATCCAGATCGGTGAGCACGAGGAGGTGGTCCGCTACGTCGACGCCCTGAGCGAGCGCCGCCACGCCCTGGACCTCACGGTCAACACGCTCGTGCGCGAGCCCACGATCGCGGCGCTGCTCATGGCCAAGGTCGCCACCGCCAACGAGCGCCGCGTGGACCTCACGATCAGTGACGAGACGAGGTTGGAGCGGCTGGAGCCCGGGGACGCAGCGGACGTGGCGACCGTCGTGGGGAACCTCGTCGACAACGCGCTGGAGCACGCTCCGCGGGGGCCGGCGGCCTCTCCCTGGGTCCGGGTGCGGATCCGCCAGGACGCGAGCACCGTCGAGATCGTCGTGTCGGACTCCGGCCCCGGCATCCCGGACGACCTGCTGCCGTCGGTGTTCGAGCACGGGGTCACGACCAAGCGCGTCGACCCGATGCAGCACGGCCTGGGCCTGGCGCTGACCCGGCTCGTCTGCCGACGCCGCGGTGGCGAGATCCACGTCGCGCGGGAGGACGGCGTGACGTCGTTCGTCGCCCGCCTCGGCGTGTCGGCCGTCGCGACGCCCGTGCCCGCGGAGGTGCTCCCGTGATCCGGGTTCTCGTCGTGGACGACGACTTCATGGTGGCGCGGATCCACATCGGCTTCGTCGACCGCGTCGACGGCTTCGAGGTGGTGGGAGTGGCTCACTCCGGCGCGGAGGCCGCTGAGGCGGTGGCCCGCCTGAGGCCCGACCTGCTCCTCCTCGACCTCTACCTCCCCGACCGGTTCGGCCTCGACCTGCTCGCGGACCTGCGCTCCGGTCCGCACCCCTGTGACGCCATCGTCATCACCGCGGCGAAGGAGGGCGAGGCGGTCCGGTCGGCCGTGCGACTCGGCGTCTCGGACTACCTCCTCAAGCCGTTCGGCTTCCCCGACCTCGAGGAGCGCCTCCGCCGGTATGCCGCGCAGCGCCACCTCCTCGACCGCACCGAGGTGCGCGGGCAGGCGGATGTCGACCGGGCCTTCGTCGGGCCGGCCCGGGCACCAGGCCCTGCCGCCGTGCTTCCGAAGGGGATGAGCGCCGAGACGGCCCGGCTGGTGGAGGACGCGCTGCGCGGTGCCACCAAAGCCGTCTCCGCGACCGAGGTGGCAGAGGCCGTGGGACTGTCCCGGGTGAGCGCGCGCCGGTACCTCGAGCACCTCGTGACGACTGGCCGTGCCGACGTCCGTCTCCGCTACGGGTCGACCGGGCGCCCCGAGCGCCGCTACCGCTGGGTCGGCTGACCGTGGCCAACGCCCCCGCCGCCGGGCATGCACTCGACGTGCTCGCCCTCATCGCCCGCCGGGGCGAGCCGGTGCCGGCGGCCGCCATCGCGCGCGACCTCGGCCTCCCGCGGTCGACCGTGTACCACCTGCTCGGCGTGCTCGCGGACCGCGGCTACGTGCGCCACCTCCCGGAGGAGCGCCGCTACGGGCTCGGGCTCGCGGCATATGAGCTCGGGTCCGCCTACCAGCGCCAGGCGCCGCTGGAGCGGATGGCGCGCGGGGTGATGGACCGGCTCGTCGACACCACGGGACACAGTGCGCACCTCGCGGTGCTGCACGGTCGGGACGTGCTCTATGTCATCGAACAGCGAGCGCCCGGCCGGCCGCACCTCGTCACCGACGTCGGCGTGCGGCTGCCGGCCGCGCTCACGGCATCCGGTATGGCGATGCTGGCCGCGCTCCCGGCGGCGCAGGTCCGTGCCCTCTACCCGGACCGGGCCGCCCTGGTCCAGCGGGACGGCCACGGCCCGACGTCGACGACGCAGCTGCGTGCGCAGCTGCAGGCCGTGCGCCAGCGAGGACATGCCGTCGAGGACGGCCTCGTCACCGATGGTCTCGGTTCCGTGGCGGTGGCCGTGCTCGACCACAACGACTACCCGGTGGCGGGGGTGGCCGTGACCTATCCCCAGACCGACGTCGACGCGGCGGGGACGACCCGGCTGGTGGCCGCCGTGCGCGCGGCCGCCGCCGCACTCAGCGCCCGGCTCGGCCGAGCACACCGCTGATCCCGAGTGCGCGGTGCGCGGGCGTCACACGCCGATGCGCTCCCAGGGTCCCCAGATCGCGAACGACATGCCGCGGCTCGCCTGGATGTTGACGAAGAGCGTGTGCCCGTCCGGGCTGAAGGTCGAGCCCGCGAACTCGTCGTTGGTGCGCCCGGCGAGCCGGTTCAGGGCGATGTTCCAGAGCTGGCCGCCCCGGGACAGGCCGCGGACATAGTTGTCGTCGACGTTGTCCTCGCAGAGGATCAGCGTGCCGCGGCGGCTCGTCGTGATGTTGTCCGGGAAGTCGAGGACCTGCCGGCTGGGCGACTCGTAGACGAGGAAGAGGGTCTCGGACCGGGTGTCGTAGCCCCACACCTGCCCGAAGCCGTTGCCGTAGCCGGTGACGGTGTTGGGCCCGGTCATCGCCGCGCCACCGCCCTGGGTCGAGGTGAAGTAGACGACGCCGTTGTCGTAGACCGTCCCCTCGAGCCGTGAGAAGTGTGCGGCACCCTGCTCGCGTCCCTGGTCCCCGACGTACACCAGCGCGGCGTTGTTCGTCGTCGGGGCGGGCTGACCCGGGGTGTACGTGAAGGTGGGTGCGGGGTCGTCGATGTCGACCCACTCGACGTGGTAGCGGGCGCCCTTCTCCTGTGACGCCTCGAGGTGCGCCTCGTCGACGCCCTTGACCTTGAGCATCTGGAGCCGACCACCGTCGGCGAGGCGGCCGGTCTGCATCGGCGAGCTCGGCGGGGTGTACCGGTAGAAGCCCGAGGGGAAGCCGAAGTTGTCCTCGCTGAGGTACAGGCTGCCGCCACGCGGGTCGAAGGCGACCGACTCGTGGGCGAACCGACCTGCATGGGTCACCGGTTCGGCATCCGAGCGGCCGGTCGTGGGCACCTCGAAGATGTACCCGTGGGGCTGGGTCAGCGGGACGTTGGAGACGTTGGTGAAGTCGGCGCCGACATCCGGTCCGTTGACGGTCTCCTCGCACGTGATCCAGGTGCCCCATGGCATGGGGCCACCGGAGCAGTTCATCTGGGTGCCGTTGAGGCCGGTCCACGCCTCCTCGACCACACCGGTGAGCGTGGTGTCGATGACGGTGCACCCGCCCTGCGCCATCGGGTCGTAGGTGTGGTCACCGACGGGACCGAAGGCCGGGCCGGGTGCGTTGACCTCGTGGTTGCGCACGAGCGTGACCCGTCCAGCCTCATTTTCGAAGGCGGCCATGCCGTCGTGCCGGCCCGGCAGCAGCGTGCCGTCGTCGAGGACGACCGCGGTCGTCGTGTCGTGGAACGACCGGTAGCGGAAGCCCTCGGGCAGGTGGAGGCGCACGACGCCGTCCCTCTCGTCGGGCAGCGCCCGCAGTGCCCGGAAGGCTGGGGCGCCGAGAGCGGCCGCAGGACCTGCGACGAGGCCTTGGAACGGTCCCCCGAGCACCGCTCCGCCCGCGACGGCGGCTGTTCCCTTGAGCACGGTGCGGCGTTCGATCGACATGGTGGCTCCCTATCAGCGCTGACAGCAGGACCGACCCACCGTAGTGACGTACGACCCCCTGGGGGAAGCACCCGACGTCACCTCCGGGCGGCAGACTCGGCGTCGTCCCTGCACCACCCCGACGGTGACAGGTTCAGCAGGTGGTGCCGTCAGCCGACCAGCGGTCCCTTGAACGACGGGTTCCCCTTGTCATACGAGGCCCGTTCCTTTCCGCAGCGCGAGCACAGGTCGAAGCCGGCAGCGCGGCCGCCCATCTCATGGTTCACGTGGTGCTGCCATGAGTGGCGGCCGACGAGGCACAGGACGTTCTTCATCTGACACCTCCCTCCCGGTCCGAAGGCCTCAGTGTCGACCCACCATGGCGACGCGGTCAACGACATTCCTCATGGGCGACCGCGGCGTACTCACCGGCATACCGTGTGCGGCATGAAGGCCATCACCATCCCGGAGTTCGGCGGCCCCGACTCGCTCGTCCTCGCCGACGTCGACCCACCGGAGGCGGGTGCCGGCGAGGTGGTCGTGCGCGTCGTGGCCGCCGGGGTCAACCGCGCGGACACTCTCCAGCGCCAGGGCCACTACCCGCCCCCGCGTGGGGAGTCGGACGTGCCGGGCCTCGAGGTCAGCGGGGTCGTGGAGGAGCTGGGCGACGGTGTCGACGGGTGGGCGGTCGGGGACGAGGTCTGTGCGCTGCTCGCCGGGGGTGGCTACGCCGAGAGGGTGAGGGTGCCGGTCGGCCAGCTGCTCCCCGTGCCTGCGGGGGTGTCCCTCGTCGATGCCGCGGCGCTGCCGGAGGTCGTCTGCACCGTGTGGTCCAACGTCTTCCTCACTGCCGACCTGCAGGCCGGCGAGACCCTCCTCGTGCACGGCGGCTCGTCGGGCATCGGGACGATGGCGATCCAGCTGGCCCACGAGAGGGGCGCCCGGGTGGCCGTGACGGCCGGCTCAGCCGACAAGCTCGACGCCTGTCGCCGGCTCGGGGCAGCGGTGCTCGTCAACTACCGCGAGGAGGACTTCGTCGAGCGCCTCGTGGAGGCCACCGAAGGGCACGGCGCCGATGTCATCCTCGACATCATCGGAGCGAAGTACCTCTCCCGCAACGTGTCCGCGCTCGCCACCGGTGGCCGGCTCGTGATCATCGGGATGCAGGGAGGCACCCGTGGCGAGCTCGACATCGCGGCCCTGCTGGCGAAGCGCGGATCGGTCACCGCGACCTTCCTGCGGGCGCGTCGTCCGGAGGAGAAGGCTGCGATCGTCGCCTCCGTCCGCGAGCACGTGTGGCCCTTGGTCGAGGCGAACCGAGTGAGGCCCGTGGTGCACTCTCGGCACCCCCTTGCCGATGCCGCCGAGGCGCACCGCGAGCTGGAGTCGAGCAGCCACGTCGGCAAGGTCCTCCTCACGACGGCCTGAGCCTTTCCCCCCGGCGCCCCCGATGCGGTAGACATCGGCCATGACGACGGTGGCCACGGTCCTCACCGCCCTGGTGGCGGTCATCCACGTCGCCATCGTCGTCCTCGAGATGGCGCTCTGGGACACGCCCCGCGGTCGAGCCGCCTTCGGCACCAGCCGCGAGCTCGCCGGCCAGACGAAGGTCCTCGCCGCGAACCAGGGCCTGTACAACGGCTTCCTGGTGGCAGGACTCGTCCTCGCCCTCGTCGGACCCCCGGAGCACCGGTTCGCCTTCGCCGTCTACACCCTGTCCTGCGTCGTCGTGGCCGGCCTCTTCGGTGCGGTCACCGTGAGCCGCCGCATCCTCTGGGTCCAGGCGCTACCGGCGGCGGCGGCGCTGGTCGCCCACCTTCTCGCCCGGTGACGGCAGCCGTCACCGGAGAAGCAGGTTCAGGCCCACCGTCAGCAGCACCGAGAGCAGGACCGAGACGAGGATCATCACGAGGCACCCTGCGGCACCCCCCACGGGACGGATCTGCACGGGGCTCATGGGCAGCATCCTGTCATCCTGCGGAACGCCACGAGCCATGGCATGCACAGCGCTTGACCCTTCCCAGAATACTCGGTATACCTCGGGGGCACGCCCCCGGAATACCGGGTATACCGCCTCAGGAGGATGACGGATGTCGGTGAGGTCCGGACTCATGGCGTTGCTCGCGGAGGGCGAGAAGTACGGCGCCCAGCTGCGAGGCGAGTTCGAGAGCCGCACCGGCGGCACGTGGCCGCTCAACGTCGGTCAGGTCTACACGACGCTGGACCGACTCGTCCGTGACGGCTTGGCGGAGCAGGCCGGTCACGCCGACACCGAGGGTCGGATCGCCTACCGACTCACCGACGCCGGTCGAGCAAAGCTCGACACCTGGTGGACGACCCCCGTCGACCGCACGAACACCCCAAGGGACGAGCTGACCATCAAGCTGGCCCTCGCGGTGACGGCCCCGGGCGTGGACGTCCACCGGGTGGTGCAGAGCCAGAGGAGCGCCACCCTTCGGCACCTCCACGACCTCACGCGGCTCAAGCGAGAGGCTGGCGGCAGAACGGAGGGGGCTGCCGCGCACCACGACGGGGCCGGCGGGCTCGCCTGGCTCCTCGTTCTCGAGCACCTCGTCTTCGCGGCGGAGGCGGAGGTGCGCTGGCTCGACCACGTCGAGACCCTGCTGGTCCGCCACAGGACCGCACCGGCCGCCGGTCGCCGCCGTGACCCGGCAGTCCGCACCAGGACCGCCCCGCCGCCACCGGATCCCGACGTGGTCGGCACCATGCCTCACGGAGGGACCACCTCATGACCGAACCCCATGTCGTCATCTCCGACGTCTCCCGTGTCCACGGCGCCGGCGAGACCGCGGTCACCGCCCTGGCGGGCGTGTCGCTCCACATCCTCCCCGGTGAGCTCGTCGCCGTCATGGGCCCGAGCGGGTCGGGCAAGTCGACCCTGCTCAACATCGCAGGCGGTCTCGACCGCCCCACCTCGGGCTCGGTCTCCATCGGCGGCGAGACGCTGAACGACCTCGGCCCACGAAAGCTCGCCAGGCTCCGCCGCCGCCGGATGGGCTTCGTGTTCCAGGACTACAACCTCATCCCGAGTCTCACCGCGGCCGAGAACGTGGGGCTGCCCCTGGAGCTCGACGGCACTCGAGCACGCCGGGCCCGCCGGGAGGCGCGGCACACCCTGGACCTCATGGGACTCATGGACCTCTCGGACCGGTACCCGGACCAGATGTCCGGAGGGCAGCAGCAGAGGGTGGCGATCGCCCGGGCCCTCGTCGGCAGCCGGCGCTTCGTGCTGGCAGACGAGCCGACCGGTGCCCTGGACACCCACACGGGCGAGGAGGTCCTCCGGGTGCTGCGAGAGCGCTGCGACGAGGGCGTCGCCGGGCTCCTGGTCACCCACGAGGCGCGCCACGCGGCGTGGGCGGACCGGGTGGTCTTCCTTCGCGACGGAGTCATCGTCGACACGACCGGGATGCGGGAGAGCCCGGAGGATCTCCTTGCGGCCGAGGAGGCCGCCCGATGACGACCCTCGCGCGGCCTGACCCCCGCACGGACGGCGGTCCGAAAGCGGCGCATCCGAAGCAGGGCGGGCGCCGGTATGCCGAATGGCGGGCGAGCTGGGCCGTCGCCCTGCGCATGGCGCGCCGTGACGTCCGTCGCCACCGGGGCCGCAGTGCGCTCGTCGTCGTCATGGTCGCCGTGCCGACCCTGCTCCTCAGCGTTCTCGTCACCGTGGCCGCCACCTCCGACGTCAGCGGCACAGAGCTCATCGGCCCCTCCATGGGCAACGGGCAGGCCTTGCTCGAGGGTCCGTCGGCGGGTCGGGTCCTCCAGGGCGCCTCGCCCGGTGAGGCGTCGGCCGGTGTGGAGACGGAGGCCCTTCCGGTCATGGGCCTCGACCCCGCGGCCGGTGCCTTCGCCAACGCGGATGCGGTGGGCCGCCTCGTCGGCGCGCCGGTCGTCCCCACCACCTGGCATCCGGTCCGGATCACGCTCGGGGAGCGCCGACTCACCATCGACACCCGCGTGCTCGACGGACGCGAAGACCTCGGGGCGAAGCTCACGCTCGAGAGCGGGCGCTGGCCGCAGGGCACGGGTGAGGCGCTGGTGACGGCATACGGACTGGGGCGGGGGGTCCCCGGCAGTGGGACGATGGCCCTCACCGCCGCCGGAGAGGAACACCGCGTCACCGTCGTCGGTGTCGGCCGACTCCTCAGTCACTGGGGCGCGGAAGGGCTCGTCATGGCCGAGCCCCTCGTCGACACCCCCGGGAACGGCGGCTGGATCGTTCGGGGCGACGACCCCGTCACGTGGCCGGAAGTCCAGGAGCTCAACGCCCATGGCCTCCGTGTGACCTCGGCAGCGGTGCTGCGCGACCCTCCCAGCGAGGACGAGCTCCCCGCGGAGCTCCGTGGCATGGTCGGCGGCGGTGCGGAGCAGCTGCGGGCCGTCACCGCGCTCGGCGCCGTCATGCTGCTCGTCACGACCGCCCTCCTCGTGGGCCCGGCGTTCGCGGTCAGTGCGGCCCGGCAACGACGCACGCTGGCACTGGCGGCGAGCAACGGAGCCAGCACCCCGGTGCTCCGCAGGACGGTGCTGGGACAGGCCCTGGTCCTCGGCACCGTCTCCTCCGTCCTCGGTGTCGTCCTCGGCGTGGCCGTGGCTCGGGGGCTCGTCGCGTGGACCATGCGCGAGGGCGCCGGCATCGCGGGGGCATTCGACGTGCGGTGGATGGTGCTCATGGCCATCGCCGGGTGCGCCGTGGCCAGCACGCTCGTGGCGGCGCTCGCCCCCGCCCGCCGCCTCGGTCGGCTCGACATCGTCGGTGTGATGCGGGGACAGAGCGTCTCGCCACCGCCGAGCCGCGGGTTGTTCCTCGGCGGGCTGCTGCTCGCGGGCATCGGCGCGCTCCTCATCCTCGCGGGCACTGGCGTGGTGTCCGTGCCTGCGTTGGCCATCCTCGGCCAGCGGCCAGGAGGGGGCGGGGGCGAGGTGCCTGTGACGCTGGGGGCCGTCGTGCTCATCCTCGGAGCCCTCTTCACGGTGCCAGTGCTCCTCACCCTCGTCGGACGGATGGGCAGCCGGATGCCGAGCGCCCTGCGGATGGCGGCGCGCGACCTCGCCCGGCACCGGTCGCGCAGCGCCCCGTCCGTGGCGGCCGTGCTGGCGGCGGTCGCGGGTCTGACCTTCGGGCTCACCGGGCTGGCGAGCGACACCGAGCAGCGGGAAGAGGAGTACCTCCCGCAGACCATCGATGGTGAGGTGCTGGTGCTTCCGGGGTGGGACGCGCCGCTGGGGGTCGCGCAGGTCGCCGCAGCGGCTGCGGGCCTCGTCGTGTCGGAGAACCTCACCGTCGACACCAACGACCCGTGGATGGAGGGCGAACAGCCGACCGAGCCGTTCCAGTCGACGTTCGTCAACCTCGTCCCACCGCAGTGCACGCCCGAGCAGACCGTGATCTTTCCCTTCGCGGAGGGCCCCACCGGTCCGTCGCCCGAGGCGTGCATGGTCGCCGGCACCAACGGCGTGAACGGTGGCACGGTGGTGCTGCTCCCCGCCGACGAGGCGGTCCGGCGGCTGGGTCTCGACACGGCCCAGGAAGCCCTGCTCCGTGGCGGCGGGGTCGTCGTCGGTCGGGTGCCACCGATCGTCACGGCGGCAGGCACAGCCCGGCTCGCGCGGGGCACCTACGTCACCGACCCGCAGGCCACCGGCCCGACCGACCCCGAGCTCGAGGTCAGCCAGGACGTCACGGTGCCGGTCATCGCCATGCCACAGACCAAGGAGACAGCGGGGCGGATGCTCCAGGGCAGCATGCTCCTCGCCACCGACACCGCAACGACCCGGAACTGGCCCACTCGCACGGGCAGCGTCACCGTGAGGAGCGCCTCCGGTGCCGCGGTGTCCGACGAGACCGTCGAGAAGCTCCAGCAGTCCCTGGGCGACGACGTCGGCGTCGTCGTCGAACGGGGCTTCCAGCGGGAGGACCGCCTCGTCGTGGGCATCCTCCTGGGCGTCTTCGCCCTGCTCATCCTCGTCATCACGCTGACCTCCACCGCGCTCACCCTCGCGGAGCAGCAGACCGACCAGGCGACCCTCGCCGCACTCGGCGCGACGCGAGGCACCCGGCGGGTGATGGCCGCGGCCCAGGCGTTCCTGTTGGCGGTGGTCGGCTGTCTCCTCGGGGTGGCCGTCGGGCTCGTGCCCGGCATCGCCGTCTCGCGGCCACTTACGATCGACGGGTGGGACCCCGTCACGCAGGCACCGTCGGCCGTGAGCGGGAGCCTCGCGATCCCGTGGGTGGAGATCGGCGTGGTGGCACTGGTGGTCCCGCTGGTCGCGGCGGTGATCGCCGCGGTCGGCATCCGCCGAGCCCCTCAGGTGACCCGCCGCGCCACCTGACGGTCGTCGCCGACGTTCTGGCGCCGTGGCGCCGGCGCTAGGATGGACCTGCTGAGGGTTCCTGGTGCGTCCTTGGAGGCGGGTTCGGCGCACGCTCGCTCCGCCCTCCCCGGGCGCGTGACCAGGAAGCACCCGATGTCACCACTGGCCTCCTACCGCCGCCTCTTCACCCTCGCCGGACCGCTCTACGTCGTCGTGGCGTTCGTCGGCCGCCTTCCGCTCGCGATGGGCCAGATGGGGACGCTCCTCCTCGTCGCGGGGACCACCGGTTCGTACGGCGTCGGTGGAGCAGCGGCCGGTGCCCTGGCCGTGGCGAACGCCGTGGGCTCCCCCATCGCCGGCTCCCTCGCGGACCGGGTGGGCCAGCGCCCGGTCGTCCTCGTGCAGTCGGTGGTCGGAGGCCTCGGGCTCCTCGTGCTCGTGGCCCTGGCGGATGCCGGGGTCAGTCCTGTCCTCGTCGTCGCGAGCGCAGCGCTGGCAGGCGCCGCCATGCCGCAGATCGGCCCTCTCGCCCGGGTTCGCTGGCGCCCCATCACCCGGGACACCGGCCATCGTCAGCCACGTCTCATGGACGCCGCGTTCTCCTACGAGGGCGCGGCCGACGAGGCCTCGTTCGTCCTCGGTCCCGCCCTGCTCGGGCTCATCGTCGTGCTGGCCAGCCCGCAGGTGGCGCTCGTCGTGGCGGCGAGCGTGCTCCTCGTGTTCGGGTGCTGGTTCGCCCTCCACCACACTGCCCGCCTCACCCTCGCCCACCGGCCCGACGGGAGCCCGGGCGCCCGCCTGCTCAGCGCCGCATTCGTCGTGCTCCTCGTGGCACAGCTGCTCATCGGCGTCGTCTTCGGTTCCGTCCAGACGGGGACCACCGTGCTGGCCACGGTCTCCGGGCAGCCGGGCATCGCCGGTCTCGTGCACGCCAGCCTGGGAGTGGGCTCGGTGGTCGCGGGACTGGCGGTGGCGGCACTGCCTGCCCGTTTCGGGTACCCCGCAAGGGTTCTCACGGCCGCCGCGGGACTGGCGGTGCTGTCCGTGCCCCTTCTCGTCACCGACACGATCGCGCGGCTCGTCGTCGTCGTCCTCGTGCTCGGCTTCGTCGTCGCGCCCTACATGATCAGCGTGTTCATGCTCGGGGAGCGCGCAGCCCCCGCGGAGAAGGTCGGGGCCGCGATGACCCTGCTCGCCGGCGCCACCGGCATCGGGTATGCCGTCGGCTCGGCCAGTGCCGGACGACTCGCCGACCTCCACGGGCACTCCGGCGCCTTCGCGGTGACGGTGGGGGCCGCGCTCACCGCGGCGCTCCTCGCGGCGGCCGGCCAACCGCTCCTGCGTCGGGTCACTCGTGCCGAGCCAGAGGCGGCCCGCACGGACCTCGCAACGGCCTGAAGGGGACCACCGGCAGCGCGCCGCAGCAGGAGCGTGCCGCCCGGCACCCGAGCTGCTGCCTCCAGCGGCGGTGGTGCGCGACGCCGGGTTGGTCGCTCCACCACGGCCGCGGTGATCGTGGGGCAGGATGAAGCCATGACCGAGCAGCCCCGCAGCGACGAGAACCAGGACGCGGACGAGGGCGACGACCGCATGGTGCCGACCACGGTGACGAGTGACGGCGAGAGGGTCGTCATCGTCACCCCCAACGGGATGGGCGTCGCACCCCACGAGCCCGTGCCCCCGGAACCGCAACGCGTGACCAACCCGGCCGACCTCGTGGAGCACCCGGCCAAGGTCATGCGCATCGGCTCGATGGTCAAGCAGCTCCTCGAGGAGGTGCGCAGCGCCCCGCTCGACGAGAAGGGCCGGGCCCGGCTGGCCGACATCCACGAGCGCTCCATCGGCGAGCTCAAGGACGGGCTGGCCCCCGAGCTCGTCGACGAGCTCGAGCGCATCGCGCTCCCCTTCAAGGACGACGCGCCCTCCGATGCCGAGCTGCGCATCGCCCAGGCCCAGCTCGTCGGCTGGCTGGAGGGCCTGTTCCACGGCATCCAGACGGCGCTCGTCGCGCAGCAGATGGCCGCGCAGGCGCAGCTGCAGCAGATGCGCGCACTGCCGCCGGGCGTGGCACGTCAACCGGTGATTCCGAACGCACCGGGGATGCCGCGCACCGGCCCGCCCAAGGGCGAGGCGACCCATGCCGAGGGCACCGGCCAGTATCTCTGACCCCGCACGACGGCAGCAGCCGGACCACCCACCCCCCGAAGCGAAGGAGCACCACGATGGCCACGAGTCGCACCGCCACCTCTCACTGGGAGGGCACCCTGAACGAGGGAGCCGGCCAGGTCACCATGCAGTCCTCGGGCATCGGCACGTTCAACGTGACGTGGGCGTCACGCGCGGAGGAGCCGGACGGCCGCACCAGCCCCGAGGAGCTCATCGCCGCGGCTCACTCCTCGTGCTTCTCGATGGCTCTGTCCGGAGCACTGGCTCGGGCCGGGACGCCGGCGACCTCGCTCGACACCACTGCCGACGTGACCTTCCAGCCCGGCACCGGAATCACCGGCGTCGTGATCAAGGTCACCGGCGTCGTGCCGGGCATGTCGGCCGACCAGTTCCAGGAGGCGGCCGAGGGCGCGAGGACCGGCTGCCCGGTCAGCCAGGCGCTCCAGGCGGTCCCGATCTCGCTCGAGGCGGCTCTCGTCGGGTGAGCCGGCCCGGATCCGCCGTCGACCGCACCGACCCGCCTCCTGGTCCGGGCTCATCCACGTGAGCCCGGCTCGCGGGCCGACGTCGTTCACTCTCGTCGTGCAGCCGACGGATCGCCTGCGCGTCGAACCCCTGCGGGTGGAGGACGCCGACGAGATGGTCGAGGTGCTGTCCGATGTCCGCCTCCACGAGTTCACCGGCGGCTCGCCGCCCGACGTGGAGGAGCTGCGGCGCCGGTACCGGGTCCAGGTCACGGGGGTGTCGCCGGACGGGCGTGAGACCTGGCTCAACTGGGTCGTGCGCCTCCGATCGGACGGCACGGCGATCGGCTACGTCCAGGCCAGCCTCGAGCGAGCCGGCGCCGACGCTGAGGTGGCGTGGGTCATCGGAAGGGCCTGGCAGGGACAGGGCTACGCGAGCGAGGCCGTCGGGGCGATGGTCATGGCATTGCGCGCCGCCGGTACCCGCCGCCTCGTGGCCCACGTCAAGGCCGACCACGCGGCATCCCGGCGGGTGGCCGAACGTGCGGGTCTCGTGCCGACGGGCACCGTGGTCGACGACGAGGACGAGTGGGAGTGGCGCGCGCCCTGACGCGGTCCGCGCGCCGGGCCGGCCCACGACCCGGGCCGGCGGTCGTCAGTCGTGTGTCGTCGACCCACGGGCGTCCAGCGTCCGCAGTGGGGAGAGCCATCCGAAAGCGGCGGCCACCACAGCGACCGAGACCACGGCGACGAGCGCCGGGCGCAGCCCCACGGCCCCCGCCAGGGCGCTCGCCACCAGCGCACCGCCGGTCCACCCCACCCCGAAGGACAGCATCCTCCCGGCGGTGTTGACCCGGCCCAGCAGCGGTTCGGGGGTCACCTGCTGGCGATAGGTCATCGAGTTGAGGATGACCCCTTGGTACGAGACGCCCCAGACGACCATCACCGCGACGGCCACCTGCCAGGACGCGGCGGTCACGACGACGATGCCCGAAACGGCCGCGAGCGGCAGCCACAGCAGTGCCAGCCGGTTGGGTGAGACCACCCTCAGCAGGCGCGGGGTGATCACCGCGACGAGCATGCCTCCGATCCCCCACGCGGCGAAGACGAGACCGAACCTCCAACCGCTCGTCCCGACGTCGAGGAGGCGGTCGGCATACGGCACCGAGAGCGCCATGAACCCGGCGCCCGAGAAGGACAGGAGGAAGCCGATCACCGTCTGGGACCGCACCCCCACGTGCCTCCAGAGGAAACGCAGGCCGGCGGCGACCTCCGTGAGCAGCACCCGCGGGCGCAGCGGTGGCTGGCCCTCCCGTGGCTCCGACAGGCGGGTTCGGATGGTCGCCACGCAGGCCGCCGACAGGGCGAACGAGAGCGCGTCCACCGCCAGCAGGACGGCAGGGTGGATGAACGCCAGGGCCACTCCCGCAAGCATCGGGACGCCGAGGTCGAGGAGCGACCCCACGCCCCACACGGCGGAATTGGCCTGCCCGATGCGGTCACGTCCCACGATCGCCGGCAGTGCACCGAACGCCGCGCCGTCGAAGAAGACGAATGCCGCCTGCGTGAGGAAGCCGGCGACGAGCGCGTGCACCACGGTCAGGGAGCCCAGCCACCAGGCGATGGGGATCGACGCCATCGTGAGCGCGGCGACGACGTCGGCGACCACCATGACGCGACGGCGGTCGAGGCGGTCCGACAGCGCCCCGGAGAAGAGGCCGAGCACGAGGTAGGGCAACCCCTCGACGACGGTGATGAGCGCGGTCAGGGATGGGCTGCCGCTGAGGCGGTAGACGAGCACGGGCAGGGCCACGGCGGTGACGAGGGTGCCGGCGATCGACACCTCGCGAGCCAGCCAGTAGCGCCGGAAGTCCCGGTCATGCCGCAGCGGCGGAGGCGGCGGCGCGGAGGCACCCGCCTCCTGCGTGTCCGTCCCACCGGTGGCACCGCGACGTTGCGCGGTGGTCCCGAGTCCGACGGTGTCGTCGCTGCTCACAGGTCCGTCGCGGCGCTGCGTCCCGCCGTTCTCCCGGAGAACAGGCAGCCCCCGACGAACGTCCCCTCCAGCGCGCGGTACCCGTGCACGCCGCCGCCGCCGAACCCAGCGACCTCGCCCGCGGCGTACAACCCCGGCACCGGCTCGCCGGAGGCGGCGAGCACCCGGCCGCGCAGGTCGGTGTGCAGGCCGCCGAGCGTCTTGCGCGACAGCACCCGCAGGCGCACGGCCACGAGGGGCCCGTGCTTGGGGTCGAGGATGCGGTGCAGTGGGTGGGCCCGCTTGGTGAGCCGATCCCCTCGATAGCGCCGCGCGACCCGGATCGCCGCGACCTGCGTGTCCTTGGTGTACGCGTTCTCGACCTGCCTGTCCCGGGCGACGATCTGGCGCTCGAGATGGGCAGGGTCGAGGGGAGCCTGTGGGGTGAGGGCGTTCATCTTCTCGACGAGCGCACCGATGGTCTCGGCGGTCAGCCAGTCCTCGCCGTGCTCCAGGAAGGCCTGCACGGACGGCGTGACCTTGCGAACCGGCCGCCGGAGGACGTCGCGGTAGCGCCGGTGGGTGAGGTCGAGGTTCTGCTCCGACCCGGACAGCGCGAACTCCTTGCCCGCGAGGGACCGGTTGAGCACGAACCACGAGTGGTCGAAACCGGTGTGCCGCAAGTAGTCCAAGGTCCCCAGAGTGTCGAAGCCGGGAAGGAAGGGCGCCGGCAGCCGGTCTCCCCGGCCGTCGAACCACATGGCGCTGGGTCCCGGAAGGATGCGGATGGCATGGCCCGGCCAGACCGGGTCCCAGTTGCTCACCCCCTCGACGTAGTGCCACATCCGGTCACGGTTGACGACCGTGCCGCCCGCCTGCTCCGTGATGGTCAGCATGCGTCCGTCGACGTATGCCGGGACGCCGGTCAGCAGGTCGACCGGCGGTGTGCCCAGCCGTGCCGGCCAGTTGGCGCGGACGAGGTCGTGGTCGCCCCCGATGCCCCCGGAGGAGACGACGACCGCCATCCCTCCGTACTCGAAGTCGCCGGTGACGTCCCGGTTCGAGGCGACGCCCCGGGGGGAGGCGTCCGGCGCGAGCACCGCTCCACGCACGCCCGTGACCGCCCCACCACTGAGAACGAGCTCGTCCACGCGGTGGCGCGGCCGGTAGAAGACCCGGCCTCCGGCGATGTGCTCGCGCAGCCGTCGCTCGAACGGCGCGACGAGACCGGTGCCCGTCCCCCACGGGATGTGGAAGCGCGGCACCGAGTTCCCGTGACCGCCACTCGTGCCGTCACCGCGCTCGGCCCACCCGACGACGGGGAAGAAGGAGACGCCGAGCTCGCGCAACCAGGCGCGCTTCTCGCCGGCGGCCCACTCGACGTACGCGCGCGCCCAGGTGCGGCCCCAGTGGTCCGGCCCCGGTGAGCCGTCGGGACCCACGAGCCGGTCCCACGCGGCCGTCCCCTCCCAGTCCTGCCAGGCCAGCTCGAAGGAGTCCGAGATCCCCATCCGGCGCTGCTCGGGGGTGTCGACGAGGAACAGCCCGCCGAAGCTCCACCACGCCTGCCCGCCGAGGTTGGCGTCGCTCTCCTGGTCGAGCAGGACCACGGAACGACCGGCATCGGCCAGCTCGCAGGTGGCGACGAGCCCGGCCAGCCCGGCACCGACGACGACGGCATCGGCATCCATGGCTAGACCCTAGGCCCGAGCAGTCGGACGCGGCCCTTGTCGACGACGACCTTCAGCGCCGAGAGGTCGGGCACGACGAGATCGGCCACGGACCCGAGCTGGTCCGGTGGGGCCGTGCCGAGCACGGCGACGAGCGCCGGGCAGCCGGCCGCCCGCGCCGCCTGCAGGCCGGCGACCGAGTCCTCGACGACGAGGCACGCCGTGGGGTCGACGCCGAGCCGCCGCGCACCCTCGAGCCACGGGTCCGGCCACGGCTTGCCCCGCTCGACGTCCGACGCCGTGACGACGACCGGCGGGTGGCGCAGGCGAGTGGCGCGGATCCTGGCCTCTGCCAGGTCGTGCGTACCCGACGTGACGATCGCGGTCGGGACACCACCGTCCGCGAGCACGTCCAGCAGCTCTCCAGCACCGGGCAGGACGACGATCCCCTCGACGTCGGCGACCTCGATGTCACGGATCCGGCGGTGTGCTGCATCCCGTGCGTCCTGGGGGAGGAGCTCGGCGATGACGTTGGCTGCGGTGACCCCGTGGAAGCCCGTCAGGCGCAGCGGGTCGATGCCGTACTCATGCGACCAGCGGATCCACGACCGCTCGACGGCGGCGATCGAGTCGATGAGCGTCCCGTCCATGTCGAGCAGGACACCCTCGAACAGCGTGTCGAAGGGCGAGTCGAGCGGCACGTCGACCGAGGCGGAGGGCGGCATGGGGGCCACCCTAGGTCGCCGACCTAGGGTGGATCGCATGCCCCATCCAGCCGGCCGGCCGCGCACGGCCGTCCTCAGCGCGACGACGGCCGCCGTCGCGCTCATCGGCGGCTGGACCTGGGCGGCGGCTGTCCAACCGGAGGGTTTCGACCCGCGGGTCGAGTCCATCAGCGCCCTCGCCGCGTCGGCCACCGCCCACCGATGGGTGATGGCGACGGCTCTGGTCATCACCGGGCTCGCGCACATCGTCACCGCGTGGGCGCTGGTGCCCGCCCGCCCGGTGGGGCGCGTCCTGCTCGCAGCGGGAGGTGTCGCCACGCTGGGCGTCGCCGCCGTGCCACTTCCCTCTCGGGCCGAGTCCTCGCTCACGCACACCCTGGTCGCCGCCACCTCGTTCGTCCTCCTCGGAGTGTGGCCCTGGTTCGCGGCACGCCGGGACGGGCCTCCGGTCCTCGACCCACGAGTGGCTCGGCCGGCCGCCGTGGTGCTCACCGCGTCGGTGGGCTCGCTCGCGCTGGGCCTCGGTGGCCCGGCGTTCGGCCTGCACGAGCGGGTCGTCGCGGCGTCCACCGTCATCTGGCCACTCGTGACGGCGGTGGGCCTCTGGTGGTGGGCCGGTCACCGCGTCGGCCCGCGGAAGGTGAGGCTGGGGCTCGCCCTCGCCGCGTTGACGCTGGCGTGCGCGGTCGTCGGGGCGGCGGTCACGGCCGTCGCGCCGGCCACCGCCGAGACCCGGCACTACCGGTCCAGCGTCACCCTGGACCCCAACCCGGCTCGCAGCTCCGAGCTGGTCGCGACGACCGCCTTCGGCGACATCGAGGTCGGGTTCTCCGGCCTCGCCCCCGGCGTGCGTGCCGTACCGCAGGTCAAGGCGAGCATCACCACCGTGCTCTCGCGCCCAGGCGTCACCCTGTCGACCCTTCGACCCGGACCCGAGGAGCTCAACGCCGCCATCCGCGCCGCGGCCGTCGACGTCATGGTCCGGTTCGCCGCCGGTGCCTTCATCGTCGTGGTGCTCACCTGGGTCGGGTATGCCGTGCTGCGCCGGAGGCGACCGCCGGTCGCCCTGGTCGTCGGCGGGCTCGTCGCGGGTCTCGCCTCCGTGGCCCTCACCGCCGGGGCGCTGTGGTCCACCTACCGCGCGGACCGGCAGGACACGTTCACCTCGACCGGGGTGCTCGGCACCCTTCAGCAGAACCAGGGCATCCTCTCGGACGTGGAGGCGCGATCCGCCCAGGTGGCCCCCTACCTGCGCAACGTCATCGCGCTCTCGACCGCGCTCCAGCAGAAGTATGCGGCCGCACCCCTGGAGTCGGAGACCTCGGTGCGCGTCCTCGTCGTGAGCGACATCCACGGCGGGAACCAGTACGGCCTCATGCGGACCATCGTCGAGGAGGAGTCCATCGGTGTCGTCGTCGACGCGGGTGACTTCGTCAACTTCGGCACGGTGCAGGAGGCCGAGGCGGCCGACCTGTTCGCCGGAATCGAGTCGCTCGGCGTGCCGTACCTCTTCGTTCGGGGAAACCACGACGCGACGAGCCCCACGGACACGGCCCTGCTCGACCGGCTCGCCGAGGTGCCGAACATCGTTCTGTTGCAGTCAGGTTCGGGTGACTATACGGAGGTCCAGTTCGCGGGCGTGAGAGTCACCGGCTTCAACGACCCCCGGTGGTTCGGTGACTCCGGCAGCGGGTCGCCCGCCAAGCAGGTGCCGGCCCGCGAGGCGTTCACCGCCGCCTTCACGGGGCGCCCCGTCCTGGACCTCGTGGTGGGCCACGAGCCATGGGCGGTGCAGGGCCTCGAGGGCGGCGTCCTCGTCAACGGGCACATGCACTCGGTGGACCTCGAAGGGAACCGGGTCCAGGCCGGCACGTTCACCGGCGGCGGCCCGCTCAGCCACTTCCTCGCCGACGAGGGCGGTGAGGAGCTCGTCGGCCAGCCGTCCGCCTTCGACGTGCTGACCTTCGGCACCGACTGCCGCCTGGCGTCACTGACGCGGTACCGGTTCCGCGACGTGGTCGAGGGGCGCCCGGCATACGACGACGTCTCGCTCGTCAACGGCCGACGGGTCGACCGCCGTGACGCCGACCCGGCCCGCACGTGCTCACCGGACCTGCCGCTGGTCACCGTTCCCGTCGCGAGCCGGCCGACCGGCTGAGGGTCAGGGACGCAGCACCGCCCGGTATGCCGTGTGCTGCTTGGCCTTGTCGCCGCAGCTCAGGGGGGCGTCGGGCAGGGCCTCCGCGGTGACGTCGACCGTCACTCGCTCGGGCATCGGCTCCCGGCCCAGGACGTCGACCCGGGTGGACTCGCCCTCTGCGTCGATCCGGCCGGGGACGAGGTCGTCGACGTCGGCCGGACCATGGGCCGCGAGCACGGCAGCGACCGCGGCCTGCACCGCCGGTTCCCAGCGGGTGACGCCCCGGAGGTACTTCGCGTCGACCCGCCCCTCACGGTGGGAGCGCACCGCCCCCACGACGGTGTCGGGGTCCAGCCGCCCGAGACAGGTGCCGTCCGGAAGGGAGAGGAGCGTGCCTGCGAACCGGTGGCCCCCCAGATGGGTGCACTCCCACGTCTCCTCGGGCAGGGCCCGCGCGAGCGTCGCGACGATGGGCCGACCGCGCACCGCGCAGCAGGCGTCGCGGGTGCCGTGCGTGCACACGAGCACCATGGGCTCGGCGTCCTCGTCACTGTCGCTGAGCGGGACGCCGAGCGCATGAGCCGCGTGGAGGAGGTTCTCCGAGGTCCTCCACGTGCCCCGGACCCAGGTGCGGCGGACCGTGTCGACGGCATACCAGGAGAGCAGGTCGTCGCCCGGCTCCCGACGGCCGGGCCGGCGGACGAGGAGCACGCGGCCGCCGAAGGAGCCACAGACCTTCTCGACCTCTGCGCCGACCGCGCCGAGGAGCGGCGGCGTGTCGAGGGGCTGCTTGGCCCATGGCCCCGGGTGCTCGATGAGGAGCCATCGGGAGGCGACCGGTGCGGTGCCGGCCTGCGGATCCCGCCGGTAGCGGGACGCGGCTGAGCAGCGCGAGAGGTCTGTCAGGGCCACGCCGCGATGCTACGCGGGGTCACCCGAGCGGATGGCCACGGGTCCGGCCGTGGACCGCGGGTAGGGCCGGCCGGGGGACGGGTGGAGTCAGGCCCGGCCGTGGGCCGCCCGGCTGCGCCGGCTCAGGCTGTCGATGATGACGGCGAGGAGGAGGACGGCTCCGGTCACCATGAACTTGACGTTCGACTCGACCGCGAGGAGGTCGAGACCGTTCGAGATCGACTGGATGACGAGGATGCCCAGCAGGGCCGAGTACGCCGAGCCGCGACCACCGAAGAGGCTGGTGCCCCCGATGACCGCCGCGGCGATGGCGTTGAGGTTGGTGTCCCCGCCGCCGCTGCTCTGGTTGGCCGAGGCAAGCCTGGAGGCTGCGAAGATGCCGCCCAGCGCCGCGAAGGTCGAGCACAGGGTGAAGACCGACAGGTAGATCCGCTTGACGTTGATGCCGGCCCGCCGTGCCGCCTCGACGTTGCCACCGATGGCGAGGACGGATCGGCCCCACGTCGTCCGTCGGATGGCGAGGTCCATGATGACGACGAGGACGAGGAACGCGAGGAACATGTAGGACACGCCGCGGTCGCGGTTGAGCACGGCGACGACGATGACGAGGATCGCCGCGAGGCCGAGCGCACGCAGGGCGAGCCGGCTGAGCGGGGTCGTCGAGAGGCCGGCCTCGGCGCGGCGCGCGTTGCGGCGCCACGCGCTCAGCGCGTACACCGCGGGGGCCAGGAGCGCCAGGACGTAGGCCAGCCACACGGGGAGGAACTGCTGGGACGCGAAGCGGACGAGGCTGGACTCGAACGGCAGGTTGATCGTCCCCTGGTTGCCGAGCACACGCAGCTGGAGGCCGAGCAGGGCGAGGAGGCCGGCGAGGGTGATGACGAAGCTGGGAACGCCGAACCGGTTGAACAGGGTGCCGTAGAGGAGGCCGACGAGCGCGCCCGCGCCCAGGGCAGCGAGCACGGCGATGATCACCGAGGTCTCCCGGGCGACGAACAACACCGCGAGGATCGCCGCCGCGAGCCCGGACATCGAGCCGATGGACAGGTCGATCTCGCCGAGCAGGAGCACGAGCACCACGCCGATCGCGATGGTGCCGACAGCGACCATCTGCAGGCTGAGGTTGACGAGGTTGCGGCTCGAGAGGAAGGCCGGTTCGAGGGCGTAGAAGACACCCCAGATGAGGACGAGCCCGACGACGACGGGCAGCGAGCCGAGGTCGCCGCTGCGGAGGCGTCCGAGCTGGGCCGACGCCCAGCCGCCGAGGCCCTGGCTCGCGATGAGGCGCTCGTCCTGGAGGTCTGCCGGGAGGCTGCTCTGGTCCGCGGTCGGCCCCACGGGCGCGGCGGCGGTCGGGGTCTCGGGGGTGCTCACGCGCTCTCCTCCTGGGTTGCCTTGCGCGCGGCGCGCGCCGAGACGGCATTGGTCGTGGCGCCGGTGATGGCGGCGATGATCTCCTGGTTGGTGGTCTCGCTCACGCGGAAGATCCCGTTGTTGCGGCCCAGCCGCAGGACGACGACGCGGTCGGCGACGGCCATGACGTCGGACATGTTGTGGCTGATGAGGATGACTCCCAGCCCGTTCTCGCGCAGCCGCTCGACGAGGTTGAGGACCTCGGCGGTCTGTGCGACGCCGAGGGCTGCCGTCGGCTCGTCGAGCATGACGACCTTCGGCCTGCCGAGGAGCGAGCGGGCGATGGCCACCGTCTGGCGCTGACCGCCGGACAGGCTCGCCACCGGGATGCGCACGCTCGGGATCTTGGCACTGAGCTCGCGCAACAGGCGCCAGGACTCCTTCTCCATCGTCACCTCGTCGAGCGCCCGGTTCCGGACGACCTCGCTCCCGAGGTAGAGGTTGCTGACGACGTCGAGGTTGTCGCACAGTGCGAGGTCCTGGAAGACCGTCGCGATGCCGAGGTCCTGCGCCTGTGCGGGCGAGGTGATGGTGACGGGGCTGCCGTCGAACGTGACGTGCCCCTCGTCCGGTGGGTACACCCCGGCGATGGTCTTGACGAGGGTCGACTTGCCGGCGCCGTTGTCACCGACGAGCGCCACCACCTCCCCGGCCTCGACGCTGAACTCGATGTCCTTGAGGGCCTGGACGGCGCCGAAGCGCTTGGACACTCCGGTCATCGACAGCACGGGGGCCGAGGAGGTGGTGGTCATGCTCTGCTCACTCCTTTGTGAGGGTGGGGCGGGGTGTGCCGGGTACGGCGGTCAGCTGAGGCCGGCCTTGGCGCACGCGTCGGCGTACTCGGGCGTGCAGATGTCGGCCACCTTGTAGAACTCGTCGGCGACGACCGTGTCCTTGATGTTCTCCGCCGTGACGACGACCGGCTCGAGCAGGGTGGCGGGGACGCCCTCCTTGTCGGCGGTGGCAGTCGGCTTCTGGTCGTTGGCCAGCGCGATGGCGTTCTTCGCGGCGTCCTCGGCCTGCGGCTTGATCGCCTTGTAGATCGTCAGGGCCTGGTCACCCGCGAGGATCCGCTGGATGGCCGCGAGCTCGGAGTCCTGGCCCGTGACCGGCGGAAGCGGGTTCACGCCGCCACCCTTGAGGGCGGCGATGGCGCCGCCTGCGGTGCCGTCGTTCGCGGCGTACACCCCGACGAGGTTCGCCTGGACGCTGCCGATCTGGCTCTCCATCCACTCCTGGGCGTTGTCGGGGCTCCAGTCCGGGGTGTCGAACTCGGCCGCGACGGTGTAGCCACTGGAGTCGAGGACGCTGTGCGCACCGGCCTTGAAGTCGGCGGCGTTCGCGTCCGTCGGTGCCCCGTTGATCATGACGATGTCGCCGGAGGTCTTGCCGTCGGCCTTCATCGCCTCGACGAGACCGGTGCCCTGGAGCTCGCCGACCTTCTTGTTGTCGAAGGAGACGTAGTAGTCGGCGCCCGCGATGAACCGGTCGTAGGCGACGACGGGGACGCCCTGGCTCTTGGCGTTCTGGACGATGGTCACGGCCGACTTGCCGTCGACGGCGCTCATGACGATGACCTCGGCGCCCTGGGTGATGGCGGCCTCGGCCTGCTGCTGCTGCTTCGCGGCGTCCTGGTTGGCGTTGCTGTAGAGCACCTCGCAGTCGGGGCATCCCGCCTTGACGGCCGCCTCGAACATGGGCTTGTCGAACGCCTCGTAGCGGGCGGTCTTGTTCTCGGGCAGGAGCAGGGCGATCTTCTTGCCCTCCGAGCCCCCGCCGCCGGTGGCGCTGGCGTCGGAGCCCGGGTCGTCGTCGCTGCCGCAGGCGCTCAGGCCCGTGACGGTGAGGCCGAGCGCGAGTGCTGCGCCGGCGATGCGGAAGGTTCGAGTGGTCATGCGGTCTTCTCCTATGCCATGACGTCCGCAGCCTCTCTGGTGCGGTCGCCTCGGATTCAACTCGCATCCGCCGTTGCCGTCAAGCCTTGAATACAAGGTTTTGAGACAACGATTCGGTCACGGCGCCGCGACGGTGAGAGCGGCCCGGTCCGCATCCTCGCGTACCTGGTCCGCGAGCGCCAGTGCACCGAGCACGTCGGCCTCCTCCGGCGGCAGCGCTCCCCCCACCACGCGCACGGACGCCGCGGCACTCGGGATGGCGCACCGCTCGATGGCGTCGCGGATCGGCTGGAGGAGGAGGTCCCCCACCCGCGCCACCTGCCCACCGAGCGCCACGACCTCGGGATTGAGCAGGTTGACGAGGCCGGCGACTGCGACGCCGATGTGGCGACCGGAGTCCTCGAGCACTCGGCGGCACCCCGGATCCCCGTCCAGGGCTCGGTGGATGACGTCGCGGAGCGTCAACGGCCCGTGGGAGTCCCGCACGGCCCGGAGCACCGCCTGCGCGCCGACGAACGTGTCGAGGCACCCGCGGTTGCCGCACCGGCACACGGGGCCGTCCTCGTCGATCGTCACGTGCCCGATCTCGCCCGCGGTTCCCGCACTTCCCCGGAAGAGCTCACCACCGAGGATGAGGCCGGCACCGACGCCGTAGGACGCCTTGATGAACACTCCGTTCGTCACTCCTTGCAGTGCGCCGAACTTGAACTCGCCGAGAGCGGCGAGGTTGGACGTGTTGTCCAGGAGGACCTTGGTGCCGAGCGCCTCGGCCATCGCCGCGGCCACGGGGACCCCCCGCCATCCGGGCAGCACCCCCTCGGAGCCCACCTGACCGGAGACCGCGTCGATGGGAGCGGGGAGGCCGACGCCCACGGCCCGTACCTCCGAGGCGAGGTGCCCGCTCGTGTCGACGAGCTCGTGCACCAGGCGGGCTCCGCGGGTCATCCCCTCGTCGGCTGCGTGGTCGGCCGGCAGCGGCATCCGCTTCTGGCTGAGGACCTCCGCCCCGCCCGTCCCGAGGGCGACCCGGACGTCCCGGTCCCCGAACACGACGGCCGCCACCAGACCGTGGGACGCAGCGACGGACACCTGGACCGCTCGACGGCCGTTGCGAATGCTCGGCGAGAGCACAACCGCGCCGGCCGAGTGCAGCTCCTTGACGAGGTTCGACACCGTCGCCGCGCTGAGCCCCGTGACTCCGGCGATCTCGACCTGGGTCAGCGCCCCGTGCTCCCGGACCGCGTCGAGCACCCGCAGGCGGTTCATCTCGCGCAGCGACGCCTGCGAGCCCGGCGCTGGACTCGTTGAGTTCACGGGGTAAACATAAGACCTCGGGCGCTCGGGGGAAAGGCGCCGAAGCGTCCAGGCCGTTGTGGGCGCAGGAGCCCGCGCCTCGTCGTAGTGTGAGCCGGACCACAACCGATCCCGGGGAGACGCTCATGACCAGACGTCGCTCGATGTCCACCGTCGCCCTCGCCGCCGTCGCGGCCCTCCTCATCCCGGCGGCCCCGGCGGCCGCCGCGGGGGAGTCGTACGTCGCCCTCGGTGACAGCTACTCCTCGGGGACCGGCACCCGCTCGTACATCAGCGACGGGACCAGCTGCCTGCGGTCGGTCTACGCCTACCCCTCGCTCATCGCCTCGGCCAAGGGGTATGCCCTCAACTTCCGGGCCTGCTCCGGGGCCAAGATCGCCGACGTCACCACCAGCCAGCTGTCCGCGCTGACCTCGTCGACGGCATACGTGTCGATCTCGGTCGGCGGGAACGACGCCGGCTTCTCCAGCGTCCTGACGACCTGCGCCCAGCCCGCCTGGCTGAGCAACTGCACGGCCGCCATCGACCGCGCCCAGAGCTACATCCGGAACACGCTGCCCGGCCAGCTCACCACGCTGTATGCCGCCATCCGGGCACGCGCTCCGCAGGCAAAGGTGACGGTCGTGGGATACCCGCGCCTCTTCAACGGCGTCGACTGCAACCTCCTCACGTGGTTCTCCTCGACGGAGATGTCGCGGCTCAACGCGACGGCGGATCTGCTGAACGCGACGACCTCCGGGCGCGCCACAGCCACCGGTTTCACCTTCGCCAACCCCACGACTCCCTTCCTCGGGCATGCGGTGTGTTCGAGCTCCGAGTGGATCAACGGCCTCTCGAGTCCGACCAACGAGTCGTACCACCCCAACCGCGCCGGGCACTCCAGCGGCTACACGCCCACCGTGAGCCCCTACCTGACCGGCTCCACCGTCGTCGCGACGGCCGCCGTGCTCACGACGGCCAAGGGCTCGGCCACGCGGCTTGCCGACCAGCAGCGCAGCTACGCCGCCGTCGACAGCACGATCGAGCCCGAGACGGTGCTCGCTCCGGACCTCTCGACACCACAGGCCCGAGCAGCGGCCGCGCGTGCAGGGGTGGACCTCTCCAGTCGCGCGAGCATCGACGCCGTCGACCGCCTCTACGCCGCCCGGGAGGCCGCAGCCTTCGCGAGGCGCTGAGCCACGGCTTCAGGCGGTGCTGCCCGGCTCCAGGCGGGCGCCGGCGGCGACGACGGCTCCCTCACCGACTACCGAGTCCCGGCCGACGACGGTGATGTGGTCGTCCTCAGCCGACTGCTGTCCCGCCAGCTCCCCGACTCGCGCACCGGAGCCCACCTCGACGTTCTCGTCGAGCAGCGCCGTGGCGACGTGCGCGTCGACACCGATGCGGACCTGTGAGAACAGCACCGCGTCCTCGACGAGGGCGCCGGCGCCCACGACGACGCCCGGTCCCAGCACGCTGCGTCGCACCGTGCCGGCCACCCGGCATCCCGCGCTGACGAACGAGTCCTCGAGCACCGCACCCGCATCGACCCGCGCGGCCGGCAGCTCGGGCCAGCGCGTGAGGATCGGCCAGTCCGGGCGCCCGACGGCGTCGACCCTCCCGGCGAGAAGGTCACGGTGGGCAGTCAGGAACAGGGCCGGCGTCCCCAGGTCGGCCCAGTAGCCCTCGAGCGGCCACGCGTGAACGCTTCCGTCGCGGACGAGACGGGGCAGGAGGTGCTCTCCGAAGTCGCCGATGCCCGTGTTGCCCTCCTCGGTGTGCGAGCGCTCGCGGCGCAGGTCGTCCAGGGTGCGGCAGAGAACCTCCGGCTCGAAGACGAAGACCTCGGCCGCGATGGTCGTGCCGCTCGGGTCCTGCGGCTTGTGCTCCACCTTCGTCACCCGGGAGCCCCCACCCACGGTGACGACGTCCTTCTGCGTCGCCTGGGTGCGGCCGACCTCGGTCGTGAGCACGGTGCAGTCCGAGCCGCGCTCGAGGTGGGCCGCCACGACGGGACGCAGGTCGGCGGTCCACACCTGGTCTGTGCTGAGGACGACCACGGCGGCAGCGCGGAACCGCCGGATCGAGTCGGCGACCCGATAGAGGTCGTCACCATTGCCGTTCGAGAAGCCGTCCTGCGCAGCCGACCCGCCGCCTTCCTCGGGCATGAGCCACCTCAGACCACCCCGGGTGCGGTCGAGGTCCCACGGACGCCCCGCCGCGAGGTGCCGGTACAGGGACCCCGCCTGGAACTGCACCGAGAGCCACACGTCGGTGATGTGGCTGTGGGTGAGGTTCGACAGTGGGAAGTCGACGAGCTGGTAGGACCCGGCGAAGGGCAGGGTCGGCTTGGCGCGCTCACGGGTGAGCACGTCCATCCGGGAGCCCTGTCCACCGGCTTGGACGACGGCGAGGACGGTCGGTGTGGCGGTCATCGACTCACTCTGCCCGATCCGCGCCGCTCTCTCGCATCTAGGTTGGGGTCATGACTGACACGGCACGGGAGTTCGACGTCGTCCTGTTCGGTGCGACGGGAGCCGCTGGGCGAGTCACCGCGCGACACCTCGCCGCCACGGCGCCACCCCACCTGCGCATCGCCCTGGCCGGCCGCTCCCTGACGCGGCTCCAGTCCCTCACCGAAGGACTCGGGGAGGCCGCCGGAGGGTGGCCGATGGTCGCCCTCGACGCCACCGACGAGGACGCGGTGCGGGACCTGGCCGGCCGCACGCGGGTCGTCGCCACGACGGTGGGGCCCTACGTCACGTACGGCGCGGCCCTCCTGGCCGCCTGCGCGGAGGCGGGCACCGACTACTGCGACATCACCGGGGAGGTCCTCTTCGTCCACCGGGCGATCGCCGCCCACCACGAGACCGCCCAGCGCACCGGAGCCCGGATCGTGCCGGCCTGTGGGTTCGACTCCGTGCCGAGCGACCTGGGGGTGCTCCTCACCGCCGAGGCGGCTCGGGCCGACGGCGCCCGGCTCGGTCGGACCCGACTGGCGGTGCGCAGCCTGCGGGGAAGCCTGGGGGGCGGCACGGTCGATACGGTTCGCACGCAGGTCGACGAGGTGACCAGGGACAGGGGAGCCCGCCGCATCATGCGTGACCCCTGGGCCCTTGCCGAGGGGGGTGCGCCACCGCGGGCGAAGGAGCCGACCGCGTCCGGCGACGGCGACACGGCGTCCGGTCCGTCCGGGGTGAGGGGCTTGGTCGCCGGCGTGTTGAGGGCCTCGCCGGTCAAACGGGACGCGGACAACGGCCACTTCACCGGCCCGTTCGTCATGGCCGCCTTCAACACGAGGATCGTCGCCCGCTCCGCCTCACTGCTCGGCTACGGGCCGGACTTCCGCTACGTCGAGTACACCGACTTCGGCAGCGGCCCGGCGGGTGCCGTGACGGCGGGGGCGGCCTCGGTCGGCCTCCTGGCGGCGCTGGCCGGCATGGCGTTCCCCCCGACCCGCCTGCTCCTCGACCGGGTGCTCCCCAAGCCCGGGGAGGGGCCGGACGACGAGACCCAGGCCAAGGGCCGCTTCCGGTTCGAGATCACCGGTGAGGCGTCGAACGGGGCGCGCTACCGCACGACGGTGGCGGCGCCCTACGACCCGGGCTTCAGCGGCACGGCCGTCATGCTCGGCCAGGCTGCGCTTGCCCTCGCCGAGGACGGAGACCGGCTGCCGGACGCCACCGGTGTCCTCACGCCCGCAACCGCCATCGGGATGCCACTCGTCGAGCGGCTGCGCGAGCACCGGTTCACGTTCGAGACGGAGCGCCTGCCCGACTGACGGCGGCGGCGATGCGCTCGGCGTCGATCCGCAGCTCACGGAGCATGCCCGAGATGGGGTTCCTGAAGCCGGTGAACCACAGCCCCGGGGCGCCGGCCGGCTCCTGGGCTCCGTGCACCACGGGCAGCCCACGCGGGCCCAGGACACCCAGATGCCCCACGAGTGGCTCGAGCCCGGCGCGGTAGCCCGCCGCGATGACGACCGCATCAGGACGCAGGTGCCGCCCGTCCGCCAGCACGACCTCGCTCCCGTCCAGGGACTCGACGCCCGCAACCGGCTCCACGCGGCGCGCCCGGATGGCGTCGACGACCCCGACGTCCTGGACGGGGACGCGGCCGACGAGGACGCGTGAGTAGACGTCGGGGGCGGGGCGCGGCATCCCGTATGCCGTGAGGTCTGGTTCCTGCACCACGGCGAGCACTCCCGCGAGCCGGTCCACCACCCGCGGTGGGAGGCGCCGGACGAGGATGCCGGTGGCCTGGGCCGGCACGCCCAGGCGTGACCGCGCGACGATGTGCGGCGGCGTGCGGACCGACAGCCACACCCGGGTCGCCCCGTGCTCGGCCAGGTCGGTCGCGATCTCCGTGCCCGTGTTCCCGCTCCCGACGACGAGGACGTCCCGACCGGCATACCGCCTGCCGTTGCGATAGTCCTTGGCGCGCACGACCTCTCCGGTGAACCCGGCCATCCCCGGCCACTCGGGTGTCACCGGAGTGTGGTTGTAGCCCGTCGCCACGACGACGTGGGCCGACTCGATCGTGCTGCCGTCGTCCAGCCGGACGACCCATCGGGCCCCGGCGTCGCCGCCGCCGCGGTCGATCCGTGTCACGGCGCAGCCGAGGCGCAGCGGTATCCGGTGGTGCGCGGCGTACTCCTCGAGGTAGCGGACCACGTCGTCGCGGGCCACCCACCGCCCGAAGCGTCGCGGGATCGGGTGTCCGGGCAGCCCTGACCACCGCCGGGGAGTGTGGAGGTGCAGGCGGTCGTAGTGGTTGCGCCACGAGCTGCCGACGTGCGCTCGACGGTCCACGACGAGCGTCTCGACGCCCCGTGCCTGCAGGGCCGCGGCAGCGGCGAGGCCACCGGGACCGGCTCCGACGACGACCGCTTCGACGTGTGCCACGCCTGCACGCTACCCAGCGCCGGTGGCTGGGGGCGGAGATGTCCGCCCGGCGCGGCGTGAGAACCATCTCTGTCCCGTGCCACCACCTCGCGGGGTCACTAGGGTCGGAGGCACAGAGCACCAGGAGGCACCCATGACCGAGCACTCCCCCGTGACCGAGCTGCCCGAGGGCGTCTGCTGGGAGCTGCTCCACGACCACGAGTTCGGCCGACTCGCGTTCCACCTCGCAGACGAGGTGCACCTGGTCCCCGTCAACTATGCCGTGGACCACCAGCGCCGACTCGTCTTCCGGACCTCGGAGGGCAGCAAGCTGCTCGGTCTGACGATGAACGCCGACGTCGCCTTCGAGATCGACGAGTACACCGAGACCGAGGCGCGCAGCGTCGTCGTCCGCGGCCGAGCCCGGCAGCTCGAGGGGCGCGAGGCGGACGAGACCGACCAGCTCCCCCTGCGCCCCTGGGTCGACAGCGCGAAGCTCAACGTCATCGCCATCGAGGTCGACGAGATCACCGGCCGGCACTTCGAGCTGACCCGGCCCTGGCTGCACATGCGGCCGCACGGCGGTGTCTGACCGCGGGGATGCTGATCAGGCCCATCGAGGAGGCTGACTGGCCGCGCTTCCTCCCCGTGTTCCGCGAGGTCGTCGCCGCAGGCGAGACGTATGCGTACCCGGAGGCCCTGACCTCCGACGAGGCGCGCCACCTGTGGCTGGAGTCGGCGCCCGGGGTGACCGTCGTGGCGGTGGGCGACTCCGGGACGCTGCTCGGGTCGGCCAAGGCCGGTCCCAACCGGCCGTCCCGCGGGAGCCACGTCGCGACGGCATCCTTCATGGTTGCGCCGGAGGCCCGGGGGCAGGGCGTGGGGCGCGCGCTCGGGGAGTGGGTGCTCGACTGGGCCCGCGAGCAGGGTTATGTCGCGATGCAGTTCAACGCGGTGGTGGAGACGAACATCTCGGCCGTGGCTCTGTGGCGAGACCTCGGCTTCGCTGTCATCGGCACGGTGCCGGAGGCCTTCGACTCCGCGACGCACGGCCGGGTCGGCCTGCACGTCATGCACCGGTACCTCTGACCGTCCGGACCTCGAAGCCTGGTGGGTTCAGTCAGGCAGTTCGCTCGGGAGGACCACGGCGTCGACCAGTGCGCCGTTGCGGATCACCGTGACCTCCATCCGCCTTCCGATCGAGTCGGCGAAAAGGTGCTTCTGCAATGACTGCGCGTCGCCCAGTGGCGCGCCGTCGATCGCGAGGACCAGGTCGCCGCGGCGAAGGCCGCTCTGGGCCGCCGGGCTCCTCTCCACCACCTTGACGATCCGTAGCGCGACACGCTGGCGGTAATGCTCCGCCTGCACTGGGGTCAGCCGTGCAGGCGTGCTCACCAGGCCGAGGTAGCCGCGCCGGACGCGTCCGTCGTGCAACAACGCGTCGATGATCCGATGCGTTGTGGCGTTGATCGGGACTGCCATGCCGAGACCGATCCCGGCGACCGCCGTGTTGATCCCCACGACGCGACCTCGGCTGTCGGCCAGAGCGCCCCCGGAGTTGCCCGGGTTGAGCGCAGCGTCAGTCTGGATGACGTCCTCGATCAGCCGTGCCGTGGTTCGGGTTCCCACCGGCATGCTGCGACCGAGGGCACTCACGACGCCTGCTGTCACCGTGCCGGACAGGCCCAGCGGGTTGCCGACCGCCACCACCAGCGAGCCAACGAGGAGCGAGCTCGCGTCGCCGTACTCAGGTGGGGACGGCACCTCACGGTCGGCCCTGATGACGGCGATGTCGGACAGTGCGTCATGACCCACCACATCGAAGTGGGTCGAGGTGCCATCAGCGAACTCCGCGGTGCCGTCGGCTGAATGGCCCACGACATGAGCGTTGGTGAGCAAGTGAGACTCGCCGGTCAGGACGACAGCTGAGCCCCCAGACTCTCCTCGGCTGGACCGGATCCGCAGCGCGGCAACCTTCGGCGTCAGCCGCGCCGCCACGGAGGTGACAATCGCCGAGTAGGCGTCAAGCCCTTCCGCCTCTCGCCCCGGATCTGTGCTCACGGTGGAGGAACGAGGCCACAAGCGACGGCAATTCCTTCGTTCACCGCGCGGAGTGCAGTCACGCCGGTAGCCGGGCCCGGCACGGAGGGATATTCCGTTGTGCCGAGCGCCGGCGGCCAGTCCAGGCCGTGCGGCGCAGAATTCACCTTTGCGGTGGGGCAGGTCCTTCGTCGGCGGCACGCTCGATCTCCCAGCGGAGCAGGTCCCCTGGCTGGCACTGCAGCACCTCGCAGAGCGCGGCGAGCGTGGCGAAGCGCACGGCCTTGGCGCGTCCGTTCTTGAGGACCGCGAGGTTGGCGGGGG
>CALCXF010000017.1 GCA_937907685.1 uncultured Nostocoides sp.
GAGGTCTGGAAGTTCTTCGGCATGTCCGGGTAGAAGTAGTTCTTCCGCGCGAACCGGCACCAGCGAGCGATCTGGCAGCTGAGCACGAGCCCGATGCGGATCGCCGACTCCACCGCCCTGACGTTGACCACCGGCAGTGCGCCCGGCAGGCCGAGGCAGACGGGGCAGACCTGCGTGTTGGGCTCGGCGCCGAACTCCGTCGGGCAGCCGCAGAACATCTTCGTGGCCGTGTTGAGCTCGACGTGCACCTCGAGGCCCAGGGCCGGGTCGTATGCCGCGAGGGCCTCCTCGAGCGGGAGCGTTGCCTCGGCGGTCGCCTGCGTCGTCATTCCTCAGGCCTCCTTCGTTCTCGTCGGGCCCACGGCGGCACCACTGCCGGCGAGAGCCGGAGCACGGTCCAGCATGGCCCCGCCCCACGCGGCGGCGAGGCGGGCCTCGAGCGCGGCACCGACGGCATACAGGCGGTCGTCGCGCATCGCCGGGGCGAGGATCTGGAAGCCCGCCGGAAGGCCGTCCTCGTCGGCAAGGCCGCTGGGCACCGAGATGCCGGGAATCCCCGCGAGGTTGGCGGGGATCGTCGCGATGTCGTTGAGGTACATCGCCATCGGGTCGTCGAGCTTGTCGCCGAACCGGAACGCGGTCGTCGGCGCCGTCGGGCTGACGAGGACGTCGGCGGCCTCGAAGGCCCTCGTGAAGTCGTCGGCGATGAGCCTGCGCACCTTCTGCGCAGAGCCGTAGTACGCGTCGTAGTAGCCGCTCGAGAGGGCGTACGTGCCGAGGATGATGCGGCGCTTGACCTCGTCGCCGAAGCCGGCGTCGCGGGTGGCCGCCATGACCTGCTCGGCACTGGGGTCGGGGATGCCGGAAGGGGCCACCCTCAGGCCGTAGCGCATCGCGTCGAACTTCGCGAGGTTGCTCGACGCCTCGCTCGGGAGGATGAGGTAGTACGCCGCCAGGGCGTAGGTGAAGCTCGGGCAGGACACCTCGACGACCTCGGCACCGGCGTCGACGAGGTGCTGCACGGCCTGCTCGAACCGGGTCTGGACCCCGGCCTGGAAGCCCTCGCCGGTGAGCTCGCGCACGATGCCGACCCGCAGCCCTGACACGTCGGCCCGGCGCGCGGCCTCGACGAGGGGAGGCACGGGAGCGTCGATCGACGTGGAGTCCATCGGGTCGTGCCCGCCGATGACCTCGTGGAGCAGTGCGGCGTCCAGGACGGTGCGGGTGCACGGGCCGGCCTGGTCCAGGGACGAGGCGAGCGCGACCAGCCCGTAGCGCGAGACGCCGCCGTAGGTCGGCTTGGTCCCCACCGTCCCGGTGACGGCGGCAGGCTGGCGGATCGACCCACCGGTGTCGGTGCCGATGGCCAGGGGCGCCTGGAACGACGCCACGGCAGACGAGGAACCGCCACCGGAACCCCCCGGGATCCGGTCGAGGTCCCATGGGTTGCGGCTCGGACCGTACGCGCTGTGCTCGGTCGAGGAGCCCATGGCGAACTCGTCCATGTTGGTCTTGCCGAGGATCGGCATTCCTGCCCTGCGCAGCCGGGTGACGAGTGTCGCGTCATACGGCGGAACCCAGCCCTGGAGGATGCGTGAGCCGCACGTCGTCGGCAGGCCGCGAGTCGCGATGACGTCCTTCACGGCGATGGGCACGCCCGCCAGGGCGTGCAACGACTCCCCGGCGGCACGGCGACGGTCGACCTCGTCAGCCGTTGACAGCGCGCCCTCGGTGTCCACGTGGAGGTACGAGTGCACGGCGGCGTCGACCTCGGCCGTGCGGTCGAGGTGGGCCTGGGCCACCTCGCGGGCCGAGATGCTTCCCTGCGTGAGCAGGTCGGCGAGCGCCGCGGCGGTGGACCGGGTGAGGTCGGTGGTCACGTGGTGGGTTCCTCTGGGTGCGGGGCCGGGTTGGTGAGGTCGCGGGGATGCCGCTCGCCGGCATCCGGGGGCTGTCCGGTCGGTCGCTCAGTCCTCGTCCAGGATGCGCGGCACCGAGAAGCGCTGCTGCTCGGCCTCGGGTGCGCCCGCGAGGGCGTCCTCGGGAGAGAGCGAAGACCGCACGACGTCTGGACGGGTGACGTTGACGATCGGCATCGGGTGGCTCATCGGCTCGACGTCGGCGATGGGCGCCTGCTGCACGGTGGCCACCGCGTCGAGGATGACCGCGAGCTCACCGACCATGCGGTCGAGCTCGGCGTCGGAGAGGTCGATGCGGGCCAGCGCCGCGAGGTGCGCCACGTCGGTCCGGGTGAGGTCGGCCATGGGAGCCACTCTATTGGCCTCAGGACCGCCCACTGGAGGGGGTCAGAGCACGCAGCGGGTCGCTGCGAGGATGGAGCGGTGCTGACGGACACCGCCACGCTCCAGCTCAGCCTCGACCTCGTCGGGGTCTTCGTCTTCGCGCTGTCCGGTGCGCTCGTCGCCGTGCGGATCGGTCTCGACCTGTTCGGGGTGCTCGTCCTCGCCTGGATCGCGGGCCTCGGTGGCGGCATCCTGCGCGACCTCTTACTCGGCATCACGCCGCCGGTCGGTGTCAGCAACGCGTGGCTCCTCGCGGCCGCGGTCGTCGCCGGGCTGCTCGTGTTCCTCCTCCACGGACGGTGGCAGCAGTTCGCACGGCGCAACCCCGACGCCCGCTGGGGCAGGGTGCCGTCGGCCGTCCGGGTGCTCGACGCGGCGGGGCTCGGCGTGTTCGCGGTCAGCGGCGCGCTGGTCGCCCTGGACAACGACGCCGGGCCGCTGGCGGCGACCCTCATCGGCGGCATCACGGCCGTCGGGGGCGGTCTCCTCCGCGACGTCCTGGCGCGGCGGGTGCCCGAGGTGCTGCAGCGCGAGCTGTATGCCGTCCCCGCGCTGATCGGGGCTGCGCTCGTCGTGCTGCTGCACCACCTCGGGTGGCTGAACTCGCTCACGGCCTGGGCGGCGGTGGCGTTGGTCTTCGGGGCGCGCGTGCTCGCCATCGCACTCGACCTCCATGCGCCCCGAAGGACGCCGAGCGGTGACGGTGCCCCCGTGGGCTGAAGAGAGCCGCGTCAGTCCGCTCTGCCGGTCTCCAGGAGGCGGCGAAAGCCTGCCTCGTCGAGGATCGGCAGACCCAGCTCGCGAGCCTTGTCCTCCTTGGACCCGGCGTTGGGCCCCACGACGACGTAGTCGGTCTTCTTCGAGACCGAGCCGGACGCCTTGCCGCCGCGCGCGAGGATCGCCTCCTTCGCCTCGTCGCGGGAGAACCCCTCCAGCGAGCCCGTGACGACGATGGTGCGCCCGGCGAGGGTCTGCTCGAGCGACTCGTCCCTCGGCTCCACCATCCGCACTCCGTCCTGGGCCCAGCGGTCGACGATCTCGATGTGCCAGTCATGGCCCGGGCGGTCGAACCAGTCCCGGACGGACTCGGCGATGACCCGTCCGACACCTTCGACCGCGGCGAGCTCGTCGACGGATGCCGCGCGGACGGCATCCATCGTCCCGAAGTGCTGGGCGATGGCGCGGGCGGCGGTGGGACCGACGTGCCGGATCGACAGCGCCACGAGGACCCGCCACAGGGGTTGCTGCTTCGCCTTCTCGAGCTCGGCGAAGAGGACCTCCGTCGTCGCCCTCGGCTTGCTCGGTGTCTTGGCGGTCGGCTTGGTGAAGAAGTAGAGCTCGCGCGCCCATGGGCCGGGGACCCCCTTCACCCTGCGCTGACGCCACACCATGACGTCCGCGAGCTGCTCCGGCCGGAGCCGGAAGAGGTCGGCCTCGGTGCGCAACACCGGCGTCTGCGGCTCCTCCGGGGCCTCCGCCGGGCGACCGTGCTCGGGGTCGGTGAGCGCGATCGCCGCCTCCCAGCCGAGGGCCTCGATGTCGAGGCCGCCGCGGGAGGCCAGGCCGAAGACCCGCTCACGCAGCTGGCTCGGGCAGTAGCGGGCGTTCGGGCACCGCAGGTCCTTGTCGCCCTCCTTCTCCTCGACGAGCTCGGTGCCGCAGGACGGGCAGTGGGTGGGCATCTGCCAGGCGGCCAGCCCATCGGGTCGCAGGTCCACCACGGGGGCGAGGATCTCGGGGATGACGTCGCCTGCCTTGCGCAGCACCACGGTGTCGCCCGGTCGCACGTCCTTGCGGGCCACCTCGTGCTTGTTGTGCAGCGTCGCCATCGAGACCGTCGAGCCGGCGACCGTCACGGGCTCCATGACGCCGTACGGGGTGACCCGTCCCGTGCGCCCCACATTGACGTCGATCTTCAGGAGCTTGGTGTTGACCTCCTCGGGTGGGTACTTGAAGGCGATGGCCCACCGCGGCGCCCGCGACGTGGAGCCGAGCCGGCGCTGGACCGCGATCTCGTCGACTTTCACGACGACGCCGTCGATCTCGTGCTCGACGCTGTGGCGCTGCTCGCGGAACCGCTCGACGAAGGCCACCACCTCGTCGACGCTGTCGAGGACGCGGAAGTGGCTGCTCACCGGCAGGCCCCACGCCCGGAGGAGCTCGTAGCCGTCGCTCTGCCGCTCGATGTCGAACCCGCGACGTGCGCCGGTGCCGTGGACCAGCATCCGCAGCGGCCTCGTGGCCGTGACACGTGGGTCCTTCTGACGCAGTGAGCCGGCGGCCGCGTTGCGCGGGTTCGCGAAGGGTGCCCTGCCCGCCTCCACGAGGCTCGCGTTGAGATCGCCGAACGCCTCGATGGGGAAGAAGACCTCGCCGCGGATCTCCACCAGCTCCGGGAGGCGGTCACCCCGCAGCTCGGACGGGACCCCCTCGATGGTCCGCACATTGAGGGTGACGTCCTCGCCGGTGCGGCCGTCGCCGCGGGTCAGGGCGCGCGTGAGCCGGCCGTCCTCGTAGAGGAGGTTGACGGCGAGGCCGTCGATCTTGAGCTCGCAGAGGAAGTGGCTCGATGCTCCCCCGGTGTCGCGTTCGACCCTGGTCGCCCAGGCGGTGAGCTCGTCGGCGCTGAAGGCGTTGTCGAGGCTCAGCATGCGCTCGACGTGGTTGACCGCCGCGAAGTCGGTGGAGAACACGGCTCCGCCGACCTGCTGCGTGGGGCTGTCGGGAGTGCGCAGACCGGGGTGCTCGTCCTCGATCTGGTTGAGCCGGCGGATGAGGGCGTCGTACTCGCCGTCGCTGATCGTCGGCGCGTCCTTGACGTGGTAGGCGAACTGGTGCGCACGGACCTCCTCCGCGCGGGCGGTCCACTCATGGCGCACGTCGTCGGGCACGACGTCGGTCGGCTGCTCCGTGTCGGTCGTCGGCTGGCTCACACTCTCATCCTGCCGCAGCCCGCCGACAGCTCACCGGTTCCGGGAGAGGAGGACGTCGCGGGTCACCTCGAGCTGACCAAGGTGCTGGGCCAACTCCTCGTAGACGTGGAGGAGGACGGCGCCCTGGGTTGCGGCCACGTCGTCCTCCGGAGGGGGCGGGGCGACGGGTGCCTCGCGAGGCCGGGCCGCTGCGACGTCCTCGTGCAGGCCGGCGCGTCCGGCATCGAGGAGGGCGAGCGCCTCGTCCACCGTTCCCGTCGCCCGGAACTCGGCGTCGCGGTCACGCGGGACGGCGATGCCGCGGTTCACCGTGCGTCCCCACCGCGCCATGACCCCGACGACATGGGCCACGAGCCCGAACGCGGAGTTGCTGCCCGGCACGTCGTCGAGCCGGACCGAGACCAGGTCGTCGCCCAGCGCACGACACACCTGCGCGTACCCGTCGAGCGCGGCATCGCAGACGTCGAGGTACTCCTCCACGTTGATCACGAGCTCCTCCAGGCGGGCCACGAGCCCACGCTAGGGCACCTCGCCGACAGCCCGACCCATGCCATGAGACGCCTGCGGATCCATGTGGCAGCCCCTGGCGTGGCGCACCTGACCGTGGACCGGTGCGCTGGTAGCGTCTGGGGCCGTCATCGCGGGGTTCGCGGCAGTTCTCGGCTGCTTGGTTGGAGGGTCGGCGGGATGCATGTCGTCTTGGCATGGTTCGGGAGCGGGCCTGTCAGGCCAGATGCTCGAGCACGCATGAACGACCGCCTCACGGGCGAGCTGGCCACGTTGGTGCCTGCCACCTACACACGCCACGATCTCGGCGGCGAAGACTGGGGTCTCGTGGTGCTGCACCCCCCGACGGACCATGTGCTGCGGTGGGACTTCGTCGCGACCGAGGGCGCGCTCACCGCCGTCTCGCACGGTCTACCGGTGGGGCTGGACGCTGGGGCGGGCCCACTCGACCTGGCGCGTCGCCTGCTCGACGGCGAGGACATCCACGCGCGCGTCGTCCCACCCTTCACCTTGCTGGCCGTGGAGGGCTCGAGCCGAGTGGTGATCCAGCAGGACTGGCTGGGAATGGGCCGGATGTTCACCACTGAGCTCGATGGGGTCGTCGCCTTCTGCAGTCGTCCGAGCCTGCTGGCCGCGTTCGTCGGGCTTCCCCTGGCGCACGACCCCCAGGGGTGGGCCGCTTACGCCGTCTCGGCCGACTTCGGCGGGAGCTCCTCGCCCGTGCGTGGGGTCCGACTCCTCAGGCCGGGTGAGCGGGCCACCGCACACCATCGCGCGCACGGCTGGACCGTTGACTGGCAGAGGCGGCGCGCGGTCGACGACGTCGTCCGCGACGGCCTGGCACTGCGCTCGGCCGGATTCGGTGCGGCTCTGGAGACGGCTGCAGACGGCGTCACAGGCGCCCTCGCGAGTGCGGCCCGGTTCTCGGCCACCGGGGTGACCCTAGGACTGTCGGGAGGGAAGGACTCCCGGCTCATCGCCGCCTCGCTGATCGGCGCGGGACAGGTTCCACGGTTCAACACCAACGTCGACCTGCCCCAGGAAGGGGAGACGGCGTCCCGGCTGCTCGGCATCCTGCACGACACCTATGGCATCACCGCCGAACACCGCCTGTATCGCGCGGGGGCACCGGCGACGGTGCAGGCCAGGGGACTCCGGGAGCGCGTCCGCCGCCTGCAGCGGGTGCACGACTACCAGTTCCCCTCGACCTTCACGGTCGGTGTCGCCGGGCCGGAGCAGATGCCGTCCGCTCGGGCGATGTCCATCACCGGTGCCGGTGGCGAACTTGCGGTGGGCTACTGGTACCCCCCGATCACCGATCCTGGGGACGACACCGACGAGGGCATCGGCCGGGAGGCGGCGGCGAGCCGTCTGCTCGGCGCCGTCGAGCCAGGCGTCGCACCTCTTCCGCACGCTGACGAGCGGAACCGCATCGCCGGGCTGTTGGACGGTGGCTTGTCCCTGGGGCTGCGTGGTGTGGAGCTCGCCGACTACCTCTACCTCACCGAGCGCGTGAGGCGCTGGTACACCTCGGCGAACTACGTGGGGATGGTCACCCCCTTCCTCGCTCCGGACTTCGTCATGGCGTCCTTCGCCGTGTCGACCGAGGACAAGAGGACCCGCAGGCTGCACCGGGAGCTGTTGCTGAGGTGGCTCCCCGAATGGGCAGAGGTGCCCTACGTCACGGGCAAGAGGGGTCGGTCCAGAGCCACGCACATCTGGGAGGGCGACGGTCTCGACGTGCTGACCGACCTCCTGGAAGCGCACGGCGGGCAGATGACCGGACTGTTGGAGCGCCCGCCCCTCGAGGAGGCGCTGCTGGCGGCGGCGGCCGGGCACGCCACGACGACGCACGAACGGGCTCTGCAGCAGTACGCGTGGATCGCCGTGGCAGCGGAGTCACTGGAGCCGTCGTGTCGGCGTGACGCCGCGCCTGGGACCCTCCGGGACCGGGTGGTGGCCGCACGGGAGCACGCCGCCGCGGCGGCGGCTCCGGCACCCGTTCAGGTGGTCCTCAAGGCCGTCGCGCCAAAGCTCCGGTTCATCAAGAGGACCGGGATGGGACGCTCGGCGTGGGGGTCCGTGCGTCGGCGGGTCATCAGGGAGACCGTCACGTCTCGGTGATGTGGCGCAGGACCGGTTCCTGCGAAGCGTGGACTGACAACTGGCGCGTCCCGACCGATGGCACGCGCCCGGCATCCGTATGAGGATGGGGCAGCCGCCACCGACGCCGGACGACAGGACCCACCGATGACGAACCTCGCGAGCAACCTGACGACGACCGCCGCCGCCCACCCGGAGCAGGACGCTCTGCGGGTGAGCGGGCAAGGGGTGACCTACGCGCAGCTCCACGGCATGGCGGCGAGGGTGGCCGGGGCGCTGCGGGCCAGTGGCATCGAACCCGGTGACCGGGTAGCCGTCATCCTCCCCAACGTCCCTGCCTTCCCGGTCGTCTACTGGGGGATCCTCCTCGCCGGCGGCATCGTCGTCCCGATGAACCCCTTGCTCAAGGCAGCCGAGATCAACTTCTTCTTTCGCGACTCCGGCGCGAAGCTCGCCTTCGTCTGGCCGGACTTCGTGCCCGAGGCCACGACGGGCGCAGAGGGGGCGGGCACCCGGATCGTCGAATGCGGCGCGATGAGTCCGGTCGACGGCGAACTCGAACCCGGAGACCCGATCTCCGAGCCGACCCCGCGGGAGGACGACGACACCGCGATCATCCTCTACACCTCGGGCACGACCGGCCGCCCGAAGGGCGCCGAGCTGACCCACCGCAACGTCCACCTCAACGCCCACCGCTCGGCTTCCGTGATCCAGGAGGTCACCCCCGACGACGTCGTCATGGGGTGCCTGCCGCTCTTCCACGTCTTCGGGCTCGTGGTCGGACTCAACGCCGCGACCATCGCCGGCGCGTCGCTCGCTCTCATCCCCCGCTTCGACCCCGCCGCCGCGATCGAGGTCATCGAGAAGGAGCGCGTGACGATCATGCAGGGCGTTCCGACGATGTATGCCGCCATCCTCAACCACCCCATGTCCGACGGCATGGACGCGTCATCGCTGCGCACCTGCGTGTCGGGTGGCTCCGCCATGCCGCTCGACGTGATGCGTTCCTTCGAGGACAAGTTCGGCTGCGTCATCCTCGAGGGGTACGGGCTCTCCGAGACCTCCCCGGTCGCCTCGTTCAACATGCCGGACCGCGAGCGAAAGCCCGGAACCATCGGCGTCGCGATCCCTGGGTGCGAGATGCGGTGCGTCGACCTCGACGGCATTGACGTGCCGGTCGGCGAGGTGGGGGAGATCGCCATCCGCGGGGACAACGTCATGAAGGGCTACTGGAACAACCCCGAGGCGACGGCCGAGGCCATTCCCGACGGGTGGTTCCGGACCGGCGACCTGGCGACGATGGACGAGGAGGGCTACTTCACCATCGTCGACCGCAAGAAGGACATGATCCTGCGCGGCGGGATGAACGTGTACCCCCGCGAGGTCGAGGAGGTCATCTACACCCACCCGGACGTCGTCGAGGTGGCCGTCGTCCCGCTGCCCGACGAGCTCCTCGGCGAGCAGGTGGGTGCGGCCGTGGCGCTGCGCGAGGGCTCCACCGCGACGCCGGAGGAGATCATCGACTTCACCAGGGAGCGGATCGCTGCCTACAAGTACCCCCGCAAGGTGTGGATCGTGCCGGAGCTGCCCAAGGGCCCGACCGGCAAGATCCTCCGGCGAGAGGTGAGCGCGCCGGCGCAGTGAGCCGCGCCAGCCGGGTCGGCCCCAGCGGAGGCGTCCCCCGAGAGGGCGCTCCTATCAGCGGGACGACGGTGCCACTGCCTGCTCGCGCTCGGGGACGGCGGCGGGCGGCCGTGACGCCGGCCGGCGGTTGATGACGTATGCCGCCCCGAGGACGATGGCGAAACCGACGAGCTGCCAGCGCCCCAGGCGCTCGCCGAGGACGAGGACGCCGAGCATCACGGACACCACCGGGATGAGGTAGGTGATCGTCGAGCCGATCATCGGCCCGGCACCGCGCACGACGTCGAACTGGAGCATGTAGGCGAACCCCGTGCCCACCAGCCCGAGCACGAGGGTGCAGGCCAGGGGCAGCCACGGCCAGGCGCTGTCGCGGGGCGTGTCGTAGGACCAGATGGCCGCCAACCCCTCCGGCTGCGCCCACGCCCAGCCGAGGACGACAGGGATCATGAGAACCAGCCCGGTGAGGAGGGTGGCCGCCGGCTGCGAGAGGCCGCCGAGGTCGACACCGCTGAGGAAGCGACGGTTGTAGGTCCACCCGAGGCCGTAGCTGGCGCCGCCGAGCAGGGCCATCGAGAACCCGATGAGGTCCGGCCGGTCCGTGGACGTCCACGGCTGCATGATCGTCACGACGCCCGCGAAGCCGATGCCCACCGCGACGAGGCGACGGCCGGTGGCGCGCTCGCCCGGGAGGATGGCGAGCGTGGCGAGGACGGTGGCGATGGGGGTCGCGGCGTTCCCGATGCCCGCCAGGGCCGAGGTGATCCGCGTCTCGGACAGCGCGAACATCGTGAAGGGAAGCGCCGCGAGGAAGAACCCGCAGACGAGGAGATGGCCCCACACGCGGCGCCCGGTCGGCAGCCGTCCGCCCCCCAGCACGAGGAGGGCGGTGATGACCGCAGCGCCGGAGACGATGCGCAGCGCCGAGATCTGCACGGCCGACAACGACTCGAGCCCCACCTTCATGAGCAGGAAGCTCGACCCCCAGATGAGCACGAGAGCGAGGTACTTCACCTGCCACGGGACGCGCGGCTGATGCGTCACGACTCCACCTCCTCACCCAGGCGGCGCGCGGTGTCGAGCGCCGCACGGTGAACGTCCCGGGCCCCCTCGGGTGTGAGTCCGGCGAGTCCGCAGGCCGGTGAGACGACGACGCCTCGCAGCGCCTCCCCCGCCAGACCGGCTCGCTCGAAGCCGTCCAGCACGAGGGCCCCGGCCTCGGTGTCGGTGCCGGTCCCGTCGGTTGGGAGGCACCCGGCATACAGTCCGGTGCCGCTCTCGAGGGTGGCGGCAACGGACTCCCACCGCGCCGCGGACGCACCGGTGAGGTCGATGGCGATCGCCGTTGCACCGGTCGCGCGCATGAGCGGCAGGGGTGCGGACCGGTCACAGCAGTGGAGAACCGTCCGGCCGTCGTGGGACGACAGGACAGCCTGGATGCCGCGCGCCGCCACCTGGGGGTCGACCGACCGGATGCGGCCGAAGCCGGAGGCGGTGGGAAGCGACCCCTCCAGCACGGCCGGCAGGGAGGGCTCGTCGAGCTGGAGGACGACGTCGGCGCCAGGGACGAGCCTCCGCACGTCGGCGACGCGAGCACCGATGCCGTCGGCGAGGGAGGCGGTGAGGTCGGCGACGGCGCCGGCATCCACGACGGCCCGCTCCCCGCGGGTGAGCTGGAGCGAGGCGGCGAGGGTCCACGGGCCGGCGACCTGGATCTTGAGGGAGCCCGTGTACCCGTCGTACGCCTCCGCGAGCTCGTCGAGGTCCTCCCGGTGCAGGGATGCCGTGCGCGCGGCATCGCGCCCCGGCCGGTCGACGAGGCGCCACCCGCTCGGCTGGAGGTCGACCGGGAGGTCGACAAGCAGGCCGGCAGCCCGACCGATGATGTCGGCGCCCGGCCCACGACCAGGAGTCTCCGGCAGGTAGGGCAGCCCGATCGCGTCACCGTCGACGAGGAGGTCGCGGACCGTTCGCACCGCCTCACGCGCCGACGTCCCGGGCCACGAGCCGATCCCCGTCGCGCGGACCGGTGCGGCGGCGGGTTCTGCGGCGGCGAAGACGGCCTCGGGCGACACGTTCACCGGTTCACCTGCTCGACGAACCTCGACACGGACGCGGGGACCGGCGCACCGGCATCGACCGTCCATGGGGCGGGCTCCGGGGCACCCGCCACGACCCGCAGCGGCACCACCCCACACCATGCGCTCGTCTCCTCGTCGGGTGGCGACGCCCCACCCGACCGGACCTTGAGCAGCCAGCGGCCGTCGGTGATGGGCATGGCCATGGCCAGGGTGGCCGCCTCCTCACGACGAGTCGTCGGCCGGACCTCGGAGGTCCGTCCCGGGACGAGCCGCTCCGAGATCCGGGTCAGGGCCGTCGTCCGGTCGTCCCCTGCCAGCGGCGCGAGCTCGCCGTGGACGACGGCCGAGCGGTAGTTCGCCGATGAGTCGAAGGTCGAGTGGGCGAGGACGAGCCCGTCGACCACGGTCACGCTGAGGACCGCCGGCGCCCCGGCCGCCACCTGTCGCAGTGCCCCGGCGCCCGTGGACCCGTGGAGGAGGATGCGGTCACCGTCCCTGGCGAAGAGCATCGGCACGACCCATGGTCGCCCGTCGACCACGGTGGAGAGCGTGCCGGCCAGGACCTCGTCCAGGAGCGCGTCGAGCTCGGCACGCTCCGCACGCCCTCGCTCGGAGTGGCGCCCCAGGCGCTGCTCGGGCGCGGTGCGGCCCACGTACCCCGGACCGGGGCACGAGCCCTTCGACGTGACCCGCTGGGTGCTCGCGGGGTGTCGCCCGAGGGAGTCGCCGACCCGCGTGGGCCGTGGCATGAGCGAACCCCCACAGTTCGGGCACGTGCGCTCGAGGTGCTCGGCACACCCGGCGCAGAACGTGCACTCGAAGGAGCACACGACCGCGCCGACCTGCTCCGCGGGGAGGTCGACGTCGCAGCACTCGCACCCCGGCCGCATCTCCAACCCGCTCACCGACCCATCCTCTCCTGCCGCACCGACTCGGGCCGTGACCCGTCCGCAGCCGAGTCGGGTCGCCGAACTGCGACCCGCCCTCGGATCAGTTCACTACGCGAACTGGCCTTCACACAGATCCAGTGGAGGGCAAATTCGCAGGACCAGTATGGTGATCGGATGCCGCGCAGCACTCGCCCCGTCGAGCTCGCCCTCGACGTCTCCGATGGACCGGCCCCGTTGCGACACCGCATCGCCGACGCCCTCGTCGCCGAGATGCGCACAGGACGCCTGAGACCGGGTGACACGCTGCCCTCGACCCGGTCCCTGGCATCGGCGCTCGGTCTCTCCCGAGGTCCCGTGGTCGCTGCCTACGACGATCTCGCCGGCGCCGGCTTCGTCGTCAGCCGCGCGGGCTCCGGCGCGGTCGTGGCGCCGGGGGCCGACCGCGCCGCGGCCGCAGGCGCAGGCACTCACGTGCGCCGGTCCGACGGCCGTGAGCCACGCGGTTCAGGACGACGGTCCACGCCTCCGCAATGGGACCTGCGTCCCGGGCGCCCCGACACCTCCCTCGTCGACCCGGCCGCCTGGCGTCGTGCGTGGCGAGCAGCCGGCTCCGTCGTCCCGGGCAGGGATGCCGGCGCAGGGCCCACGCACGACCGGCTTCGCACCGTGCTCGCCGAGCACCTCCGCCGGAGCCGAGGCGTCGCGGTGGCGCCCGACGGGCTCCTCGTCGTCCCCGGGGTCGGAGCGTCCCTGCGGGGCCTGCCGGGCCCGCTCGACCTCGTGGCAGCGACCGTGGCGATGGAGGACCCCGGCTACGTCGAGGCCTGGACCGCATTCACCGCCGAGGGCGTGAGGGTCGCCTCCGTGCCCGTCGACGGCGACGGGCTGGACCCGGCCACGCTGCCCGAGGGTGCCGTGGCGGCATACGTCACGCCGTCCCACCAGTACCCCCTCGGGGCCCGCATGCCGGTGACCCGGCGCGTCCAGCTGCTCGAGTGGGCGCGCGACGCCGGCGCGATCATCCTCGAGGACGACTACGACGGGGAGTTCCGCTACGACGTCTCCCCCCTCCCGGCCCTGCGGTCCCTCTCGGGGGCCGAGGAGCACGTGGTCTACATCGGGACCGCGTCCAAGCTCGTGGCGCCGTCCCTCAGGCTGGCGTGGATCGCTCCACCGCGTCCCCTGCGCGATCGGCTGCGGGTGGAGCTCGAGTCGAGGGGGCTCGTCGTCAACGAGACGACGGGTCTGGCGATGGCCGAGTTCATCGCGTCCGGCGCCCTCTCCACCCACCACGCACGAGTGACCCGGACGTATGCCGCCCGCCGGGCGGCGCTGGTGGCGGCGGTCTCCGACCACGTGCCGGGGGCAGTGCTCGAGGGAGTGGATGCCGGCCTCCACGTCGTGCTCCGGCTCCCCGACGAGGTCGACGACCTCGAGCTCGTCACCGCTCTCGAGGCGCGCGGGGTCGCCGTGAGCCCGTTGTCGGCCTACGGCATCGAGGTCACCGTGCGCGGACTGGTGCTCTGCTACGCCGGCCTGCCCGAGAGCCAGGCAGCAGCTGCCGTGCGTCGGATCGCGGAGGTCGTCAGGAGCGCCTGACGGGTGCCGGCGCACGACGGACGCCCCGGCACCTCGAGGGTGCGGGGGCGTCGGTCGAGGGACGGCGACGGATCACCGACGACTCAGAGGACGTCGTGGCCGGGGTGCGGCTCCGTCGGAATGGTGCCGAGGCGCCCGGCCTGGAAGTCCTCGAAAGCCGTGAGGAGCTCCTGGCGGGTGTTCATGACGAAGGGGCCGTAGGCGGCGATGGGCTCCCGGATCGGCCGCCCGCCCATGATGTAGAGGTCGAGGCTCGGGCTGCGGCTCTCCTGGCCGGCGTCGGCGCCCACCTCGATGACGTCACCGCCACCGAGCACCGCGAGCTGACCCATCCGCAGGGGCCGCCGGTCCGGCCCGACCGTGCCGTTTCCGTTGAGGGCGTAGACCAGTCCGTTGAAGGTCGGGTTCCACGGCAGGCGGACCCGGGCACCGGGCGCCACCGTCGCGTGCACGATCGAGATCGGCGTGTGGGTGCTGCCTGGACCGGCGTGTCCGTCGAGCTCGCCGGCGATGACCCGCAGCAACGCGCCGCCGTCCGGGCTGGACACGAGGGCCACCTCGCCGCCCCGGATGTCCTGGTAGCGCGGTGGCGCCATCTTCATCGAGCGGGGAAGGTTCACCCAGAGCTGGAGGCCGTGGAAGAGCCCTCCGGAGAGCACGAGCTCCTCGGGCGGCACCTCGATGTGGAGCAGGCCGGACCCGGCCGTCATCCACTGGGTGTCACCGTTGGTGATGGTCCCTCCACCGCCGTGTGAGTCGCGGTGCACGAAGGTGCCGTCGATGATGTACGTCACCGTCTCGAAGCCCCGGTGCGGGTGCCACGCGGTCCCCTTGGGCTCCCCCGGTGCGTACTCGACCTCGCCCATCTGGTCCATGTGGATGAAGGGGTCGAGCGCGGCGAGGTCGACTCCCGCGAAGGCACGGCGGACCGGGAACCCCTCCCCCTCGAAGCCGGACGGCGCGGTCGTGATGGACCGCACGGGCCGGGACACGGCCTCGGCACCGGGCTCGGACACCCGCGGGAGGGTCAGGACGTTGTCGACGGTCACGGCCGGCATGTGATCAGCTCCTCTGCTCCAATCCTCCGGGACGGAGGCTGCAGGTCCAACAGTAGTTGAGGGGTCAACTATTCCCCCGTTCGAGGGAGCACGACATGCCGGAAGCCACCCACCCCCATCGGCATGTCGTGCACTCTCGACGAGACTTCCGGATGCCGTGCGGAGCGTCGTAGCGTGGCGTCATGACACGCGTCGTCGACCTGCGGGACAAGTTGTCGCTGTTCTCCGAGCACTGGTCGCCGAAGGTCGTCGCAACCCTCAACGACGACGAGGTGAAGGTCGTCAAGGTCAAGGGTGAGTTCGTCTGGCACTCCCACGCCGACACCGACGAGCTCTTCCTCGTCGTCGACGGCGCGCTGACCATCCGGATGCGCGACGGCAAGGTGACCCTCCGCCCGGGCCAGCTCTTCGTCGTCCCCAGAGGCGTCGAGCACTGCCCTGTGGCCGCCGAGGAGGCCTCCGTCGTGCTCATCGAGCGGGCCGGGGTCGTCAACACTGGCGAAGCGGGCGGCGACCTCACCGCCGTGCACGACACGAGCCTGCTCGACACCTGACGCGCAGGCGGATGCCGGGATCCGGGCCGAGGCGGTCGGATGCCGGGGCCTGGTCGAGGCGGTCGGATGCCGGGGCCTGGTCGAGGCGGTCAGGCGCGGCCGGTGCCGGAGATCGTCGCCGAGCCGACGACCCGCGTGCCGTCGTAGAGGACGACCGACTGCCCCGGGGCGACGCCCCGGACCCGACGGTCCAGCCGCACCCGCACGCGAGGTGACGCCGGCACCCGGGGCGCTGCACCGGCATCCGGGAGCCCGCCCTCGCCGGTGACCACCTCGGCGGTCGCCGGGACCTCCTCGCCGTGCGCGCGCACCTGCGCGCCCATCCGCACGACGTCGGCAGGGGCCGGGCCGCACCAGCGCAGGTGGTCGCCCTCGACGACGTCCACTCCGAGCAGCTCGGCCGTCCCGATGACGACTCGGCTCGAGGAGGCGTCGACCTCGACGACGTACCGAGCGGCACCGTCGAGCGAGGAGCGGTCGAGCCCGAGCCCGCGGCGCTGACCCACGGTGAACCCGTGCGTCCCGGCATGGGTGCCGACCACGGCGCCTGTGGCGGCGTCGACGAGCTCACCCGGCCGCTCCCCCAGCCGGCCGGTCAGCCACCCACGGGTGTTCCCGTCCGGGATGAAGCAGATGTCGTGGCTGTCCGGCTTGCGGGCCACCGAGAAGCCTCGCTCGGCCGCTTCCTCGCGCACCTGTGCCTTGGTGGAGTCGCCGAGCGGGAAGAAGGACCGGGCGAGCTGCCCAGCATCGAGCACACCGAGGACGTACGACTGGTCCTTGGCCGTGTCGACGGCCCGGTGCAGCTCGCGCCCCGAGGGCCCCTGCACGACTCGCGCGTAGTGGCCCGTTGCGACGGCGTCGAAACCCAGGGCCACGGCCTTGTCGAGCAGCCCGGCGAACTTGATCCGCTCGTTGCACCGCAGGCACGGGTTGGGGGTGCGGCCGGCGGCGTACTCGGCGACGAAGTCCTCGACCACGTCACGCTCGAAACGGCTGGCGAGGTCCCACACGTAGAAGGGGATGCCGAGCCGGTCGGCCACGCGCCGCGCGTCACCGGCGTCCTCGATCGTGCAGCATCCGCGTGCCGACTCGCGCAGGGTCGCGGCCGAGCGCGACAGCGCGAGGTGGACTCCCACGACCTCGTGTCCGGCGTCGAGCATCCTGGCGGCGGAGACGGCCGAGTCGACCCCGCCCGACATCGCGGCGACCACGCGCATCAGAGCAGGCCTCCCGCCCGTCGGGCCCGCTCCACGACGCCGGGAAGTGCGGCGAGGAAGGCGTCGACGTCGGCCTCGGTCGAGGTGTGGCCCAGCGAGAGGCGCAGGGCCCCGCGCGCATCGGCCTCCGAATGACCCATGGCGAGCAGCACGTGGCTTGGCTGGGGAACCCCCGCCTGGCACGCCGAACCGGTGCTGCACTCGACGCCGGCGGCGTCGAGGAGGTAGAGCAGCGAGTCGCCCTCGCAGCCCGGCACGAGCAGGTGGGCGTTGCCAGGCAGCCGGCGGGTGCCGTCACCAGGAGACCAACAGCCGCTCACGGTGATGCCGAGCCCCAGGCCGACGGCTCCCTCGAGGAGCCTGTCTCGCAGGCCCATGACCCGCTTGGCCTCGACGTCCCGGACGGCGACGGTCTCCTCGAGCGCCACGGCGAACGACCGGATGCCGGGCACGTCGAGGGTGCCGCTACGCACCTGCCGCTCCTGGCCGCCCCCGTGCAGGAGGGGCACCAGGCGGGCGTCGCGGCGCGCGAGCAGAGCGCCGACACCGAGGGGGCCACCGACCTTGTGCCCGCTGACCGTCATGAGGTCCGCCCCGGAGTCGTCGAAGCGAACGGGGAGGTGCGCGACCGCCTGGACCGCGTCGGTGTGGAACGGCACCCCGTGCTCGCGGGCGAGGGCGGCGAGCTCCGCGACGGGCTGGATCGTGCCCACCTCGTTGTTCGCCCACATGACGCTGATGAGTGCCGCGTCGTCGGAGTTCTCCGCGAGTGCCCGACGCAGGTCGTCGACGGAGATGTGACCGCACCGGTCCGGTTCGAGCCAGCTGACCTCCGCACCGTGCTCGACGAGGAACTCCACGGGGTCGAGCACGGCGTGGTGCTCGATACCGCTGACGACGAGTCGGCTGCGTGACGGGTCCGCGGCGCGGCGCGCGGCGTACGTGCCCTTGACGGCGAGGTTGTCGGCCTCGGTGCCGCCAGAGGTGAACACCACCTCGGAGGGTCGAGCCCCGAGGACGGCCGCGATCCGCTCGCGCGACTCCTCCGCGATCCGCTCGCGCGACTCCTCCACCACCGCACGCGCAGCTCGACCTGAGCCGTGCAGCGACGAGGCGTTGCCCGGCCTGCTCGCCTGCTCCGCGAGCGCCTCGACGGCGGCAGGCAGCATGGGCGTCGTCGCCGCGTGGTCGAGGTAGTGGGTCACAAGGGTCGAGTCTACGTTTCGGCAGGCAGCGAGCCGGCCACGCGCGGCAACCCTCGACGGCGCGGACCAGTGGTGCCGGGGCGGGTCAGCCCTTGCGCTTCTTGACGTCCTCCGTCGCCTGGGGCAGCACCGAGAACAGGTCCCCGACGACCCCGAAGTCGACGAGCTCGAAGATCGGCGCCTCCTCGTCCTTGTTGACCGCGACGATCGTCTTCGACGTCTGCATGCCGGCCCGGTGCTGGATCGCCCCGGAGATGCCGACCGCGACGTAGAGCTGGGGGGACACCTGCTTGCCGGTCTGGCCCACCTGGCTGCTGTGGGGATACCACCCGGCGTCGACGGCGGCCCGGCTCGCGCCCACCGCCGCCCCGAGGGAGTCGGCGAAGGCCTCGACCGGGCCGAAGTCCCCGCCGGTGCCCCGGCCGCCCGAGACGACGATGGCTGCCTCGGTGAGCTCGGGGCGTCCGGTCGCCTGCTTCGGCCGGGAGTCGGTGACCCTGGCCGCCTTGGCCGCGTCGCTCATCGGAACCGCGACCGTCTCGATGACCCCAGCGGCCGGCGACGCCTCTATCGGCGCCGAGTTGGGCTTGACCGCGACGATCGGTGTCCCCGCCGTCACCGTGGAGGTCACGCTGTAGGAACCGGCGAAGACGGACTGGGTCGTCTCGATGCCGTTGTCGCCCGCCCGCACGTCGACCGCGTCGGTGATGAGTCCGGACCCCGTCTTGATCGACAGCCGTGCAGCGATCTCCTTGCCCGCGGCGTTGCTCGGGACCAGTACCGCCGCAGGAGCGAGCTTCTCGACGAGTGCGGCGAGGATCTCCGCCTGCGGAGCCACGAGGTACCCCGCAGTGTCGGCGTCGTCGACGACGTACACCTTGTGAGCGCCGTACTTCGCGAGCGTCACCTGCGCCTTCTCGACGCCGGGACCCACGTGCACGGCAGACGGCTCGCCGAGCCGTCGGGCGATGGTCAGCAGCTCGGCCGTCGCCTTGCGCAGCCGTCCGTCGGCGTGGTCGACGAGAACGAGTACCTCAGCCATGGTCATGCCTCCCTGTCTGTCGTCGGCCGGTCAGATGAACTTCTGGCCGGCGAGGAACTCGGCCAGCCTGCTGCCACCGTCGCCCTCGTCGGCAACGATCTGGCCCTGCGCCCGCGGAGGCCGCTTGGTGACCGAGACGACCGAGGTCCAGGCGGCGCGCAGCCCCACCTGCGAGGAGTCGATGCCGAGGTCCGCCAGGGCCCACTGCTCGACGGGCTTCTTCTTCGCCGCCATGATCCCCTTGAACGACGGGTAGCGCGGCTCGTTGATCTGGTCGGTCACCGAGACGAGGGCCGGCAGCGACGCCTCGATCGTCTCGGAGGCGGTGTCGCCGTCCCGGCGGATCGTGACCGTTCCCTCGCCGACGGTGAGCTCGGAGGCGTAGGTCACCTGGGGCAGGCCGAGTCGCTCGGCCAGCATCGCCGGTACGACCCCCATGACGCCATCGGTGGAGGACATGCCGGTCATGACGAGCTCCGGGGTGCCGCTCGTCGCCTTCCGCACGGCCTCGGCGAGGACGAGTGAGGTCGCAGCCGCGTCCGACCCGTGGATCGCCTCGTCCTCGACGTGCACACCTTTGTCGGCGCCCATCTGAAGTGCCTTCTTGATCGCGTTCGCCGCCGCCGCCGGGCCGACGGTCAGCACGGTGACCTCGCCCTCGCCGGCGGCCTCGACGATCTTCAGCGCCTCCTCGACGGCGTACTCGTCGAGCTCGGAGAGGAGGCCGTCGACACCGTCGCGGTCCACCGTCCGGTCCGAGTCGCGGAAGCTGCGGTCGGACTGGGCGTCCGGGACGTACTTGACACAGACGACGATGTTCATGCGTGCCTCGTCCTCTTCCTTCGTTCGGGGCGGAGGCCCGGGCCGGTCGGGCCCGGGCGTGCCGTCGATTCTCTCAGCCGGCGGCGCGTGCTCAGCACCGGTCGAGCGTGATGCCGGACACCCCGACCCTCCCGTCCGAGCACGACCGGGTGTCTCAGGCGCCCTCGAAGGTCGCCTTCCCGGGGCCTCGCTCGACGAAGCTGCGCATACCCGTGGCCCGGTCCTTCGTGGCGAACAGACCGGCGAACAGCATCCGCTCGACTTCGAGGCCGCTCTCGAGGTCCATGTCCAGGCCCCGGTCGATGGCCTCCTTGGCCGCCCGGAGCGCGTAGGCGGGCCCCCCGACGTATCGCGCCACCCGAGACCGTGCCGCGGTGTAGACATCGGATGCCGGGACGACCTCGTCGACGAGACCCATCGCCAGCGCCTCCTCGGCGCCGACGAACCGGCCGGAGAAGACGAGGTCCTTGGCCCGGGCCGGACCCACCAGCCGGGCGAGCCGCTGGGTGCCGCCGGCGCCGGGGATGATGCCGAGGAGGATCTCGGGCTGACCCAGCGTCGCGTCGTCCGCGGCGACCCGGAAGTCACACGCCAGCGCCACCTCGCACCCACCCCCCAGGGCGTAGCCGGTGATCGCGGCCACCGTGGGCTTGGGGAGCCGGGCCAGCCTGCGGGTGAAGTCCTGGAGGAGCGCCGAGTGGTCGACCATGTCGGTGTAGGACATGGTCTCCATCTCCTTGATGTCGGCGCCCGCGGCGAAGACCTTCTCGCCACCCCAGACGATGACCGCCGAGACGTCCCTGCGCTCCGAGGCCTCGCCGCAGGCGTCGACCAGCCCGTGCTGGATCTCCGTGTCGAGGGCGTTCATCGGGGGCCGGTCGAGCCGGATGGTCCCGATGCCGTCCTCCACCTCGAGGCGGACCGGCGCGGTCACTGGTCGTCCCCGGCATCCGCGCTGGGGTCGATGCCGAGCATCCGCTGGTGCCAGATGTGGACCCCCGACAGGATGACCTGGATCGAGACCTGGACGAGAGCCGAGACGTCGGCGCCGGGCGTGACGAGGTGTTCACCCGTGACGACGAGCGTCGTGCCGGCGATCCCGCTCTTCACGCAGTTCATGTTGAGGTTCAGCTCGTTGCACGTCTCGTGCAGCTTGAGCCGGTCGCCCTGCATCTCCTCGGCGACCTGCCACTGCCCGAAGACCCGCATGATCTGGACCTCGCCCTCCGAGCACCGGATGAACAGCTGCTGCTCGTTCGCCGTGAACGCCACGTCGCCGTCCGCGTCGAGGTTCGGTCGCAGCCCGAGGTCGACGAGCACGTCCAGGACCCGTCCGCGCAGGGGGTGCTCGTCTGCCGGTGGCGGGAAGTTGGGCAGGGACGTGGGATCGGTCATGGCTCCACCGTAACCACTCACTAGGCTCCCCTCCATGTCGCCGCAGGCCCGCCTCGGACCTCCCCGTTCGAGCGTCGCACGTGACCTGCCGCCCCTTCCCGGAGTCACCCTCGTGGACGGGGGAGCCGACATCGCGGTCTACGCAGGCCACGCCGAGGGGGCGGAGGTCTGCTTCTTCGAGGCGGGTGACCGCGCAGGCGTCACGGAGCGACGCGTGTCCCTCCCGGAGCGTGCCCACGGGTGGTGGTTCGGCTTCGTCCCCGACGTCCGGCCGGGCCAGCGCTACAACCTCCGGGTCGACGGCGCCTGGGACCCCGAGGGGGGCGTGCGGCACAACGCCGCCAAGCTGCTCCTCGACCCCTACGCCCGCGCCCTCGAGGGTGAGGTCACCTGGGGGCCAGAGGTCTATGGCCACGTCGTCGACCCGACGTGGGGTGGCGACGGCGAGCTCCCCTCTGCGCTCGACAGCCGGGCTCACGTGCCCCGATGCGTCGTCATCGACGACACGTTCGACTGGGAGGACGACCGGTCCCCGGGTCACTCGCTCAGCGAGACGGTGATCTACGAGGCCCACCTGCGCAGCCAGACCGTGCTGCACCCAGAGATCCCGCCCTCGCTGCGCGGCACGTATGCCGGTCTCGCGCACCCGGCCTCGTTGGCTCACCTCACCGGGCTCGGGGTCACGGCGGTCGAGCTGCTGCCGATCCAGGCGTTCACCCACGAGCCGCACCTGGCCAGACGTGCCATGACGAACCACTGGGGCTACAACTCTCTCGGCTTCTTCGCGCCGCACGCCGCCTACGCCGCCGCCAGGGACCCCCAGGCGGCGGTCGACGAGTTCAAGGGCATGGTCAAGCTCCTCCATCGTGAGGGGATCGAGGTCATCCTCGACGTCGTCTACAACCACACGGCCGAGCAGGCCCGCACCGGCGCCACCCTGTCGTGGCGCGGCCTGGACCAGCGGGCGTACTACCGGCTCGACGAGCGAGGACGGGACATCGACGTCACGGGTTGCGGCAACACCCTCGACCTGCGCCATCCCGTCGTCTGTCGCATGGTGCTCGACTCACTGCGCTACTGGGTGCAGGAGATGCACGTGGACGGATTCCGCTTCGACCTCGCCGTCGCTCTCGGCCGAGGGCGAGCCGACGAGTTCGACCCCGACCACCCGTTCCTCGTCGCGCTGCGCACGGATCCCGTCCTCTCCGCCGTGAGACTCATCGCCGAGCCCTGGGACCTGGGGCTGCACGGCTGGCGCACCGGCCAGTTCCCGCCGCCCTTCCTGGAGTGGAACGACCGGTTCCGGGACGCGAGCCGCCGGTTCTGGGTCAGTGATGTCCGGGCGCTCGAGCACGGCGACCAGGCGCACGGGCTCCACGACCTCGCCACCCGGCTCACCGGGTCACGTGACCTCTTCGGGGACCGCGACCGCGGCCCGACCGCGTCGGTGAACTTCGTCACGGCACACGACGGGTTCACCCTGGCCGACCTCACGGCATACGACCACAAGCACAACGAGGACAACGGCGAGGGCAACCGGGACGGCAGCAGCGGCGACGGCTCGTGGAACCACGGGGTGGAGGGCCCGACCGAGGACCCGACGGTCATGGCCGCCCGCGGCCGCACCATGCGCAACCTGCTCGGCAGCCTCCTGCTGTCGACCGGGGTGCCGATGCTGACGGCCGGCGACGAGATGGGTCGCACCCAGCGCGGCAACAACAACGCGTACTGCCAGGACAACGCGACGACCTGGGTCGACTGGGACCTCCGGCCCTGGCAGCAGGACCTCCTCGCGACGACTCGCCACCTCCTGCGTGTGCGCCGTGACCTCCCGGTGCTCCGTCAGCGCGTCTGGTCCGTCGGGCGGCAGGTCCGGCACGACGGCACCCGCGACCTCGAGTGGTATGCCGCGGACGGCCGTCCCGTGGGCACCCGGTGGGACGACCCGAGGCTGCGGGTGGTGCAGATGGCCCTGGCCGTCCCGTCCACGGACGTGGGCTCCCAGGACCGCCCTGGCGCCACCGCACTCGTGGTGGTCAACGGTGGCCGGGACGACGCCGAGGTGACGCTGGGCGCGGTGCCGGGCGTCACGGCATACCGGCTGCTCTGGGACAGCGTGTGGGAGCGCCCGGCCGAGGAGGGCGAACAACGCTCCCCCGGTCCCGTGACCGTGCCCGCCACGAGCCTGCGCGTCTACTCCGCCTCCCACGGCCGCTGACGCCTGCGACCCACACTGCTGCAGTGGAGGCGGCAGCCGCTCACCGCGATCCCGCTGCGGGCCGAGCTCGCAGAGCGTGACCTGCTCCCCAGCGTGCCCCTACCTCCGCTGAGGGCTCACGCCTCCTCGGCCGGTCGCGCCTCCCGTTCCGAGCCCGCGGCGCCCGACGGTGCCGCACCCGTCGTGGCGAGCCACCCGGCTCGGTTGACCCGGTGGACGAGCACCACCGTGACGATCCCGACGACGACGAGGCCGAGCAGACCGAGGAAGTAGAGCGGCGCGAGGGCGGTGCCGATGGCCACCAGGCCCACGAGCTGCACGAGGCCCGCCAAGGGTGCCCCGATCCGGATCCCGCGGGTGTAGATCCGGACGTCGCTGTCGCCCTCGGGAGCACGGTCGCGGATGCCCGTCGCGAGCTGGTGCATGACGGTGACGGACACGAGGATGCCCGCGAACGCGGCGCCCCACTCGACCCCGTACTGGTCGTTGAACAGTGGCGTCCCGCTCACCAGGGCAACGGGTATGCCGGCCGCGGCAGCTGCCCTGGCGCGCACGAACGCCTCGTGCACCTCCGCTGCGCCGGCCAGCCCGATGACGATCCAGGAGTAGCCGACGACGTCCGGGAGGACGTCCCAGCCCAGCAGCGGAAGGTCCAGCACGACGACGAGCAGCCCCCAGGCGGCCCAGACGAATCGGGTCATGGCGGTCACCCTAGGCCCGGCCGCGGAACGGCGGGTCCGGCGTTCGGCGCGCGTCGTTCTCGGGTGGACAGGCGGCAGGATGGTGGCCACACCAACCGTGATGCCCAGGAGGTCGGATGCCGTTGCCCGAGCTCGGCCGAGCAACCCAGGCCGCCATCTACCGCGCCGGGACCTACGGCCGCCGGCCACGGGTCCCCACGAACGCACAGGAGCTCGAGGAGGCGGCCCGGCGGGTCATGTCCCGCCGGGCGTTCGCGTACGTCGCCGGGTCGGCGGGCGGGGAGTCGACCGCCCGGGCCAACCTCGCTGCCTTCGACCGCTGGCGAGTCCTGCCGCGGATGCTCGTCGACACCGGGGAGCGGGACCAGTCCGTCGAGCTGCTCGGCCGGCGCCACGAGAGCCCGATCGTCGTGGCCCCGATCGGCGTGCTGTCCGCCGCGCACTCCGCGGCGGACGTGGCGGTGGCGCGCGCTGCCCGGGCGCAGAACGTCCTCCCGGTCCTCAGCACGCAGGCCTCGGTGCCGATGGAGGAGGTGGCCGCCGCGCTCGACGGCTGGGGACACTGGTACCAGCTCTACTGGAGCCGTGACGACGACCTCGTCGAGAGCCTCGTCCACCGGGCCGAGGCGTGTGGCAGCGAGGCGATCGTCGTGACCCTCGACACGGCATACCTCGGCTGGCGGCCCCGAGACCTCGACCTGGGGCACCTCCCCTTCGCCCGCGGAGAGGGCATCGCGCAGTACACCTCGGACCCCGTGTTCGGCCGCCTTGTCGAGCAGCGAGTCGCCGCCAAGCGGGTGGCCACGGCATCCGGTGAGGAGCCGGAGCCACAGCCGCGACCCAACGCGGCCGCCGTGCGCAGCCTCGTCTCGCTGAGCCGGAACCACCCCGGAGGCGTGCGGGACAACCTCTCGTCGCCGTACCCGCGGGCCGCCGTCGAGACGTTCCTCGAGGTGTTCTCCAAGCCCTCTCTCTCGTGGACCGACCTGTCCCGCCTGCGCGCGATGACGTCCCTACCCGTCGTCCTCAAGGGCATCCTGCACCCCGACGACGCCCGCCGTGCGGTCGCCGAGGGGGTCGACGGCATCCTCGTGTCGAACCACGGCGGCCGACAGGTGGACCGGTCGGTGGCGGCGCTCGACGCCCTGCCGGGCGTGGTGGACGCCGTCCGCGGCACCGGCTCCGCCGTGCCGGTGCTCTTCGACAGCGGGGTGCGGTCGGGGGCCGACGTGTTCGTCGCGCTGGCGCTGGGGGCGGATGCCGTGGGCATCGGCCGACCGCACGTCTACGGCCTGGCCCTGGCCGGAGAGGAAGGGGTGGCGGAGGTGCTGCGAAACATCCGCGCCGAGCTGGACCTGACGATGGCGCTCACCGGGTGCCGGACGCTGGCCGACGTCACCCGGGATCTCCTGGTGGAGGCGCCGACGACCCGGGAACCCTGACCCGTTCACCGCATCGGATGCCCGGCTGCGGGCAGGTCAGGCGTTCGCGACCAGACCGAGCTCCGCCGTCGTCGCCAGACCGGGATGCCTGGGCAGCACTCGCACCGTGTAGCCGAAGCCACCCGAGGCACGCAGCACGAGGTCCCCGGCGAACTGGTGCCGGCCGTGCTCGTACGACTCGATGTGGCCGAGCGACACCGAGGACACGTCGTGCAGCTCGTCGCCGTGGTGGTTCGTGCGGCCGTGGGCCACCTGCACGTCGACGTCGTCGGGGCCGAGGTCACCCAGCGAGACGTACGCGGTGACGTGCAAGGTCTCGCCCAGCTCGGGGCTGTCCCCGACACCCGAGGACTCGACGTGGTCGACGTGGACGTCACCCCAGGCGCCCCTGGCCCGCGCCTTGTATGCCGCCAGGTCCCGGGCCCCGGCGTAGCCCCCCTCCGCCATCGCCCAGCCGGAGCGGGCGGCCGGCACGTAGAGCTGCTCGGTGTAGTCGCGCACCATCCGGCTCGCGCGGACCTTCGGCCCCAGTGTCGTCACCGTGTGGAGGAGCATGGCCAGCCAGTTCTGCGGCAGACCGAGCTCGTCGGTGTCGTAGAAGCGCGGGGCCACCTGGTTCTCGATGAGGTCGTAGAGCGCGTTGGCCTCGATGTCGTCACGGCGCTCCGGGTCCTCGACCCCGTCGGCGGTGGGGATCGCCCAGCCGTTGTTGCCGTCGTGCCACTCGTCCCACCAGCCGTCGAGGATGGAGAGGTTGAGCGCGCCGTTGAGCGCCGCCTTCATGCCTGACGTGCCGCAGGCCTCGAAGGGCCGCAACGGGTTGTTGAGCCAGACGTCGCAGCCGGGGTAGAGGTGCAGCGCCATGGCGATGTCGTAGTTGGGGAGGAACACGATGCGGTGCCGGACCTCGGGGTCGTCGGCGAAGCGCACCATCTGCTGGATGAGCTGCTTGCCTGTCTCGTCGGCGGGGTGGGACTTGCCGGCGATGACGAGCTGCACCGGCCGGTCCGAGTCCAGGAGCAGCTTCTTCAGCCGGGCCGGGTCGCGCAGCATGAGGGTGAGCCGCTTGTAGGTCGGCACCCGGCGGGCGAACCCGATCGTCAACACGTCCGGGTCGAGGATGCCGTCGGTCCAGCCGAGCTCGGCCGCGGATGCTCCCCGCTCGAGCCACGACTCGCGGGTACGGCGCCGGACCCCCTCCACGAGCTGGAGGCGGAGCTCGCGCTTGGTGGCCCACACGGCGTCCCGAGGGACGCCCGCCATGGCCTCCCAGGAGTCCTGGGTGTCGAGCTCGTGGACGTCGGCATGGGTACGGGCGAGCTGGAAGACCTGACGGTCGACCCAGGTCGGGCCGTGGACGCCGTTGGTGATCGAGGTGATCGGCACCTCGGCGTCGTCGAAGCCCGGCCAGAGGCCGTCGAACATCTCGCGGCTCACCACCCCGTGCAACCGGGAGACCCCGTTGGCGCGCTGGGCGAGGCGCAGGCCCATGACGGCCATGTTGAACATCGTGGCCGACCCGCCTTCGTAGGTCTCGGCACCCAGGGCGAGGAGGCGGTCCACCGGCACGCCCTCGAGAGCCTGGGCCCCCCCGAAGTACAGCTCGATGAGCGAGCACTCGAAGCGGTCGATGCCGGCCGGCACGGGCGTGTGGGTCGTGAAGACCGTGGCGGACCGCACCGCCTCCAGGGCCTCCTCGAACGACATCCGCTCCGAGCGGACGAGCTCGCTGATCCGCTCCACGCCGAGGAACCCCGCGTGCCCCTCGTTGGCGTGGTAGACGTCGGGTGCCGGGGCACCGGTGAGCCGGGACCACAGTCGCAGCGCACGCACCCCGCCCATGCCGAGGAGCATCTCCTGCTGCAGGCGAAGCTCGCCACCGCCACCGTAGAGGCGCTCGGTGACGCTGCGGCCTCCGTCGTCGTTGGCGTGGACGTCGGAGTCGAGGAGCAGCAAGGGCACCCGCCCGACCTGGGCTCGCCACACCTGGGCGTGCAGCGTCCGGCCGCCGGGGAGGTCGATGTCGATGACGCACGCGTTGCCGTCCTCCTCGCGCAGCAGCGAGAGGGGGAGGCCGTCGGGGTCCAGGACCGGGTAGTCCTCCTCCTGCCAGCCGTCGCGGTTGAGGCTCTGGCGGAAGTAGCCGGTCTTGTAGAACAGGCCCACGCCGACGATCGGGACGCCGATGTCGGAGGCCGCCTTGAGGTGGTCACCGGCGAGGATGCCGAGGCCACCCGAGTACTGGGGCAGCGCCGCGGCGATGCCGAACTCGGCGCTGAAGTACGCGACGGCTGCCGGCACGCCGCCCTCGGACTCCTCGCGCCCCCAGTGCTGGTACCAGCGGTCCTCGCGGAGGTAGCGGTCGAGCGAGGCCTTGGCGGCGTCCACCCTCTGGACGAACCCGGGGTCACCGGCGAGGCGCTCGAGCTCCTGGGGCTGCAGGTCCGAGAGCATCGCGACGGGATCGCTGCCGACCGCGGCCCAGCGGGGCGGGTCGATGGACTCGAAGAGGTCGCGCAGCGGGGGGTGCCAGCTCCACCTCAGGTTCATCGCGAGCTCACCCAGGGCGGCGATCGGCGCGGGCAGGACGGGGCGGACGCTGAAGCGGCGGATGGCCTTCACGAGGGAGCAGCATAGAGGACGGTAAAAGCGCTTTCATGCCACCCCTTTCCTGCTGGCGTGATGATCTTGCGCCCCGAGATCCGGCGCCGTCGGCGACAGGCCCCGGCACCCACGGCGGCCGGTAGCGTGCGGCACGTGACCGCAGCCCCTCAGACCAGCGCCCCGCAGCATCCGATCGGCCGCATCCCCGTCCTCGACGTCCGCCCGTGCGTGGACAACGGCGCCCGTCCGGCCAAGTGCGTCGTCGACGAGGAGTTCCTCGTCACCGCCACGGTGTTCCGTGAGGGCCACGACGCCGTGAACGCCTCCGTGGTGCTCACCGACCCGGCCGGTGTGGAGCACCTCCTGCCCATGACCTGCACGAACCCCGGGCTCAACACGTGGGTGGCCCGCGTCAGCGCGGACCGTACCGGGTGGTGGTCCTACCGGGTCGAGGGCTGGTCGGACCCGTACGGCACCTGGGAGCACGACGCGACGATCAAGGTGCAGGCCGACGTCGACACCGAGCTCATGCTCGAGGAGGGAGCGCTGGTGCTCGAGCGCGCCATCGCCCACGGAGAGCGGACCGCCGCACAGAAGGCGGTGCTCCGGGATGCCGTCGCGGGGCTCCGCGACGCCGCCCGTCCTCCCACCGTCCGCCTCAAGGCGGGCACGGACGCCTCGGTCGAGGACGAGCTGGGCGCCCGACCCCTTCGCGAGTACGTCACCCCGTCGGCCGACCTGCCGCTCCTCGTCGAGCGCGAGCTCGCGCTCTCCGGTGCCTGGTACGAGATCTTCCCGCGCAGCGAGGGCGCCACCTACGACGAGGAGGAGCACCGCTGGACCACGGGAACCCTTCGGACAGCGGCCCGGCGGCTCCCGGCCATCGCGGCCATGGGCTTCGACGTCGTCTACCTCACCCCGATCCACCCCATCGGGCAGGCGGCCAAGAAGGGCCCGAACAACACCCTCGACGCGCGACCGGAGGACCCGGGCAGCCCGTACGCCATCGGCTCGCCGGACGGCGGCCACGACGCCATCCACCCCGACCTCGGGACCTTCGAGGACTTCGACGCCTTCGTCGCGGAGGCGCGGCGGCTGGGACTCGAGGTCGCCATGGACCTCGCCCTCCAGTGCTCCCCCGACCACCCGTGGGTCGCCGAGCACCCGGAGTGGTTCACCACCCGTGCCGACGGCACCATCGCGTACGCGGAGAACCCTCCCAAGAAGTACCAGGACATCTACCCCGTCAACTTCGACAACGACCCGGCCGGCATCTACGCGGAGGTCCGTCGGGTCGTCCAGGTCTGGATCGACCACGGGGTGACCCTGTTCCGGGTCGACAACCCGCACACCAAGCCGGTCGAGTTCTGGCAGTGGCTCATCGCCGACGTCGCCAAGGACCACCCCGACGTGATCTGGCTGGCGGAGGCCTTCACCAAGCCCGCGATGATGCACACCCTCGGCAAGATCGGCTTCCAGCAGAGCTACACCTACTACACGTGGCGCACCACGGCCGGCGAGCTGCGCGAGTACCTCACCGAGCTCTCCGGCGAGGCGGCGGCATACATGCGCCCCTCCTTCTGGCCGACGACCCACGACATCCTCACGCCGTACATGCAGTTCGGCGGGCCTGCGGCGTGGAAGCTGCGGGCCGCGTTGGCGGCGACCCTCGTCCCCACCTACGGGATCTACGCCGGCTACGAGCTCATGGAGCACGTGGCCCGCCCCGGCGCCGAGGAGCAGATCGACAACGAGAAGTACGAGTACAAGAACCGCCGCTGGGAGGACGACGAGCCGGGCGGCGCACGCGAGGGGCGCACACTGGCCGGGTACCTCACCCGGCTCAACGAGATCCGCCGCTCCCACCCCGCACTGCACCGCCTGCGCGACATCCGCTTCCACCACGTCGACGACGAGAACTTCCTCGCGTTCTCCAAGCGCCGCCGGCTGCCGGACGGCACCGAGGACGTCGTCGTCGTCGTCGCGAACCTCGACCCGCACTCCACGCGCGCGACGACCCTGCGCCTCGACATGATGGCGCTCGGCCTGGAGCCGGGCGACAGCTTCCAGGCCGGCGACCTCGTCACCGGCGAGACGTGGACCTGGCAGCGGGACACGTACGTGCGCCTCGGACCGGAGGTCGAGCCCGTCCACCTCGTGTCGGTGAGGAGACCCTGGTGACGGTGATCGCCGGGATGGGCCACTCCACCCCGGGACTCGGCGCCAACCAGCCGGGACTGCGCCACGACCCCGAGTGGTTCCGCACCGCCGTCTTCTACGAGGTCCTCGTGCGCGCCTTCGGCGACAGCAACGGTTCCGGTGAGGGCGACTTCGCCGGCATCGTCAACCGGCTCGACTACCTCCAGTGGCTCGGAGTGGACTGCCTGTGGCTCCCGCCGTTCTACGCCAGCCCGCTCCGGGACGGCGGCTACGACATCTCGGACTACACCCAGGTGCTCCCCGAGTTCGGCACCCTGCCGGAGTTCAAGGAGCTCATCACCCAGTCGCACGCGCGCGGCATCCGCATCGTCACCGACCTCGTCATGAACCACACGAGCGACCAGCACCCGTGGTTCCAGGCGTCGCGCAGTGACCCGGAGGGCCCCTACGGGGACTTCTACGTGTGGTCCGACACCGACGACCGGTACACCGACGCACGGATCATCTTCGTCGACACCGAGACGTCGAACTGGACCTTCGACCCCATCCGGCGGCAGTTCTTCTGGCACCGGTTCTTCAGCCACCAGCCGGACCTCAACTTCGAGAACCGCGCGGTCCACGAGGCGATGTTCGACGTGGTGCGCTTCTGGATGGACATGGGCATCGACGGCTTCCGCCTGGACGCCGTCCCGTACCTCTACGAGGAGGAGGGCCACAACGGCGAGAACCACCCCCGGACCCACGAGTTCCTCGCGGCCCTGCGAGCGATGGTGGACACCGAGTACCCCGGGCGCATCCTCATCGCCGAGGCGAACCAGCCCCCCCGGGACGTCGTCGACTACTTCGGCACCGAGGAGTCCGCGGAGTGCCAGATGTGCTTCCACTTCCCCGTCATGCCGATGCTCTACTACGCCCTGCGCGAGGAGAAGGCGGCGCCGATCATCGACGTCCTCGCCGACACCCCACCCATCCCGAAGGGCAGCCAGTGGGGCACCTTCCTGCGCAACCACGACGAGCTGACCCTCGAGATGGTCACGCCCGAGCAACGCGCGGCGATGTACGGCTGGTACGCGCCTGACCCGAGGATGCGGGCCAACGTCGGCATCCGCCGGCGGCTCGCGCCGCTGCTCGACAACTCGCGCCCCGAGATCGAGCTCATCCACGCCCTGCTGCTCTCCCTGCCCGGCTCCCCGTGTCTCTACTACGGTGACGAGATCGGCATGGGCGACAACATCTGGCTCCACGACCGGGATGCCGTGCGCACCCCGATGCAGTGGACGCCCGACCGCAACGCCGGGTTCTCCACCGCCGACCCGGGAAAGCTCTACCTCCCGGTCATCCAGTCGTTGGTCTTCCACCACAACCACACGAACGTCGAGGCGCAGATGGCCTCGGGGTCCTCGCTCCTGCACTGGGTCCGCGGGATGCTCGCCGTGCGGCGTGAGCACCCCGTCTTCGGGCTCGGCGACTTCGAGGTGTGCGGGTCCACCCACGAGCGGGTGCTGGCGTTCGCGCGCGTCGACCGGCACGACCGCGACACCGAGGACCGCTCCGCCCTGGCGGTTCTGTGCGTCAACAACCTCTCGTCGCGGCCCCAGTCGGCGACGGTCATGGTCCCTGAGCAGCTGTGGGGCTGGCAGACCCGAGACCTCTTCGGTGGCAGTGGGTTCCCGGACATCGGTCCGGACGGCAGGGTTGCCATCACCCTCGGATCGCGGGACTTCTTCTGGCTCGCCCTGTCACCCGGCGTCGGTGGTCACCGTGGCTGACATCATCTCGACCGCCACGATCCGCCCGACCAAGCTCGAGCTGGTCCAGGGCTGGATGGGTGACCAGCGGTGGTATGCCGCCAAGGGCCGGCACCCGCGGCTGCGCCTCCTCGCCGCCTGGCGTCTCGACGACCCCGAGGGGGAGGTGGGAATCGAGACGCTCGTCGTCGCCGACGAGGCCGGCCAGGAGCCGGTCGTCTACCAGGTGCCCCTGACCTACCGGGGTGAGCCGCTGAGCGGAGCCGACCACGGCCTGGTCGGCACGACGGAGCACTCGGCCCTCGGCCGGCGCTGGGTCTACGACGCGCCGCACGACCCGGTCTACGCCGCCCAGCTCCTCGAGCTCGTCCAGGGCCGGGTACGTGCCCAGTCGTCCGAGCGGTCGAACGAGCTGGAGACCGGCGTCGTGGGGGTGCCTCGGGCGACCTGGGGCCCCGTCGTTCGCGCACGCACCTCGCGGGTCCTGGCGGGGGAGCAGTCCAACACCTCCGTCGTCGTCGACGGCGAGCTTCCCGATGGCGCGCGCACCCCGGTGATCCTCAAGGTCTTCCGCATGCTCTCCCCCGGTGAGAACCCGGACGTCGTCCTCCAGGGCGTCCTCGGGGACGCCGGATGCCGCCGCGTCGCGGCCCTCGTGGGCGCGGTGGCAGGGCGCTGGCCGCACCCGGGCAGCGAGGGCGACGCGCCGGCATCCGGTCACCTCGCCTTCGCCCAGGAGTTCCTGCCCGGAGTGGAGGACGCCTGGCGCGTCGCACTGGGGGCGGCCCAGGCGGGCGTGGACTTCGCGGGCCCGGCCCGGGCCCTGGGCGAGGCCACGGCCGAGGTGCACGGCACGCTCGCCCACGTGCTCGGGACGCAAGCCACGACGCGGGAGCAGGCCGCGGCGATCGTCGCCGAGATGCGGAGCCGCTTCGAGGCCGCGGTGGTCGAGACGCCCGAGCTCGAGGAGGTCCGTCGACCGTTCGAGACGGTGCTCAGTGCGGCGCGCGACGCCGACTGGCCGCCGCTCCAGCGGATCCACGGCGACTACCACCTGGGACAGGTGCTCCACTCCCCCGAGCGGGGGTGGGTGCTCCTCGACTTCGAGGGCGAACCGTTGCGCCCGCTGTCGGAGAGGTCACGTCCCGACCAGTGCCTCAGGGATGTCGCCGGAATGCTCCGCAGCTTCGACTACGTCGGCGGCACGTGCGAGCAGCTGCGCGGGACCTCCGCGCGCGACTGGGTCACCTCGGCGCAGCAGGCCTTCCTCGACGGGTATGCCGCCCGAGCCCGCAGCGACCCCCGCGAGCTCGGGGCTCTCCTCGCCGCCTTCGAGCTCGACAAGGCGATGTACGAGGTCGTCTACGAGGCGCGGAACCGCCCGGGGTGGCTCACCATCCCGCTCGCCGCCGTCCACCGACTCACCGCCCACTTCGCCCCGGATCCCCAGCGCGACCCGACCACCATGCAAGGAGACCCGTCGTGACCCCCACCCCGAGCCCCGAGGTGGGCGGCGCGATCACCGCCCTCGTCCAGGGGCGCCACCAGCAGCCGCACGACCTGCTCGGCCAGCACCTGGAGCCCGGTGGGTTGCGCATCCGCGTGCTCAAGCCGCTGGCCCGCTCGGTCCGCGTGCGCTTCGAGGACGGCGAGGAGCTGGAGCTCGCCCACGAGGCGGAGGGGGTGTGGACGGCCGTGCGAACCGACGCCACCAGGACGATGGACTACCGGCTGATCGTGGCCTGGACGGACGGCATCGAGCACCTCCAGGACGACCCCTACCGCTTCGCACCGACCCTCGGGGAGGTGGACCTCCACCTCGTGGGTGAGGGCCGGCACGAGCAGCTGTGGACCGTTCTCGGTGCCCGCGTCCGCGAGTACGTCGGACCCATGGGTCCGGTGCGAGGAGTGTCGTTCGCCGTGTGGGCACCCCGGGCGAAGGCGGTGCGCGTGATCGGCGACTTCAACGCCTGGGACGGCCGGATCCACCCCATGAGGATCATCGGCGCCTCGGGCGTCTGGGAGCTCTTCGTCCCCGGCGTGGGTGCCGGCAACGTCTACAAGTTCGAGATCCGGGGGGCCGACGACGTCGTGCGCACCAAGGCCGACCCGATGGCCAGGCGGACCGAGACGCCGCCGAACACCGGCTCGGTCGTCGACGAGTCGAATCATGAGTGGAGTGATTCCGGGTGGATGGAGTCCAGCGCCGGGCGCGACCCACACCACGGTCCGATGAGCGTGTACGAGGTCCACCTCGGCTCCTGGCGACAGGGGCTCTCCTACCGCGAGCTGGCCGAGCACCTCGTCAACTACGTCTCCGACCTCGGGTTCACGCACGTCGAGCTGCTCCCCGTCATGGAGCACCCGTACGGTCCCTCCTGGGGCTACCAGGTCACGGGGTACTTCGCCCCCACGGCACGGTTCGGGACACCCGACGAGTTCAAGTACCTCGTGGACCGGCTGCACCAGGCCGGCATCGGCGTCATCCTCGACTGGGTGCCGGGCCACTTCCCACGCGACGAGTTCGCGCTGGCCCGCTTCGACGGCCTGCCCCTGTACGAGCACCCGGACCCGCGCCGAGGGGACCAGCCCGACTGGGGGACCCATGTCTTCGACTTCGGACGGCTCGAGGTGCGCAACTTCCTCGTCGCCAACGCCGTGTACTGGCTCGAGGAGTTCCATGTCGACGGGCTGCGCGTCGACGCCGTCGCCTCGATGCTCTACCTCGACTACTCCCGCAAGGACGGTGAGTGGATCCCCAACGTGCACGGCGGCCGGGAGCACCTCGAGGCGATAGGCCTGCTGCAGGAGGCGAACGCGACGGCATACCGGAGGGTGCCTGGAGTCGTCACCATCGCCGAGGAGTCGACGTCCTGGCCCGGGGTCACCAAGCCGACGTCCGGCGGCGGCCTCGGCTTCGGGCTGAAGTGGAACATGGGGTGGATGAACGACACCCTGCGCTACCTCACGCAGGAGCCGATCCACCGGCAGTACCACCACAACCTGCTGACCTTCTCGCTGATGTACGCCTTCAGCGAGAACTACCTGCTGCCGATCAGCCACGACGAGGTCGTCCACGGCAAGGGCTCGCTGCTGACCAAGATCCCGGGCAACCGCACCGACCAGCTCGCGACGCTCCGGGCCTTCCTCGCCTACATGTGGTCGCACCCGGGCAAGCAGCTGATCTTCATGGGGTGTGAGTTCGCGCAGCCGGGCGAGTGGGGGGACGGGCGCTCGCTCGACTGGTGGCTGCTGGACCACGCGGCCCACTATCGCGTGCACAACATGGTCAAGGAGCTCAACCGGATCTACCTCTCGCACCCGGCGCTGTGGGCCCTGGACTCCCAGTCGGCCGGCTTCCGGTGGCTCGACGCAGACGACAACACGGGCAACGTCCTGTCGTACCTGCGCTTCGCCCAACCCGACGAGGAGGGCGACGTCGTCGCGACGGTCGTCAACTACGGCGGCGAGGACAAGGAGGCGGTGCGTGTGGGGGTCCCCCGCCCCGGCCGGTGGGAGGTCCTGCTCGACACGAGCGGCTTCGACGAGCTGAGCAGCCCGAGCCAGGCCGGCATCGTCCATGAGGCGGAGTCGCTCCCGTGGCACGACCAGCAGTGGTCCGTCACGGTTCGGGTGGCGCGGCTGTCGACTCTCTACCTCGCCCCGCTCGGAGAGGTCGTGGACGTGCTCTCGGAGACGAGCGTCGCCAGCGCCCCAGCGGACGCCGGTCGATCGACGCCCATGCTGCCCGTCCCCTGAGGGAACGGTTCTTGCCCTCCGCCCCGCGTTCCGGTTCCTGGTCGAGCGCCCCGGGCCGGGAGACGAGCCGGGACTTCGGTGCCCGGTGCTGGGCTGTCGGTGCGACACCTCTGAAAGGATCATCGGATGAACGCCCCTCGTGCCGGACAGCCAGCGGAACCCTCCGACCTCGTCGACGTCGCCGCGCTCGTCACGGCCTACTACACCCGCGAGCCGGACCCTGAGAACGTCGACGAGCAGGTCGCCTTCGGGACCTCCGGTCACCGGGGGTCGAGCCTGAAGACGTCCTTCAACGAGGCACACATCCTGGCGACGACGCAGGCCATCTGCGAGTACCGACGGGACCAGGGCTTCGACGGGCCGCTCTTCCTCGGCCGTGACACCCACGGCCTCTCGGAGCCTGCCTGGTCGACGGCCCTCGAGGTGCTCGCGGCCAACGACGTCACCGTGCTCGTCGACGCAGCCGACCGCTACACGCCGACCCCCGCCGTCTCGCACGCGATCCTCACCGCCAACCGGGGCCGGATCACCGGCGTCGACGGGATGCCGTCCGGTGCGGGGCTCGCGGACGGCATCGTCGTCACCCCGTCACACAACCCGCCCAGCGACGGGGGCTTCAAGTACAACCCACCGCACGGCGGACCGGCCGACTCCGACGCGACGAAGGCGATCGCCGCGCGGGCGAACGAGCTCATCCGCGGCGGACTCGGGGGCGTCAAGCGCGTGCCCTTCGCGCGCGCCCGAGCAGCAGCCGCGGCATACGACTTCCTCGGCACGTACGTCGACGACCTGCCCGACGTCGTCGACGTGGACGCCATCCGGGGAGCGGGCATCCGGATCGGCGCCGACCCGCTCGGCGGGGCAGCCGTCGACTACTGGGGCGCGATCGCCGAGCGACACCGCCTCGACCTCACCGTCGTCAACCCCCTCGTCGACGCCACCTGGCGGTTCATGACGCTCGACTGGGACGGCAAGATCCGGATGGACTGCTCGTCCCCCTCCGCCATGGCGAGCCTCATCGAGCAGCGCGACGCCTACGAGATCGCCACCGGCAACGACGCCGACGCGGACCGGCACGGCATCGTCACGCCGGATGCCGGCCTGATGAACCCCAACCACTACCTGGCCGTGGCGATCCAGTACCTCTACGGAGGGGCTCGGCCGCAGTGGCGGGACGACGGCTTCATCGGCAAGACGCTCGTGTCGAGCACGATGATCGACCGGGTGGCCGCAGACCTGGGGCGCCGGCTCGTCGAGGTGCCCGTGGGCTTCAAGTGGTTCGTGCCGGGGCTGCTCGACGGGTCAGGTCCCTTCGGAGGTGAGGAGTCGGCCGGGGCGTCGTTCCTCCGGCGGGACGGCTCGGTGTGGACGACGGACAAGGACGGCATCATCCTCGCCCTGCTGGCCTCCGAGATCCTCGCGACCACTGGCCGGAGCCCGAGCGACCACTACCGCGCGCTTGTGGACCGACACGGCGAGCCGGCATACGCCCGGATCGACGCCGCGGCGGACCGGGAGCAGAAGGCGAAGCTCGGTGCCCTCTCCCCCGACGACGTCACGGCCGAGTCGCTCGCCGGCGAGCCGATCACGGCCAAGCTGACCCAGGCGCCCGGCAACGGGGCTGCCATCGGTGGGCTCAAGGTCGTCACCGACTCCGCATGGTTCGCGGCCCGTCCGAGCGGCACCGAGGACGTCTACAAGATCTACGCGGAGTCCTTCCGTGGGCCCGAGCACCTTCGCCAGGTGCAGACCGAGGCCAAGGAGGTCGTGTCGGCGGCCCTGGGATCCTGACCACCTCGACACCGAGCCGCCACGGGACTCAGGGTGAAGGGGTCCTCTGGCGGCGCAGTGGCTGACCGACCGAGGTACCTACCTCGTCGAGATGAGGCAACACGCCGATCGGGCCCATCAACCGTCGGCGTGTCGCCTCATCTCGCGAACCCTCGGCGTGTTGCCTCATCTCGACCGGATCAGGAGGTCGGGGTCGGGGCCGGGGCCTTGGCGCCGAGTCGGGCACGCTCGTCGGACATCCAGAGGTCGAGGAGCCCGGCGAAGTGGGCCTCGAACTGCTCCCGCTCGTGCGCCGGGTACGTCTGCTCGACCGTGGAGTGGAGCAGTGCGGCGAAGTCCGGCCCGGCGATCCACTCCAGGACCATCTCGTCGACGTCCGGAAGCGCGGAGTCGCAGAACGACCGGTAGCGGTCGACCTCGAAGTACTCGTCGGCGAGCGCCTGGTAGGCCGAGAGCCGGCCGTGGTGGTCCAGCGCCTCGTCGTCGGCGACCGCGAACCACGGCCCGGTGTCGACCTGCGTGCGCGGCGAGCGGCCCGTGACGACGCAGAAGGCCGTCCACCGCAGCAGTGCCTTCATCGCCCAGGGGAAGTAGTAGTGCAGCGACGTCACGGCGACGTCGGGGCACGCGTTGGCGTAGTCGATCGGGTACACCACCCCGTCCTTGACGAGCATCTCGCAGGAGTTGAACTCCCACCGGAAGAAGGCGTTCACCGTCTGCGAGATCGTCACGACCTCACGGCCCACCTCGTCGCTGAGGAAGTCGTGGGCGACGGCATACCGATGGTGCATCGGCTCATCGGGCCGGAACTTCATGACCATCGTCTCCGGCCCGATCGTCAGGGACCGGGCGAAGTGCTCGAAGTCCGGCACGGAGGCCTGCAGGTGCATGAGCATCTCGCCGGACTCGTCGTAGGAGCGGTGGAGCTCGTCACGGTCGCTCACCCTCGACACCCCCCGCCACCCGCCACCGTCGAAGGGCTTCATGTACAGGGGGAAGCCGATCTCCTCCGCGATGCGGTCGAGGTCGAAGGACCGGTTGTACTTGGCCGACGTGTAGGCCCAGCGCGCGTTGTCGACGGGGTTCTTGTAGGGCACCAGCACCGTCTCCGGCACGTTCATGCCCAGCCGCATCAGCGCGCAGTACGCCGAGTGCTTCTCCATCGACTGGAACGTGAACGGGCTGTTGAGCAGGTAGACGTCGTCCATGAGCGCCACCTTCTTGAGCCACTCACGGGGGTGGTAGTACCAGTGCGCGAGCCGGTCGATGACGAGCTCGTGGCGCGCCCGGTCGCGGAGGTTGAACGGCTCGATGCTCAGGCGCTCGGTGGTGAGGGTGTGCTGGGACCCGTCGGGGGCGCGCAGGACCCCCAGGCGCCGCGCGAGGGCTTCGAAGGTGCTCGGCCAGTCCTCCTCGGCGCCGAGGAGAAGCCCGACGAGGTGGTCGGTGGTGGGGGCCATGGAAAGGTCTCCTTCTCACTGGTGCGGAGTTGGGGGTCGGATGGTGGAACGGGGGGCTGCCGGTCGGCAGCTGCCGTGAGGCCCCCCGTCAGACGAAGCGGGGCAGGTGGTGGGCCAGCTGGCGTTGCCACCACGGCCAGTCGTGGGCGCTGTCGTGACCCCACACGTCGAGCTCATGGCGGATTCCCTTGCGCGAGAGCACCTCGGCGAACGCCCGCGTGCCGGGGAGCGCCTGGGTCGGGGACACCTCGAACGGCCCCTGGCCGACGACGAGCAGCAGCGAGACACGGGACCGGATCCACTCGAGGTGGTCACCTCCCATGTTCCCGACGTATGCCGTGGGGTTGGCGAAGTAGCTCGCGTCACCCAGCTCACCCCACCCGTTCCACGTCGTGGGGTCGTAGTTGCCGGAGAGGCCGATGGCGACGGGGGCCACGTCCGCGCGCTGCAGGGTGAGGTGGACCGCGTGGTAGGCACCCAGCGAGACCCCCACCGTGACGACCTCCGAGGCGCCGCCGGTCTGGTCGAGCACCCAGGGCAGCACCTGCTCGGAGAGCGCGGCTGTGTAGGTCTGGGCCCGACGGGCCCGCTCCTCGGTCGGCACGCCGTTGTCGGCCCAGGACCCGCCGTCGAGGGAGTCGACGCAGAACAGGCTCACCCGGCCGGCGTCGATGAGCGGACGGACGGCGTGGACCATGCCGTTGCCCTCCGCGTCCCGAGCCGCGCCGGCCTCGGACGGGAAGAGGAGCACGGGTCGCCCCCACGCGCCGTACCGGACGACCTCGAGGCCCGCGTCGTGACCCGGGACGGGCAGGCGGACGCTCGACGTCTCCATGCGACCACACCCTGCCGGTCGGGTCAGCCGCCCGCAACCACCGGTGCCCACACCGCCCGGAGCACCTCGGTGAGGCCCGGGTCGAGGCTGTCGCGCCATGCCGTGTAGTTGTGGAGGTCCGGGACCTCGCGCAGGGTGACGTGGTGTCCCGCCCGGCGGAGGGCCGCGGCCATGTCGCGGTTGTTCGCCACGTTCTCCTCGAGCGCCCCGCAGGTCATGCCGACGGTCAGCGGGTGCTCCGCGTGCCGGGTGTCGAGGACCGTCTGGACGAGCCGGGCGATCCGCCCGAAGTACCGGTAGCCGCTCTCGTTCCCGTCGTGGCGCGCCTGGAAGAACGAGCCGGACTGCGAGAAGACCCCTCCGACCCGGGGGGCGGCCAGCAGCCCGAGGAGCACTGCGGTCAGCCCTCCGAGGCTCGCCCCCACGACGACGACCGGACCGCGCACGGCATACCGCCGCTGCAGGTGGTCCAGGCCCGCATCGGCGACCGTGCGGAGGTACTGCGGCGACCCCGAGTACCACGAGTCGCGGATGACCGGGTGGGCGAGAGCGACCCGGTGCGGGGGCAGGTGCCCCGCAGCGACCATCGCGCCGGTGTAGGCCGTGATGCCGGCCAGCTGGTCGTACTCGGCGCCGTCGTGCACGAGCATGAGCGGGGCGGGCTCGTCGTTCGCGAGGTCCGCGGGACTCCACACCGTCACCGGTACCTCGTGCGAGGTCTCCCCGGAGAACGTGTGCGGCTCCAGCGTCCCCGGCACCCCGGGGGCGGAGAGCCACCACGGGGGGTGGTACCCGGGCATCTCCATGACCGAGCGGTCGCCGAACGCCGTGCGCACGGTCGCGGGGTTCGCCGGGTCCAGCACCACCTCGACGTGGTCACCCCACGCGACGGCGAACCGGTACTCGATGCGCTGGAGGGCCGGGCGGGGGAGGTCGAGGACCCACCCGTGCATATCCCGCCGGAGCTCGCGAGGCCCGAGGACGGCGCGATCGCACTGGACGACGACCGCCGTGACGTCCGGGTCCTCGAGGTCGAGCCGGGAGGACGACCGCCGTGACGTCCGGGTCCTCGAGGTCGAGCCGGAACCGGACGTGGTCGTCGAGTAGCTGGGGTGGCACCGGTCAGAAGAGGGCGCTCATCAATGCGGTGCGACCCTTGCGGACGCGCTCGTCCTGCGCGCCGACGACCGAGAAGAGCTCGAGGAGGTGGCTGCGGACCCGCTCCCGGTCCTCCCCGGTCGTCGTCCGCACGAGGTCGAGAAGCCGGGTGAAGGCGTCCTCGACGTGCCCCCCGAGGACATCGAGGTCCGCGACGGTGGTGGCCGCCTCCACGTCCCCCGGGTCGGCGGCAGCAGCGGCTCGGGCAGCAGCGAGGTCGACACCGGCCGTGCGCTGCATGAGCCGGACCTGGGCAAGCCCGAGCTCGGCGTCGTGGTCCTTGGGGTCGGCGGCGAGAGCCTTCTCGTAGGCCGCCGTGGCTGCGGCGAGGTCGCCGCGCTCGATGGCGTCGAACGCCTCCTGGTGGAGCGGCGGCAGCTCGTCCGACTCCTCGCCACCGTCGACGTCACCGAGGTCGACCCGTCCGGTGATCCCGTTCTGCACGGCGGCCTGGAGCAGCTGCTCGAGGACGGCTCGCACCTCGGACTCCGGCTGGACGCCGGGGAAGAGCGGGACCGGCTGGCCCTGGAGCAACCCGAACGTCGCCGGAACCGAGGGCTGGCCGAACGCCTGCACGAGCAGCGGCTGGAAGGCCTGGAGCAGCTCCGGCGAGGCCGACAGGTCGGCGGTGAGGACCAGCACGCGTCCACCGAGGGTCGCGGCGACCCTGGTGACGGTGTCGACGAGCTCGCGGGTCTGCGGATGGGCGGAGGACCAGAGGACGAGCACGCCGGCGACCTGGAGGGTGCGGGCCAGCGCCTCCTGGAACGTGTCGGCGTCGACCTCGACGACCAGACCTCGGGGAACGTTCGGCACGCTCGGCTGGGCCGAGGCGGTCGGCCCCGGGGCCGGACCGACCGGCATCCCGCCGCCGGCGCCTGCTGGGTCGGACGTCGTCGTACCGGCGACGGCGGACAGGTCGACGGCGCCGCGGGTGCCCGCGGGCGGGGTGGTCTCGCTCATGGTCACGATTCTGTCAAAGGGTGGGCGGGTGCGATGTCACTGGCCCTTGCCGGACACGAGCAGCTCGGTGGCGCCGATGACCTCGGCCTTGCCGGTGGGGGGCACGACCATGACGAAGGGCTGGAGGTTCTGCAGCGTGAGGGTCTTGGTGACCTTCTTCTTGCCGGTGACCTTCGCATACTCGGCCGGCAGGACGAGCTCCTTGGCCGTGGGCTTGACGGCGATCGTGTCGGTGCGCCGAAGGAGACCGAAGGTCACGGCACCGCCGTCGGCGAGCCGGAACGTCACGGCGTTCTCCAGCAGTGGGGCATGGACCTGGGTCAGGGTGCCGAGCTTGCCGAGGGCCTTGGTCTGAGCGGCTGCCGTGGTGCGCAGGCCGGTCGCGAAGGGGTCGTCGACGGCGACGGCTTCGGTGGCCTTGGGCTTCGGGTGTGCCAGCGCGGCGGCGTACGCCGCCACTGCAGCCGCAGGCGCGAGGGCCAGACCCTCCTTGGTCGCCGTGTCGAGGAGAGGCGCCCCGTTGGTCGAGTCCCCCAGCGCCGGGAGCTCGGCACCACCGAACATCGGCACGCTCGCGGTGATCCGGAAGGGCTCCTCGGGCTTCCGCGACATCAGGACGTGGAGGAACTGCGTGTTGGTGTCCTCCTCGAGCGTGGCGGCGAGGATCGCGCGCGGCCAGGCCCGCCCGGCCGACTGCGCCACGACGGTCGGTGCCTTCGGGGCCGCCAGCTCGGTGGTCGCCACCGCCTTGGGAGCGCGCGCGGCCTGCGCGTTGGCGACGGTGAGTGCGTCACCGGCAAGCACCTGCGCCCGGGCCTTCGCCGCCGCCTTGGCATCACCGTCGACAGGGGCCTCTGCTGCCGCGACCAGGCGGGCCGCGATCGCCGCCGCGCCCTCAGGGTCGAGCGGCGCGGACTCGGTTCGCTCGGGGGGCGCCGCCTTGATGCCGACGAGGGCGTCCTGGGCGTCCTGGGCTCCGCAGCCGGTGAGCAGCAGCGCACCGGCCAGACCGGTAGCGAGGAGCCTCCGCGTGGTCATCCCGCCAGGCGTCTGGCGGTGGCGGGGGCCTCCGGAAGGAGTGAGGTGGGCGCAACGGTCGCTCATCGGGCGACCTCCTCGGCGTCGCGTGTGCCGCCGCGGGCACCATGGCGTCCGGGCGTCGCGGTGCGGGCCTCGCCGATCTCAGCCGGCGACGACGTCTCCGGCTCCTCGGCCTGACCCGTCCCGTCCGGGCGGCGTCGCGAGAAGAGCAGGGTCACTCCGGCGACGAGGAGGAACAGGCCGACGAGCGCCGCGATGACGGCCTCGACGAACCACGTCTTGTTCGTGACGGACAGGCTGAGCGAGCGCAGCGGCGAACCGTCGGCGAGGACGACGAGGGTCTCCGGAGCACTCGCCTGACGCACGGTGAGCGTGACGGGGCCCTCCTCGTCCTCCTGGAGCCGCCAGAGGTCCGCCGCCCCCAGCTCGGCGACCTCGCCACTCCCCCGCACACTCGTCCGCAGTGCCCAGTCCTGGACGTCGACACCCGTGACGTCCACGTGGCGGCCCCCGCCCATCACGGCCGAGGCGTCGGAGGGGTTCGCGAGCGCCATCCAGACCGAGCCCCCCTCGGCGGGCGTGGCGGTGACGACGACGTCCGCATCGACTCGGTTGAGCACGTCGGGGCGGATGATCACGGGGTCGTCGGTGTCGGGTCTCGCCGAGAACTCGGCGGTCCCGGAGGTCCCCAGCTGGGTCGCGAACCAGACGCCGACCGCGGTGAGCGCAAGGCCCAGCAGGGCCAGCAGCGCTCCCGCGACGCGCGTGACGATGGTGAGCATGGGGTGGTGTCCTTCGGGTTCCGGAGCGTCCGGGCGTGGGCTCCCGGCTCGGGAGTGGCCTTACACCATGACAAACGCGCGCGGCACCGGCCAAATCCCATGATGCACCCGGCGTGACGCACGACACGCCGGGTGGATCAGGCGTCGAAGTCGCGGGCCCCGATCCGAACCGCGCGCAGCAGGGCGAAGAGCGTGGCGTGCTGCTCCTCGTCGAGCATCCCCAGGCCGAACTCCACCGCTTCGAGGTCCGCGGTCACGAGCTCCATGGCGTCCCGACCGGCCTCCGTGATGACGGCGAAGGCCCCTCGCCGGTCCTCGGGGTTCGGCACCCGTTCGACGAGACCCTGCGCCGCGAGCCGCTGGACGATGTTCGTCGCACTCGTCGGGTGCACCATGAGCCGCTCCCCGATACGCGACATCGAGAGGCGGCCCGCGCGGCTGAAGGCCAGGAGGACGAGCGCCTCGTAGCGGGCGAAGGTGAGACCGTGCCGGCCGGCGATGGCGTCGAAGCGCGCGAGGAGCAGCTGCTGCACGCGCATGATCGACGTGGCGCTGGCCATGGCCACCGAGCGCGAGTCGTCTCCCCACCGGGCTCGCCACAGCTCCTCGGCCCGCGCGATCGGGTCGAACGGCAGGCGCACGGGCTGGCTCACAGCGAGCACGCTAGTGGAGCGTCGGAAGGACGGGGGACCACCCGAGTCCCGCCCCGGCAGGACCACCTGTCGGTCTTGTCCCTCGGATGCATTGCGCAAGCGCTCTCGCGGTCCCTAGCGTTCACCGCATGAGCGGCTCCAACACCGTGGCGTGGCGGGATCACGACGCGGTCCTCTTCGACCTCGATGGTGTGCTCACGCCGACGGCCGAGGTCCACATGCGCGCCTGGGCGGAGATGTTCGGCGCCTTCCTCGCGGAGTGGGACGACCCCACCGCGGACACCTCGCCGTACTCCGACGCCGACTACTTCGCCCACGTGGACGGCAAGCCGCGCTACGACGGCGTCCGGGACTTCCTCGCGTCCCGCGGCATCCGACTGCCCGAGGGCGACCAGAGCGACCCTCCGGACGCCCGCTCCGTGTGCGGACTCGGCAACCGCAAGAACGACGCCTTCAACGTGGTTCTCGCCCGCGACGGCGTCGAGCCCTACCCGGGTTCGGTCGAGCTCCTCGACCTCCTGCGCGAGCAGGGGATGCCGCTCGCCGTGGTCTCGTCGTCGGTGAACGCCCCTGCCGTGCTCGAGGCGGCCGGGTTGGCCGGACGCTTCGTCACCGTCGTCGACGGCCGGGTGGCCACCTCGCTCCGGCTCGCGGGGAAGCCGGCACCGGACACCTTCGTCCACGCCGCGAAGGAGTGCGGCACGACGCCCGCGCGCTCGGCGGTCGTCGAGGACGCCGTCTCCGGTGTGCGAGCGGGCGCCGCGGGTGGCTTCGGCCTCGTCATCGGCGTCGACCGTGGGGCGGGCGCCGACGTCCTCACCGCCGCAGGGGCGCACGTCGTCGTCACAGACCTCCGGGAGCTCGCGTGAGCGACGGGCGGATCCCCCTCGACCCACTCGACCGCAGCCGGTTCCCCGTGGATCCGTGGCGACTCGTCGAGTGTGATCCCGAGCGCAGCGACCTCGGCGTGACCGAGACCCTCTTCACGGTGGCCAACGGCTACATCGGGATGCGGGGGAACCCCGAGGAGGGGCGACACGCCTTCGAGCACGGCACCTACGTCAACGGGTTCCACGAGACCTGGCCGATCCGCCATGCCGAGTCGGCCTACGGCTTCGCGCGCACGGGGCAGACCATCGTCAACGCGCCGGACGCCAAGCTCATCAAGCTGTACGTCGACGACGAGCCCCTCGTCATCGGCACCGCCGACCTGGAGTTCTACGAGCGCAGCCTCGACTTCCGTGACGGTGTGCTCCGGCGCTCGGTGATCTGGCGCACCCCCTCCGCCAAGCTCGTGCGGGTCGACACCACCCGGATGGCGTCGATGACCCAGCGACACCTCGTCGTGCTGACCCTGGAGGTGACGATGCTCTCGGGCGACGCCCCGGTGGTCGTCTCGTCACAGCTGCTCAACCGGCAGGACAGTGAGGACGAGTACCACGTCCAGACGGACACCAAGGGCGTGCACGCGGACCCGCGCAAGGCCGGGGCCTTCGAGGCCCGGGTGCTCCAGCCGCGGATCCACATGGCCAAGGACGACCGGATGATGCTCGGCTACCAGTGCGCGAACTCGAGGATGACCCTCGTCGTCGCCGCCGACCACGTGCTGCGCACCCCTGACCCCTACGAGGTCGTGGTCGGCGCCGACCCCGACCTCACGAAGATGGTCTTCCGGGTGGACGCGCGCGCCGGCAGCACCCTGCGCATCGAGAAGACCGTTGCGTACCACACCTCGCGCGGCCTGCCCGTCCGCGAGCTCTCGGACCGGTGCCGGCGCACCCTCGACCGGGCCGCCCGGTACGACATCGACCACTGGCTCGCCGAGCAGCGCGCCTGGTACGACGAGTACTGGGCGGCGAGCGACGTGGAGTTCGTGTCCACGGATGCCGCGCACGACGCGACCCAACAGGCCATCCGCTTCAACCTCTTCACGCTGGCCCAGGCCAGTGGTCGGGCCGACGGCCACGGTGTGGCGGCGAAGGGGGTGAGCGGCTCCGGGTACGAGGGCCACTACTTCTGGGACACCGAGGTCTACGTCACGCCGTTCCTCACCTACAACCGGCCCGATCTCGCGCGGAACCTCATGCACTTCCGCAGCCGGATGCTGCCCGCGGCCCGGGAACGCGCCCGGGAGCTCAGCCAGCGCGGGGCGCTCTTCCCCTGGCGCACCATCAACGGCGAGGAGGCCTCCGCCTACTACGCAGCCGGCACCGCGCAGGTGCACATCGACGCGGACGTCGTGCACGCCCTCGTCCAGTACGTCAACGCCACGGGTGACGTCGGCTTCCTCGTGCGCGACGGGCTCCCCATCCTCGTCGAGACGGCCAGGCTCTACGCCGACCTCGGGTTCTGGCGGCACAACGGCGAGTGGTCGTTCCACATCCACGGGGTCACCGGGCCCGACGAGTACACCACCGTGGTCAACAACAACCTCTTCACCAACGTCATGGCGAGGTACAACCTCGAGCAGGCCGTCGCCTGGGTGGAGTGGGCGCGCCGTCAGGAGCCCGAGCAGTTCGCCCGCATCGCCCAGCGGCTGCGCCTCTCGGACGGCGAGCTGAGGGAGTGGGCCGCGTGCGCCGCCGGCATGCACATCCCCTTCGACGAGGGCCTGGGGATCCATCCGCAGGACGACTTCTTCCTCGACCGGGAGGTGTGGGACCTGAGCCGGACGCCGGATGAGCTCAAGCCCCTCCTGCTGCACTACCACCCGCTCGTCATCTACCGCTTCCAGGTGCTCAAGCAGGCGGATGTCGTGCTCGCCCTCTTCCTCCAGGGGCATCGCTTCACCGGCGAGGACAAGCGCAAGGACTTCGAGTACTACGACCCGATCACCACCGGTGACTCGACGCTGTCGGCGGTCGTGCAGTCGGTCATCGCAGCGGAGGTCGGCTACCACGAGGTGGCCTTCGAGTACTTCGTCGACGCGCTGTTCGTCGACCTGGCCGACCGCCACGGCAACACGGTCGACGGCCTGCACGTGGCCTCCTCCGGCGGCGTGTGGTGCGTTCTCGTCAACGGGTTCGGGGGCATGCGCGACCACGCCGGCCGGCTGTCGTTCGACCCTCGGCTTCCCGACGGTTGGGAGTCGCTCACCTTCCGGGTCACCTGGCGCGGCACGAGGGTGCGCGCGACGTTGACGCCGACGGACCTCACCCTGGAGACGGAGGCCGGCGACCTCCCGGTGCCCGTCGACGTCCGCGGGAAGACGTACGCCGTCGACGAGCGCGAGCCGGTCGTCATCCCGCTGGACGGCCATGGGCCGCGGATATCCGGAACGCTCGGCAAGCGTCCGCAGACGGGTGGGACCCGGGCCGACGGGAGCCGCATCACGGCCGGAGTCCCGTCGGCCATCCCGCTCGAGGGTGAGGAGCTGGCGGAGCCGACCGGCCTCGATCCGGCGGTCGCCGAACCGACCGCCGTCGGGCCGGACTGACTGCCGACGTCAGCCGGGCACGAGCTCACCGTCGTCGAGGTGCAGCACCTGGTCTGCCGCCTCCGCCGCCTCGGGGTCGTGGGTGGTCATGACCACCGCAGCACCCGCCTCGGCCCTCGCCCGCAGGAGGGTCAGGACGACCGCCCGGCTGGCGTGGTCCAGCTCGGACGTGGGCTCGTCGGCCAGGAGCACCGGGCTGGCCAGCGCCAGACCACGTGCCACGGCGACTCGCTGCTGCTGACCACCGCTCAGCTCCTCGACGAGGTGACCGTGGATCTCGCCGAGGCCCACGGCGTCGAGTGCCTCCGCCGCCCGCGCCGCCGCCGCACCGGGCTCGACCGCTCGAGCGAGCAGTGGCATGAGCACGTTCTCGTAGGCGCTCAGCACGGCCGCCAGGCCGTTGCCCTGCGGCACCACCGCGACCCCCGCAGAGGATGCCGACCGGAGACCGTCGATCGGTTGGCCACGAACCGTGATGCTTCCGGCGTCCGGCAGCACGATGCCTGCCACCGCCGACAGCAGCGTCGTCTTGCCCGCGCCCGAGTGACCGACCACCGCGACGACCTCACCGGTCCTCGCGTGCAGGTCGATGCCGGCCAGGGCCGTCACGGACCCGAAGCGCACGACCACTCCCTCCACGTCCACAGCGCGCTCAGGCACCGGCGTCCTCCTCCTCCGGGAGGAGCACCCAGCGACCGTCCTCCGCGTGCACGCGCAGCAACGAGCCGGGAGGAAGCGCCGCCAGCGCGTGCGGCGGAAGGGGCACCGAGCCGTCGGCCGAGACGACCGCGAACTCCTCACCGGCCCGCCCCTCGGCGCCGACCCGGCCGTCACGGATCGTGATCGTGCGCGGCATCCGCGCGGCGACCTCGGCGTCGTGCGTGACGAGGACGACCGTGGTTCCCCAGACGGCGTTGACGTGAGCGAGCGCGCCGAGCACGACGTCCCTCGCGTCGTGGTCGAGCTGGCTCGTCGGCTCGTCCGCCAGGAGGAGCCCCGGCCGACAGGACACCGCCACCGCGACGGCCGCCAGCTGCAGCTCGCCCGGGGTGAGCCGGCTGAGGGGCGCGTCGACGGACTCCAGAGGCATGCCGACGAGCGCGAGGACCTCCGCGGCGGCGGGCAGCTCCCGGTCACGCCCCTTGGCGGCTGCCTGGGCGAAGGTCACGTTCTCCCGGGGCGTGAGGTAGGGCAGGAGGTTGCGTGCCGCACCCTGGAGCACCATGCCGATCTCAGTCCCGCGCAGGAGGTCGAGGTCGGCCTCGGTCATCCGCGCGAGATCATGCTCGCCGACGTGGACGCGCCCCGCGCTGGGTCGAAGGAGGCCGCCGAAGAGGGTGAGCAGCGTGGACTTTCCGGCGCCGGAGGGACCGAGCAGCGCCAGCCGCTCCCCGGGTGCGACGACGAGGTCGATGCCCGACAGGGCGGCGACGTCGTGGCCCTCGGCCCGGTAGATGTGGACCAGGCCACGCGTCACGACGCGCATGCCCGCGCTCACAGCGACTCCCGGAGGCGCTCCGGCACCGCACGCGAGACGACGGCACGGGCGGCCAGCACGGCGACGAGCCCGAGCACGAGCAGGGCAGTGACGGCGGTGAGGCCGATGGCGCTCCAGGCAGGAGCGAGGTCCGGGACCGGCACGACCGCCGGCCTGTCGAAGATCGGGACGAGCGGCATCGCGAGCACCGCCCCGGCCACGCCGCACGCCGTCCCGAGCAGGACGCCGGCCAGGGCCATCGTCAGCTGCTCACCCCTGACGGCCCGGGCGATCACCGGCCGAGGCACGCCGGACACGAGGAGGCCGGCGAGGTCTCGGGCCACTCCTCGCCACGAGGTGACCGCAACGACAGCGACGACGAGCCCGGAGACGAGCAGTGCGACGATGCCGGTGAACACCCCGAGGAGCAGTCCCCACCCGGTCGCCGAGCGCTCGTAGCGCCCGCGTGCCTCCTCGATCGTCGTCGCGGTGGTCACCGGGATCCCCTGGGCGGTGAGGGCGTGGGAGACGTCCGCGACGAGGCCGGGATCCGGCGACCCCAGCCAGACGGCGAGCGAGGACCCGGGTGGGGCCGGCCCCCCGAGGCGCAGCTGGGCGTCGAGGTCGGCCAGGGCGCCGCGGCTCCCAACCACGGGCAGCGCGTCGACGTGGTCGACGGCCCGCGCTGCCACCGGCCGGCCGCCCAGACCGACCAGGGAGAAGTCGTCACCGCTGGCATCGGCGGGCGGGCGCCCGGCGAGCATCACCGGCGTCGGGCTGGGGACGTCCGCCCAGCGGGAGAGCACCCGGCGACCGGTGTTGTCGAAGTCGATGACGAGGTCGGAGCCCGACCCGGTCAGAGTCTGGGTCCCGCCATCGACGTCCACGTCGGCCGGGAGCCACCGGTCACCACCCCCGACGTCGAGCGGTTTCCCGTCGAGCGACAGGCCGGTGAGCTCCAGCCGACCGGTGAGGTTGTCCAGCCACGGGTCGGTGCTCCGCAGCCAGATGCCGGCGAGGCGGCACCCGCCGGGGCAGAGCACCGGAGCCCGCACCGTCGTCCGGCCGCGAGCCGACTGCTCGACCTGCGCCAGCTCCCGGTCGAGTGTGGTGCCGTCGGGTGTCGTGACGGTGATGCCGACGATGAGCGGCGTCGGCGCCACGGACAGGTCCCCGCCGGGGATGCCACTGGCATCGGGAGGGGCCTCTCCCACCGGCTCGTCACCTGACCGGAACTGGTCGAGCTCCCAGGTGAGCGTGCCCGTCAGGACGCCATCGCCGAGCTGCAGGCTCGGGACGACCGGAGGGACGAGGGCGGCGACGTCGGCGGACCCACCCGGGATCACGGGATAGCCCACGCCTCGTGCTTCGTCGGGGCGAAGGAGAAGCGTGGGCACGGCGGAGGGGTCCCGTGGCCGGAGAACCACGACGGGTGTCGCCAGCCCTCGCTGTTCAGGTGGCAGCGCGTCGACCGCCGCGGCCAGGGCTGCGGGCTCGGTCGCCCTCGTCTCCAGGACGGCAGGAGCCCCGAGCTCGAGCTGCGCCCGCGCCGCCCGGTTGCGGTCGCCGACGACGACGGCATTGGCCGCGAAGGTCGCCAGGGCGGTCGCGGTCGTCACGACGACGAGGACGTGGCGCAGCGCGGGTCGTCGCGCGAGCGAGAGGGCCGCCAGACCGGTTGCCAGGTGACCACGGGCCAGGGCCCGGCGGCCGGCACCGGTGGCGACACGGCGCAGCAACCAGGCACCCACGAGGCCGACGGCCAGCGCGAGGAGAACGGGTGTGAGGAGAGCGGAGGGACCGTCGACGTCACCACTGATGAGGCCGACGACGGAGACAGCGGCCACCACGGCGACGACGACGTCGACCACCCCCAGACCCTTGGCCACCGACGGTGGGATGCGCCGCAGCAGGGACGCCACCGGTTCCCGCAGAACAGGGCGGGCCGCCGCGTAGACGGCCAGGAGCGACGCAACCACCGCCACGACGGCAGCGAGCGCGAGGGGCCAGCGCAGCTCGAGCGGCACCCCGCGCGGCATCACGAACCGGCGGAGCACCTCGCCCCCGGCCAGGGCGATGAGCACCCCGAGCGGCACGCCCAGCAGCACGGTGAGCGCGAGCTCCGCCATGACGAGCCGACTGCCGGCCTCCCGGCTCCGCCCGCGCAGCCGGGCGAGAGCCACCTCCGGGCGGCGCTGCTCGACGACCGCGTGGGCGACGAGCGCGAGCACCGTCACGGCGAGAAGGGCAAGCTGCGCCAGGAGCAGTGGCACCAGCGTCCGCACGATGGTGCGACCGGCGGCGACCGCCGAGACGAGGCCCGGCACCGGGCTCGAGACCGAGACCTCCTCGCGCGTCCGGTCGAGACCGGACAGCGAGTCGCGGATCTCCGGCAGCGTGGCCAGCGACACCCGCTCACGCTCGAGGGGGAACTCTGCGGATGCCGCCGCCTCGGCCCAGCCCTTGTCGAACGTGGCCGAGGCCGTGAGGAAGTCGTCGACCGCCGGGACGATCGAGTCCCCCTGCCCGATGGGGAAGCCTGACTTGCCGTCGACCGTCGTGCGCAGCCAGTAGCCGGGGTCCGGCCGGCTCCGGTAGACGCCGACGAGCGTCAACGTCACCGGGGTGGCCGCGCTGTCCCCCGCTGCGGTGGCGGACGGGTCGGGCACGGCGAACCGCCGACCCTCCTCCCAGCCCCACGACTCGGCGTCGGCCGCCGACACGAGGACCTCGCCCGCCTCCTCGGGACAGCGGCCGGATGTGACCTCGACGTGGTCGCACGCGGCATCCCGCGCGACGAGGCGCAGAGGTGAGGGCTGCCGGCCGTCCTGCGGCTGCAGGCTCGTGTCGGCCGTGAGCATCCCGACCGGGTCGCCGAACCACCGTCCCGCCTCGGCGGGGAGCACTCCCACGAGGTCCGCCGGCCCCACGGCGGAGTCGGTCCCGGTCCGCGAGGCGCGCACCACCACCGTCGTGTCGGCGACGTCCCGCTCGACGAGAGCGGCCCTGAGCAGACCCTGCTCGAGCGTCCGGACGAACAGGGGCGCGAACACGGCGCACGTCGTCACGAGCGCCGAGACCAGGACGAGCGCGACGGACTGGCTGCCGCGGTAGCGCACCGCGGCCCACGTCGGGGATCGTCTGCTCACCCTTCTCCTTCGCGACCGGGCCTGCGCGGGCACACGCTACCGGGGGACTCGGACCCCACTCGCGGGTCAGGTCCCGGAAGCATCGACGGGGCCTGCCGAGCCATCCGGCGGCGGGAAGCCCTGCCAGCGTTCCGCCTCGACAGCCATGTCGACGGCGGTCACCGCGGCGCCGTCGAAGACGAGGGCGCCGGGACGCAGACGGGTGACGGCATACCCCACCCTCTCGTAGACGCGCCGTGCCCGTGGGTTGTGCGCGAACACCTCGAGGGTGATCCTCCGCAGCCCGAGCCGCTCGATCCCGTAGCCGGTGGCGAGGCCCACGGCCTCCGTGCCGAGCCCTCGACCCCGGCCCGCGGGGCCCACGAGGACGCGCAGGTTGCAGCTGCGGTCCTGCCGGTCGAGCTCGTTGAGGACGACCTCGCCGACGAGCCGCCCGGAGGCCACGTCCTCGACGGCGAGGTCGAGGCGGTCCGGCTGGTCGCTGCGGGTGGCGTACCACTCGACGAGGAGCTCGTCCCATGGTTGGCCCGCGTGCGCCTCGACGGTCGTGGCCACGCTGCCGGTCAGCGCCCGGACCTCCGGGTCGGAGAGGATCTCGGCCATGACCTCGGCGTCGCCCTCGCGGAACGGGCGGAGCGTGACGAGCGTGCCGGAGATCGTGGGCTTGGTCCGGAGGTCGAGCCCGACCGCGTCGGGGATCGGCTCTCGGCGGGGGCGCACCCGCCCATGCTGCCCGACCGGGGCTCTCAGGTGACGGACTCGACGAGGCGGTCGGCCGCGGCATACGGGTCCAGGCGGCCGGCGACCACCTCGGCAGCAAGCGCGTCGAGCCCGACGTGGCCGGGCAGGCCGCCGACCCTCGCACGCAGGGCGTCCAGCGCCAGGCCCTGGATCTCGGTCGCCGCCCGACGCGCCCGGCGGGCTCGTACGCCGTCGGTCCCGAGGAAGGACAGGTGCTCCTCGACGGCCGCGACCACGGCCTCGACGCCGTCCCCCGTGGCCGCGACCGCGCGCACCACCGGCGGCCGCCATGTCGTCGGGTCGGACGCGACGAGCATCGAGACGGCCTGGCGGAGGTCCCGCACCGTGCGGTCCGCCCCGTCTCGGTCGGCCTTGTTGACGACGAGCACGTCGGCGACCTCGAGGATGCCGGCCTTGGCGGCCTGGATGCCGTCGCCCATCCCGGGGGCGAGGAGGACCACCGTCGTGTCGGCGGTGCCGGCGACCTCGACCTCCGACTGACCCACGCCGACGGTCTCGAGCACGACGACGTCACAGCCGGCCGCGTCGAGCACCCGTAGCGCCTGCGGCGCCGCCCAGGACAGCCCCCCGAGGTGTCCGCGGGAGGCCATCGAGCGGATGAAGACCTCGGGGTCGGCGGAGTGCTCCGTCATCCGGATGCGGTCACCGAGCAGGGCGCCGCCCGAGAAGGGCGAGGAGGGGTCGACGGCGAGGACGCCGACGCGCCGCCCACGGGACCGGTATGCGGTGACGATCGCGTTCGTCATCGTCGACTTGCCGACGCCGGGGGCTCCCGTGACGCCCACGACGTGGGCGTGGCCCGTGTGCGTCGCGAGCGCCGACATCACCTCGCGCAGTGCCGGATGACCGTCCTCCACGAGGGAGATGAGCCGGGCCACCGCACGCGGCCTCCCCTCCCTCGCCGCAGCGACGAGGGAGGGGACGTCGACCGTGCGCGGCGGGATCTGGGGAGCCTGCTCAGCCGCGCGCCGGGACCTTGACGACGAGGGCGTCGCCCTGTCCGCCGCCGCCGCACAACGCCGCCACACCGACACCACCGCCCCGACGCCGGAGCTCGAGGGCGAGGTGGAGGGTGATCCGCGCACCCGACATGCCGATCGGGTGGCCCAGCGCGATGGCCCCGCCGTTGACGTTGACCTTCTCCGGGTCGATCCCCAGCTCCTTGGCGGAGGCCAGCCCGACGGCAGCGAACGCCTCGTTGATCTCGACGAGGTCGAGGTCTGCGGGGGCGATGCCCTCGCGCTCGCACGCCTTGGCGATGGCGCGGGCCGGCTGGCTCTGGAGCGTCGAGTCGGGGCCGGCGACCACACCGTGGGCACCGATCTCGGCGAGCCACTGGAGACCACGCTCCTCGGCTCGCGACCTGCTCATGACGACGACGGCGCACGCCCCGTCGGAGATCTGCGAGGCGGACCCCGCGGTGATCGTGCCGTCCTTCGAGAAGGCGGGGCGCAGCCGGGCCAGCGAGTCGGGGGTGGTGTCAGCCCGGATGCCCTCGTCAGTGCGGAACTCGAGCGGGTCGCCCTTGCGCTGGGGGATCGAGACGGAGACGACCTCGTCGTCGAACACGCCGTCCTTCCAGGCCCGCGCCGCGAGCTGGTGGCTCCGCGCGGCGAACTCGTCCTGCTCCTCTCGGGTGAACGCGACGTCGCCGGTGTTGGCGGTCTCGGTGAGCAGGCCCATCGCCTGGTCCGTGAAGGCGTCCCACAGGCCGTCCTGGGCCATGTGGTCGTGCAACGTCACGTCCCCGTACTTGAAGCCCTCCCGGCTCTTCTCGAGGAGGTGCGGTGCGTTGGTCATCGACTCCTGACCGCCCGCGACGACGACCTCGAACTCACCGGCCCGGATGAGCTGGTCCGCGAGCGCGATCGCGTCGATGCCGGAGAGGCACACCTTGTTGACGGTGAGCGCCGGGACGGTCATCGGGATGCCGGCCTTGGCGGCCGCCTGGCGAGCCGGGATCTGCCCCTCTCCGGCCGTGAGAACCTGGCCCATGATGACGTAGTCGACGTCCTCGGGTGCGACGCCAGCCTTGTCGAGCGCGCCCGAGATGGCGAAGCCTCCGAGGTCCGAGCCGCGAAAGGCCTTGAGAGAGCCGCTCATCCGTCCCATGGGGGTGCGGGCGCCGGCGACGATGACGGTCGGGTCGGTGGACATGGGACGTGGCCTCCAGGTCGTGGTCTCGATCGTCCTCGACTCTAGCGAGGGCACCGCCCGCCGCCACCCCCACGCTCCGGTGACCCTCGCCACCCCTCCTCGTCCACGGCCTCGGGTGGTGCCACGCTGGAGTCGTGGGCCGCTCCGACCTCCTGCGTCGATGGGTGCTCGCGAGCACCCTCGGTGAGGTGGTCGGGCTCGGCGGCACGGGCCTGCTGGGGTGGCTCCTCGTGGGACGGGACGGAGGGCCGGTGGCGGCCGCGGCGGTGCTCGCCGGGGCGCAGGCGCTCGCCCTGCGACGGGTGGTCGTCACCCTGGCCGTCACGGGCGCGGTCGTCGGTGTGATCAACGGCTCGTGCCTGACCCGGATGGTCGTGCCTAGGGTGGAGCCATGACGCGCGCCGTCCCCACCGACCTGTTCACCGCCATCGACCACGTCGGCGTGGCGGTGCCCGACCTCGACGACGCGATCGACTTCTACCAGCGCACCTACGGCATGCGGCTGCTCCACGAGGAGACGAACGAGGAGCAGGGCGTCCGCGAGGCGATGATGGGCGTCGGGGACTCCGGCTCGTGCATCCAGCTGCTCGCGCCCCTGTCGCCGGAGTCCACGATCGCGAAGTTCCTCGACCGCAGCGGGCCCGGCATCCAGCAGCTCGCATACCGCGTCGCGGATCTCGACGCCGTGAGCGCCACGCTGCGCGAGCGCGGGATGCGGCTCCTCTATGACACGCCTCGCCGCGGCACCAGCGGGTCGCGGGTCAACTTCATCCACCCCAAGGACGCGCGCGGAATCCTCGTCGAGCTGGTGGAGCCGCCCACCGGGGCGGGAGCCTAGGCCCGCCGCCTGGCGGACACTGGGCCGCCCGCCGGGGCGGAACGGTCGGACGTTCAGCCGTCACCTGTGCCCGAGGACCGGGCGAGGACGATCCATTCTGGGGATGCCGGGGGCGCGGGACACTAGGCCCGCCGCGGGCAGGCCGAGCCGCCGGCGCCGGGCGGGACGGTCGGACGCTCAGCCGTCACCTGCGTCGGAGGCCCGGGCGAGGACGATCCATTCTGGGGATGCCGGGGTGATGGGCTCGCCGGTCCAGTCACCCCAGCTCTCCTCGACGACGAACCCCGTGGTCGCCAGTCCGCGGGTCACGTCATCCCACGAGGGGAAGCGGAGCGTCTCGCGGGTGGTCCACTCCTGGTCGTGCTGCACCCAGTGGTCGGTGTGCGTGACGAGGTCACCCTCTCGTCACGTCATCCCACGAGGGGAAGCGGAGGGTCTCGCGGGTGGTCCACTCCCGGCGGTGCTGCACCCAGTGGTCGGTGTGCGTGACGAGGTCACCCTCTCGGTGCACGTCGGCCCGCACGGTCCCCGCCGACGTCGCGCCCGGCTCATCGCTCGCCCACCTCCGCCATTCCTCGAGCGACGCGTTCCTGATCTCGAAGGCCAGGTGCCCGCCGGGGCGGAGGGAGCGGCGGCTCTGGGTCAGCACGAGCCGCCAAGCCTCGTCGTCGAGGAAGTACTGGGCGACGTGCCCGGTCATGACCGCCAGCTCCGCCCAGCCGGCCGGGAGGTCACCCGCGGTCCCGTGCACCCATGTCACCGCCGACGCCCCGGGTTGCCTGCGAGCGATGTCCAGCATGGTGAGCTGCGGCTCGACGCCGATCACCTCGTGACCGCGGGCAGCCAACGACCTGCACAGCAGCCCTGTTCCCGAACCGATGTCGACCACGCGCCTCGCCGCGATGCGGCCGGCGAGCCGGAGGTAGAAGGGGAGGTCGGGCCTCCCGGCGTTGTCCGCGTCGTAGTGGTCAGCGAGCTCCGGCACCGCGTAGAAGTTGTCGGGCTCACCGACCGAGCGCTGCATGCCGTCGATTGTCCCCCGTCCGTGGTGCCCGGCCGCAGTGAGCTCCGGGTGCTGCGATCCCGCTCAGCGAGGGTTGGCCGGTGGCCCTTCGATTGCCTCGCGCAGGGCGACGAGCCACCCTCGCCTCCCGGCTACCGGGCCCGAGGGGTCAGTCCGCAGCGGCCTCACGGCCGAGCGAGCTCGTGCCGCGCGATGACGACGAGTGAGGCCGTCCACGCGAGCGGCGCGACCGCGGCCGGGCGCCCGTCGTGGAGCACCTTCTCGGGGAACGACCCGGCATCCGTGCGATGGTCACCGAGCCAGCGGAGGAGGGACTCCGCCTTGGAGCGGTGCCCCGTGGCGGCCCAGGCAGCCGCGAACAGTGCCGTCTCCGGTGTCCAGCTGATCCCGTCCTCCTTCCACGCGGCACCGGGCGCGAGGCCGCCGGCCGGGCGCGACAACGCCGCCTGGGCGCGCTCGATCGCGGTGAGGACCTCGACGTCGACCTTTGTGGGACCGATCGGGGCCACGAGGAACGTCACGGCGGCGTCGGCAGCCGAGCCGCCCAGCAGCCGCGGGTAGCCGTGCGGGCCGAACCGTCGACGAACCTCACCGGCCAGGAGGTCCGCGGCCGCGCCGGTGCGGTCGCGCAGGGCCATCTCCCCGACGAACGGCAGGACGTCGGTCACGCTGCGCAGCCCGGCGAGGACGACAGCGGCCGTGCCGAGGGTGAGCACCTCCTCGACGAGCTCCCAGTAGTCCGACGACACCGGCGGCAGCGCCGTGGTGACGTCGAGCGAGGCCAGGAGCCGTCGCGCGCAGCGCACGAGCATGGGCCGCAGGGGCGCCAGCAGCTCGACCGCACGGTCGGGAACGGCAGCGGCGAGCTGGCTCGCGCCCCACGCGGCCCAGCCGGATCCGTCGAGCTGCGCCGCCCGGTCGTCCGGCGCCCGGTGGCTCCCGATGTCGTAGCGGGCCTCGAACCATCCGTCGGACCGCTGGACCCGCTGGAGGAATTCCAGCTGGGCCGCGGCGTGCTCGGGGTGCCCGGCTCGGGCGAGGGCCGAGGCGACGAAGGAGACGTCCCGGGGCCAGGCGTACCGCCACCGGTCGGTCCAGCCGGCGACGGAGACGGGGAGGCCGACCGAGAGCGCCCGGAGGTCCAGCAGTGCGGAGCGGAGGAGGTCGTCATCCGCGTCGAGGCCGCGTCGCACCCAGGGAGCGCAGACCTCGAGCCAACGGTCCTCGTCCTCGAGGAGCCGCCCGCTGTCGCGCCGGGCGGCGAGGACCCGTGTCCCCGGCACCACCGCGTCGAGCCGTCCGGCGGGGACCAGCTCGCGGACACCGGGGGCCGCGAACGCCACCGTCTCGCTGTAGAGCGGCACCTCGGCGCGGCCCGTGCGGTACAGCGCGATGCCTCCCCCCGCTGCAACCGTCGCGAGCACCGCGCCGCCACCGAGCAGCGCCCGGCGGCGGGACACTGGCGTCGGGGGCACGATCGCACTGTATGCCGGGAGGCAGGTCGGCGTCCCGGCGCGCCCGTGAGCGGCATCACGCGGTGAGGGCCGTCATACGCCTCCGGCCACCCGTGGCCCGGCCGCTAGGTTCGCCGTGGTGTCCGCCGACAGAGCCCCACCCGCCTCCCGCCCAAAGGAGCACGACCACATGGACCAGATCCTCGAGGCCATCCTCTCCGGCGACCGCTCGAGGCAGGCCTATGCCGGGATGCCGGTCCCCTCGACCTACCGCGCGGCGACGGTTCACCGGGACGAGGTCGAGATGTTCTCGGGGGTCCCCACGCGGGACAAGGACCCGCGCCGCTCGATCCACGTCGAGGAGGTGCCGGTCCCGGAACTCGCGCCCGGCGAGGCCCTCGTCGCGGTCATGGCGAGCGCCATCAACTACAACACCGTGTGGACATCGATCTTCGAGCCGGTGCCGACCTTCGGCTTCCTCGAGCGCTATGCCCGCACGTCGGAGTTCGCCAAGCGCCACGACCTGCCCTACCACGTCGTCGGGTCCGACCTCGCGGGCGTCGTCCTGCGCGTGGGTCCCGGCGTGACCAAGTGGATGCCCGGGACCGAGGTCGTCGCGCACTGCCTCTCCGTCGAGCTCGAGGACGCCCAGGGCCACGACGACACGATGATGGACCCCCAGCAGCGCATCTGGGGCTTCGAGACGAACTTCGGGGGGCTCGCCGAGCTCGCGGTCGTCAAGGCCAACCAGCTCATGCCCAAGCCCACCCACCTGACGTGGGAGGAGGCGGCATCCCCCGGGCTGGTCAACAGCACGGCATACCGGCAGCTGATCTCGCGGAACGGCGCCCACATGAAGCTCGGTGACCGGGTGCTCATCTGGGGCGCGTCCGGAGGGCTGGGCTCGTACGCCACCCAGATGGCCCTCGCCGGCGGCGCCACCCCGGTCTGCGTCGTGTCGTCACCCGAGAAGGCGGACCTCTGCCGGGCCATGGGCGCCGAGCTCATCATCGACCGCTCCGCCGAGGGCTACCGGTTCTGGAACGAGGACGGCACCGCGCAGGACCCGTCCGAGTGGCAGCGGCTCGGCAAGCGGATCCGCGACCTCACCGGCGGGCACGACGTCGACATCGTCTTCGAGCATCCCGGTCGCGAGACCTTCGGCGCGAGCGTCTACGTCGCGCGCAAGGGCGGGACGATCGCCACCTGTGCCTCCACGTCGGGGTACCTCCACGAGTACGACAACCGCTACCTCTGGATGAACCTCAAGCGCATCGTGTCGAGCCACTTCGCGAACTACCGCGAGGCGTGGGAGGCCAACGAGCTCATCGACCGCGGCCTCATCCATCCCACGCTGAGCCGGACCTACCGGCTCGAGGACGTCGGCCAGGCCGCCCTCGACGTGCACCGGAACGCCCACTCGGGCAAGGTCGGGGTACTCACGCTCTCGCCGGAGGAGGGTCTCGGGGTCTCCGACGCGCAGAAGCGGGCGCCCTTCGAGGCGGCGATCAACCGGTTCCGCGACGCCTGAGCAGCGACGCCACCCACCACTAGGGTGAGGGCCGGAGGTGGGCGTGGACAGGTCGAGACTGTACGGACCGGTGAACCGGTGGGCCGAGTTCCGGCGACGCCAGCGGGCTGCGCTGCAGGAGAGCAACCGGATCGCGGCCGTCCGGGAGGCGCAGGAGAACGGGCCGCTCACCGAGGAGCAACAGCACGCCGACGCGGAGTCGGCAGGCACCGACGGGCGGGCTCCGTTGGGCCCCGTGTCCGGGGGCCTCCCGGACACCGCCGACCGGCTCGGTCACGGCCAACAGACGCCGTACGGCGTCGTCGGCCGCCCCCTGAACCGCCACTCACCCTTCTACCTGGGCTTCTTCGGTGCCCTCGGAGCCGTGATCGCCATCGCCCTCTGGGGGCTGCTCGGGCGCCTGCAGACCACCCTGACCATCCTCGTGGTGTCGGTGTTCCTCACCCTGGCGCTGGACCCCGTCGTCCAGTGGATGACCGGGCGGGGGATGCGGCGACCGGGCGCGGTGGCGATCACCTTCGCCGGACTGCTCGCCGTCTTCGGGCTCATCGGGCTGGTCATCATCCCTCCGGTCGTCAGCGAGGGCTCCGAGCTGGCCGGCAACGCCCCCGACTACGCACAGCAGGTGCTCGACTCCCGCTGGGTCCGCCAGCTCGACCGGGACTACGACCTCGTGGGACGCGTCGAGGAGGAGGTGCGCAAGCGCGCCACCGACGAGGCCTTCATCTCCGGCGTGCTCGGGGGTGTGCTCGGGGCCGGCCGTGCCGTGATCAGCGGCGTGTTCCAGGTCTTCACGGTCCTCGTGCTCACGCTGTACTTCCTCACGACCCTCCCGCGGATGAAGCACGCCACCTTCGCGACGGTGCCCGCCTCCCGCCGGCTGAGGGTGCGCACGCTGTCCGAGGAGATCATGCGACGGACCGGCTCGTACGCCCTCGGCCAGGTGGCCGTCGCGTCCATCAACGCGGTGCTGTCGTGGGTGATGATGACCGTGCTCGGCATCCCGTATGCCGCGGTGCTGGCCGTCGCGGTCGGCCTCCTCGGCCTCATCCCCATGGTCGGTGCCACGCTGGGGGCCTTCCTCGTGTGCCTCATCGCCTTGTTCACCGACCCCACCAAGGCGCTGGTCGCCGCCATCTACTACGTCGTCTACCAGCAGCTCGAGAACTACGTCATCGCGCCGCGCATCATGCAGCGGACCGTCTCGGTTCCCGGGGCGGTGACCGTCGTGGCGGCCCTCATCGGCGGCACGCTCTTCGGCGTCATCGGGGCTCTGCTCGCCATCCCGGTGGCAGCGGGCATGTTGCTCCTCTACGAGGAGGTCCTCGTCCCCCGCCAGGGCCGCGTCTGACTCACCGCGGTCAGCGGCGGGTGCCGTGGCCCGGTGGTGTGGCGTGTCGCGTGCCCCAGCATCGGGCGTGCCAGTGGCGGCGGTCCTCCAGGCCGCCTGTTCCCTCGGCCGGCCACACGACGACGTGCGCCGTCCCCACGCGGATCTCCTGGTGGCAACCGGGGCACCGGTAGGCGCGCGTGGCGGACGCGCCGCTCAGCCGGCGCACGTACCAGGACCGGCCGGCATACGGCTCGGTCGTCACCTCGCTCGACGCCCCCAGCGGCCGGGCGTCGAGGTCCCGGCGGCGGCGGTTGGCTCGGGGCATGCGACCCATGGTCCCAGACGACGCACCGGCGCCTTCCGGCGTCAGGTGGTGACGCGGGTGCTCGTCGGGTCGTACATCGGCCGGAGCGAGACCCGAGCCGGATGCCGGGTGCCCGCCACGTCGACCTCCCACGTCCCGTCGTCGAGCCACTCCGTCGTCACCGGCCCGTGGCCTCCGACGAACGCCAGGCCGACCGCACCCCCGAGCGTCCACCCGTAGGACGCGGAGCGCACGTAGCCGACGACGACGCCGTCGCGAAGCACCGGCTCGGCGTGGACCATGAGCGGCTCGGGGTCCTGGAGCAGCACCTGGACCAGCCGGTGGTGTGGGGTGCCCCGCTCCTTGGCGGCGAGGGTCGCCTCCCGCCCCGTGAAGCCGCCCGGCTTGTCCAGCGCGACGGCGAAGCCGAGGCCGACGCCATGGACGTCGTCGGTGTTGTCGATGTCGTGGCCGAAGTCGCGGTAGCCCTTCTCCATCCGCAGGCTGGAGAGCGCCTTGAGCCCGGCCGGTCGGATGCCGTGCTGCTCCCCGGCCTTCCGTACGGAGTCCCAGACGCTCGCCGTCTCGGCAGCGGGGACGTAGAGCTCCCAGCCGAGCTCGCCGAGGTACGTGATCCGGATCGCGAGGACCGGGATGCCGGCGAGGTCGAGCCGGCGTGCCGCACGGAACGGGAACGCCTCGCTCGACCAGTCGACGTCGGGCGCCAGCGCCGCGAGGGTGGCCCGGGACGATGGGCCTTGGACGGTGAGCAGCCCGAGGTCGGTGGTGACGTCCTCGACGGTCGCCGAGGCCGCCCCCACGCCGCGGCGGAGCAACCCGAGGACGCGCCCGTGCGAGGTGTCCGAGGCCACGACGAGGAAGTCGTCGGCCGCGAGACGCGTCACCGTGAGGTCGGCCTCGATGCCACCACCGGCGTTCAGCCACTGCGTGTACGTGATGACGCCGTCGGCGCGGTTGACCGCACCGGCGCTGAGCCGGTCGAGCACCGCACCGGCATCCGGACCCCGAACGGCGAACTTCGCCATGAACGACATGTCCATCAGGCCGACCGCCTCGCGGACGGCCCTGTGCTCCGCCTCCCACTGGACGAACCACGGTTGGGGCCCCCACCCCGGGGCGGCGACCGGGGTGACGCCGCGACCGGCATACCAGTCGGCGGACTCCCACCCGCTGACGTCTCGGAGCCGGGCACCCTCAGCCACCATCTCGTCGTGGACCGGTGAGCGGAACTCTCCACGGGCGGAGGTCAGCTCGACGCCGGGGACGTGGGCGGCATACACGGTGCCGAGGATCTCGGCGGTGCGTTCGGCACGGTGTCGGGGGTGGAGCTGCCAGGAGCGGAAGCGGGCGACGTCGAAGCCGGTGACGTCGACGTCCGGGCGACCGGTCGCCACCCAGTGCGCGACGACCCGGCCCAGGCCGCCGGCGGAGAGGACCCCCACCGAGTTGAGGCCGGCGCACACGAAGTAGCCGTGGATGCCGGGCGCCTCACCGACTGCAGGGGCGAGGTCGGGGGTGAAGGACTCGGGGCCGCAGAAGAAGGTGCGGATGCCGACCGTCTCGACCACCGGCACCCTGGCGATGGCCCGCTCGACGAACGGGCCCATGCGGTCCCAGTCGGGCGGGATGACACCGAACGAGAAGCCCGGCGGAATGCCGTCGACCCGCCATGCCGCGGCGACCGGCTCGAAGAGACCGACCATCATGCCGCCGCCCTCCTCGCGGTAGTACCCGAAGGAGGCCGGGTCCTCGAAGACGGGTGCGTCGGGGCTCATCCCGTCGATCTGCTCGGTGACGAGGTAGTAGTGCTCGGCCGCCTGGTTGGGAACGACGACGCCGTTGCGTTCGGCGAGCTCGCGCGCCCACATGCCGGCGCAGTTGACGACGACGTCGCACTCGACGTCACCCGCGTCGGTGCGCACCCCAGTGACCTCGTCGACCAGGCCGCGACCGCGGGTGAGGACCGACTCGACGCGCACCCCCTCGACGATGTGCACGCCCTTTGCCCGGGCGCCCCGGGCGAGGCTCATCGTGAGGTCGACGGGGTTGACCCGTCCGTCGCCGGGGACGTAGAAGCCGGCGAGCAGGTCGTCGGTACGCGCGAGGGGGAAGAGCTCGGCCATCTCCCCCGGGCCGATCTCCTCGACCTCCAGCCCGACGTGGCGCTGGAAGGCCGCTACGCGGCGATACTCCTCGAGGCGGTCGGTGTCTGCTGCAGCCTCGATGAGCCCGACCGGCTTGAAACCGGTCGCCACGCCGGTCTCGGCCTCCAGAGCGGCATAGAGCTCACGGGAGTCCAGGCGCAGCCGGGTGCTCGACTCGCTCGTGCTCCCGAAGCAGGTCATGAGGCCGGCGGCGTGCCATGTGGTGCCGGAGGTGAGGCGGTCCCGCTCGAGCACGAGGACGTCGGTCACCCCCAGGTGCGCGAGGTGGTAGGCGATGGAGGTGCCGATGACCCCGCCCCCGATGACGACGACCCGGGCGCGCTCCGGCAGTGACGGCGTGGAGCTGCTCACCCGGCCAACCTATCCGTCGGCCTCCCGAGAACTGTGGCCCATTTGACTCTCCCGGTCCCCGTCGAGATCAGGCAACACGCACACGTGGCGGGGCACCGAGCCTGCGTGTTGCCTCATCTCGACGCGCGAGGCCGCAGTCCTGTGGATGACGCCGGGGCGGGTGGCGCGGCTCCGGGCACCCTCGATGGATGCCGCCGCCCGAGCTACCGCCGCTCCCGCCGGGGCCCGTGTCACTGGGCGCGGCGCGGGAGCTCGGGCTCCGAGACCACCAGTGGCGCATGGCGTCGCTGCTCCGGCAGACGCAGACGGTGCGTGCACTGGCGGACGCGGCGACGACGACGGAGCGGGCCCGGGCGTTCGCCCTCGCGTTGCCCACCGACTGCGTGTTCTCGCACGTGAGCGCGGCCCAGATCTGGGGGATCCCGCTGCCGGCGCCGCTCGAGGACCAGGTGGCCCTCGACGTCATGCGTGCCACCGGGAAGGGGTGCATCGAGCGCGGCGGCTGCATCAGTCACCGGGGGAAGGAGCGTCGGGTGACGACGACGGTCCACGGCCTCCCCGTGACGTCACTCGCCGACACGTGGGTCGACCTCGGCGAAGTCGTCGACCGTGGGCTCGGCCGGGACGACCTCGTGGTGGCCGGTGACGTCGTCGCCCGCCGCACCCCCGGCATCCAACCGCGCTCGCCGGTGACGGATGCCGTGCAGCCGCTAGCGGATGCGCTGGCGGCGCGGGTTCGTCCCCGCCACAAGACGATGCTGATGACGGCCCTGTCCCTCGTGCGCGCCGGTGTCCGGTCTCCGATGGAGAGCAGGGCCCGCCTGATGTTCCACGACGCCCGGTTCCCTGAACCGGAGGTCAACGGACCGATACACGCCGACGACGGCGGGTGGCTGGCCGAGGGTGACCTCGTCTGGCGGGAGCAGCGGGTGGTCGGCGAGTACCAGGGCGCCGTCCACGCGGGGATCGCCGCACGCAGTCGCGATGCGCATCGCAGCGGCCTGCTCGGAGACGAAGGATGGACCGTCCTGGAGCTGTTCCGGGAGGACCTCGTCGATCGCGCACGGAGGACCACGACCCTCCGGCGGTTCGCTCGCGCGCTGAACCTCGACCCCTCGACCCTGGTCATCACCTGAGGAACCTGTCGAGAGGAGGCAACACGCAGGCGGTGGCCCGGCTGCATCTGCGTGTTGCCTGATCTCGACAGGCGCCGGGTCTGACGCAGAGGCCGGTGGGCGCCGTGCTCAGCCGTGGGTACGGAAGCCGCGGCCGGTCTTGCGCCCGAGGTAGCCCGCGGTCACGAGGTGCTCGAGAAGCGGTGTCGGCGCGTAGCCGGGCTCGCGGAACTCGGTGTAGAGCTCTCGCTCGATGGCCAGCGACACGTCGAGCCCGACGACGTCGAGCAGCTCGAACGGCCCCATGGGGAGGCCGCAGCCGGTCTTCATCGCCGTGTCGATGTCGTCGGCGCTCGCGTAGTTGCCCTCGAGCATCCGCACGGCGTCGTTGAGGTAGGGGAAGAGCAGGGCGTTGACGATGAACCCCGAGCGGTCCCCGCACGTGACCGCCACCTTGCCGACCCTGGCGCAGAGGTCCTGGACCGTCGCGGTGATGTCGGGGGCGGTCGTCACCGTGTGCACGACCTCGACGAGCTTCATGACCTGGGCGGGGTTGAAGAAGTGCATGCCGATGACGTCCTCCGGCCGGGAGGTCACCTTCGCACAGTCGATGACGGGCAGCGAGGAGGTGGTCGTCGCGAGGATGGCGCCCGGCCGGCAGGTCCGGTCGAGGTCACGGAACAGCTCCTGCTTGACCCCGAGCTCCTCCGTGACGGCCTCGACGACGAGGTCGACCTCGGCGAGGGCATCGAGGGTCGTGGCTCCGGTGAGCCGCCCGAGCACGGCGTCGGCGTCCTCGGCGCCCATCCGTCCCTTCTCCACCTGGCGGGCGGTGCTGCGGGCGACGGCCGTCCTGACCCGCTCCACCTTCTCCTCGCCACGCCCGACGTACGTCACGGCATACCCGGCGGTGGCGAACACCTCGACGATGCCCGTCGCCATCGTTCCTGAGCCGACCACCCCGACGCTGCGCACCGGTCGCAGCTCCACGCCGGCGGGAGGGCCGCCCGTCGGCGTCTGCGGGTCCGGCACGACCTCCGGCGAGCCCGGCGCGGCATACGTGTAGAAGCCGCGCCCGCTCTTGCGGCCGAGCAGGCCGGCACTCACCATCTGCTTGATGATCGGGCTGGGGGCGTGCAGCCGGTTGCGGCCCTGGCGGTACATCGTGTCGAGGATCTCGTATGCCGTGTCGAGACCGATGAGGTCCAGGAGCGCGAGCGGGCCCATGGGATAACCGCAGCCGTAGCGCATCGCCGCGTCGAGGTCCTCCCGGCTGGCGTACCGGCTCTCGTACATCGACACCGCGTGGTTGAGGTAGCCGAAGAGCAGCGCGTTGGCGATGAACCCTGCCTTGTCCCCGACGACGACGGGCTTCTTGCCCAGCCGCTCGGCGAGCGCCTTGACGTCCTCGAAGACGTCGTCGGCGGTGATGACGGTGCGGATGACCTCGACGAACTGCTGCACCGGCGCGGGGTTGAAGAAGTGCATGCCGACGACCCGCTTGGGGTTCGACGTCGCCACGGCGATCTCGGTGACCGGCAGGGACGACGTGTTGGTCGCGAGGACGGCGTCGGCCGAGACCACCTGGTCGACGCGGCCGAGGAGCTCCTTCTTGAGGTCGAGGTGCTCCGGGACGGCCTCGACGACGAGCTGGCAGTCGGCGAGGTCACCGAGGTCCGTCGTGTACCTCACCCGCCGGTGCAGTGCGTCGTGTTCCTCCTGGGTCAGCTTGCCGCGGGCCAGGGCCCGTCCGGTGGAGCCGCCGAGCACCTGCCTGCCGTGCTCGACCCCCGCTTCGTCGACGTCGACAGCGACGACGTCGATTCCGGAGCGGGCGAAGACCTCCACGATCCCGGCACCCATCGTGCCGAGTCCGATCACACCCACACTCGTGAAGGTCCGTGTCATGTCGGCGATCCTTGCAGAGGCGCCGAGGGCCGACGAGACCCGTCGGGCGTGACGCTTCACACCCGACGCCGGGACGGGCAAGGATCCTGAGCGCCGACCGTGTGCGGCCGGGTCACCAGTCCTGACCGGCGGCGACGAGCTCTGCCTCGATCGCGAGCCGCTCGCCGGAGTGCAGCGGGGGGAGGCCGACATCCGTGGGCAGGTCGAGCCGCTCGCACAGCTGGAGGAGCAGGTGGTCGTACGCCGCGAGGACGGCCCTCAGCCGCATCGCCCGGTGTGGCGCGTCGCCCTCCTCGACCCGGCGGATCTCCGCCTCCAGGCGGCGCAGCTCCAGGCACAGCAGCACGGTCGGGAGCTGCTCCGCCACAGGGGCCGGCCGGACCCGCCGGTACAGCCGTCGGGCACCCTCCACCGCCGGGCGGAGGACCCGAGGCGGCTCACCCTCGAGGAACCAGCGCAAGGCCTCGCCCTGGGCGATGAACCAGGCTCCGGGCAGCACGACGAGAGCGCCCGCCAGCAGGGCTGCCCTCATCGGCCTCACCTCACCAGAAGTGTGCGCCCGGTGACCCACCTCAGGCAACGGATGTGCGGACGAATCCGAGCCGATCCTGGTCGGTAGGGTGACCCGTCGTGCGACTGGTGATCGCGACGTGCAGCGTCGACTACGAGGGGCGGCTCTCGGCGCACCTGCCCCTCGCCACGCGTCTCCTCCTCGTCAAGGCCGACGGCTCGGTGCTCGTCCACTCCGACGGTGGGTCCTACAAGCCGCTCAACTGGATGTCGCCCCCCTGCGCGCTGGCGGAGGTCCAGCCCGACCGTGCGGAGGCGGAGGAGGGCGTGACCACTGTCTGGGTCGTCCAGCACGCCAAGTCCGAGGACCGGTTGCGGGTACGGATCCACGAGGTGCACCACGACAGCTCGCACGACCTCGGCGTCGACCCGGGTCTCGTCAAGGACGGCGTGGAGGCCCACCTCCAGAGGCTCCTCGCCGAGCACATCACGACGCTCGGTGACGGCTGGAGCCTCACCCGCCGTGAGCACATGACCGCCATCGGGCCGGTCGACATCCTCTGCCGGGACGGCAGCGGCGCCACCGTCGCGGTCGAGATCAAGCGGCGGGGCGACATCGACGGGGTGGAGCAGCTCACCCGTTACCTGGAGCTCATGAACCGCGACCCGCACCTCGCCCCGGTGACCGGTGTCTTCGCCGCCCAGGTGATCCGTCCCCAGGCCCGCACCCTCGCGGAGGACCGCGGCATCCGCTGCGTCGTCCTCGACTACGACACGCTCAAGGGCATCGACAGGAGCGAGCACCGGCTGTTCTGAGCCGGCCCGTGGCCGGCCCTGAGGGCGCGACGGTCAGGCAGCGGCGGTCAGGCCGCGGCGGTAGGTCGCGGCGGTAGGCACACGGCCGTCAGGCCGCGGCCCAGGGAGTGACGGCCCAGCCGTCGTCGCCCACGTCCAGGCGGAGCCGGTCACCGGCCCCGTCGGAGGCCGAGGGCCTCCCCAGGTGCGCGAGCACGCCCGCGAGCGCGTCCGGCGCGAGCGTCACGAGCACACGCTCGCCCCGGTGCTGGTCCGCGATCGCCTGGAGCTCCGCGATGACGTCCGCATCCCCCTGCCAGGGCCCGTACGTCGCGGCGAGCCCCGGCTCCTCGGCGCCCGAGACGTCGCGCGAGCTCACGAGCAGCAGCGTTGCGGCGCAGTGCAGGGCCATGTCCGGCACGCTACCCGCCGCGCTCGTGTCACGCCGGGGCGGGCGTGACGACGTCCACCGACAGTCCGCGGGATGCGCGGATGACCTCGACGAAGCGGACCATGATGTCGTTGAGCCCGAAGTCCTTGGGGGTGAAGACCTCCGCGACGCCGAGCTCCTTGAGCCGAGCGGCGTCGGACTCGGGGATGATGCCCCCGACGATGACCGGCACGTCTCCGGCACCTGCCGCTCGCAGCCGGTCGAGCACCTCGGGCACGAGCTCCATGTGCGACCCCGAGAGGATCGAGATACCGACGAGGTGGACGTCCTCGGCCACGGCGGCCGCGACGATCTCCTCGGGAGTCAGCCGGATGCCCTGGTAGACCACCTCGAAGCCGGAGTCTCGGGCACGAACGGCCACCTGCTCCGCGCCGTTGGAGTGCCCGTCGAGGCCGGGCTTGCCCACGAGCACCCGCAGCCGCTCGCCCAGCTCCTCGCCGGTGCGCGTGACCAGTGCACGGACATCAGCGAGCGCCTCGGACCCCCCGCCGACGCCGACGGAGCCAGACACCCCCGTCGGGGCACGGAACTCACCGAACACGCCACGCAGCGCCTCCGCCCACTCCCCCGTCGTCACCCCCGCGCGGGCGCACTCGAGGGTCGCGGCCATGAGGTTCGTCGGACCCTCCGCGTCGGCCTGCAGCCGGGCGAGCGCGGATGCCGCTCGCTGGCGTCCCTCCGGCTCGGCGTCGCGCTCCTCTCGCCATCGGCGGACGGCGGCGACCGCGAGCGCCTCGACGTCAGGGTCGACCGTCTGGGTGGCGGCGTCGAGGTCGGCCGTCAGCGGGTTCGGCTCGGTGGTCTGGAAGCGGTTCACGCCCACGACGACGTCCTCGCCGGCTTCGATCCGCTGTCGGCGCAGCGCGTGCGATGCCACGAGCTCGGACTTCAAGTAGCCGCCCTCGACGGCGGGCACCGCGCCCCCCAGCTCCTGGACCCGGTCGATCTCCGCCCGAGCGCCCTCGACGAGCTCGGCGACCTTGGCGGCAACCACGGCGGAGCCGTCGAAGAGATCGTCGTACTCCAGGAGGTCCGACTCGTGGGCCAGCACCTGCTGCATGCGCAACGACCACTGCTGGTCCCACGGCCGGGGCAGGCCGAGTGCCTCGTTCCAGGCCGGCAGCTGCACGGCTCGGGCCCGGGCGTCCTTGGACAGGGTGACGCCGAGCATCTCCAGGACGATGCGCTGGACGTTGTTCTCTGGCTGCGCCTCGGTGAGCCCGAGCGAGTTGACCTGGACCCCGTAGCGGAACCGGCGCTGTGCGGGATCCTCGACGCCGTAGCGGTCCCTGGTCAGCTCGTCCCAGAGCTCGACGAAGGCGCGCATCTTGCACATCTCCTCGACGAAGCGCACGCCCGCGTTGACGAAGAAGGACATTCGGGCGACGACCTCACCGAACCGGTCGGGTGGCACCTGACCCGAGGCCTGAACCGTGTCGAGGACGGCGATGGCCGTACACATGGCGAAGGCGATCTCCTGCACCGGAGTCGCCCCGGCCTCCTGCAGGTGGTAGCTGCAGATGTTGACGGGGTTCCACCGCGGCATCTCGGCGACCGTGTAGGCCACGACATCGGTGGTGAGGCGCAGCGACGGGCCGGGCGGGAACACATAGGTGCCCCGCGACAGGTACTCCTTGATGATGTCGTTCTGCGTCGTCCCCGACAGGGCGCGCACGGCCTGCACCGGGTCGTCACCGGCCGCCTCCGCCTGCTCCTCCGCGGCCACCTGGTAGAGGGCAAGGAGCCACATCGCGGTCGCGTTGATGGTCATCGACGTGTTCATCCGCGCGATCGGGATGTCGGCGAAGAGCGCCCGCACGTCGCCGATGTGCGTGATGGGCACGCCGACCTTGCCGACCTCTCCGCGAGCGAGCACGTGGTCGGGGTCGTACCCCGTCTGGGTCGGGAGGTCGAAGGCCACCGACAGCCCGGTCTGGCCCTTCGCGAGGTTCCGTCGGTAGAGGGCGTTGCTCGCGGCGGCGCTCGAGTGACCGGCATACGTCCGCATCACCCACGGGCGGTCGCGCTCGCGACGGGAGGCCTCGGTGCTCTCGGACATGCGTCGAACGCTAGCCGCGTCGTTCGTCGCGCCGGAAGCAGCGAACACGGTGAGAGTGCCCACACGACCGCTGAGCCACGGTGGCCGCCCACCACCAACGGCAGGCGCCGCCGCCGCCGGGTGGCACCAGGGTCAGCGGGTCAACCGGCCGCGGCGGCGAGGGCGCGCGCGTCGACCGGCGGTCCTGCCAGCAGGCGGCTCAGCCGCGCTCGGCGCAGCAGTCGCCGGGTGCGGTCGTCCGCAGCGACGATGCGCAGCGGGCGCCCGGCCACCCTCGACCGGCGCAGCAACTCGACGATGAACCCGAACCCCGTCGCGTCGGCGACGTGGACCTCACCGAGGTCCAGCAGCACGGGTGAGCTCCCCCCAGCGATGAGCCCGTGCAGCCGCAGCCTCAGGTCCGCCACCGTGCGGACATCGAGCTGACCGCGCAGTGTCACGTGACACCCGCGGTCGTCGTGGTGCTCCGTCATGGCCACGATGGCCTTCCCCCGGTCCCCCACGGTGCCCCCTCTCCCTTGAATGTGCCTCCATTGAACAGACCGGACCGGCTGGGCGTCTCCCCCATTCGGGTAAAGAACCGGCAAAGAACGGACAATGTCCGTTTGGTGCCAGGTGGGCCCCGAGGTGGCGTCTGCAAGGCTTGACCCATGGTCAACCTCACCCGGATCTACACACGTACCGGCGACGACGGCACCACCGCGCTCGGTGACCTGAGCCGGACACGCAAGACCGACCCCCGTCTCGCGGCATACGCGGACGCCAACGAGGCGAATGCCGCCATCGGCGTCGCCGTGGCCTGTGGTGAGCTGCCCGACGACGTGCGCGCTGTTCTCACCCGGGTGCAGAACGACCTCTTCGACGTCGGGGCGGACCTGTCCACCCCCCTCCAGCGCTCCTATGACTACCCACCGCTGCGGGTGAAGGAGGAGTGGGTCACCGAGCTGGAGGCCGACTGCGACCGCTACCTGGAGCGGCTCGAGAAGCTCCGGTCCTTCATCCTCCCTGGGGGCTCGGCGGGCGCTGCGCACCTCCACCTCGCCCTCACGGTCGTGCGCCGCGCGGAACGCTCGGTCTGGACGGCGCTCGACGCGTACGGCACGGAGTCGGGCGAGACGCGTGGCCAGGGCGGCGTCAACCCGGTCACCGCGGCATACCTCAACCGGCTCTCCGACCTGCTGTTCGTGCTGGCCCGGTGCGCCAACCTCCCGGGTGGCGACGTGCTCTGGTCCCCGGGCGGCGGCCGCGAGACCCCACCGGACCAGCACGGCTGACCGCCGCACCTCCTGGATGCCGTCCGCCATCCACGCTGGCGCGGGCGGTGGCGGCCTCAGGCGACGTTGGTGTTGTATCCCGGCGGGCCGGACTCCAGCCAGGCGCGCACAGCGGTGTAGGCGGCCGGGACGAAGGCGAACTCGCACGCCCGAGCCCCCGCGCGCGCAGTGACCGCCACCGGGTCGACGAGACCGGGGATGGGGTCGCGCAACGGCGTCGGCACGCCGAGGTCGAGCTCCCCGCGCGCCCAGGAGACCTCCGGGCGCAGGGAGGGGCCCACGACGCTGAACCACTCGAACCGGTCGGACCCCAGCCGCGCGAGACCGAGGCGCCACCGGGCCATCGGCCGGTCCCGGCGCGCGCACAGCATGACGGGACGCCCGTCGCCGGCGATGAAGCGTCGACGCGCCCACACGAACGTGAGCGCGCCGACGAGGAGGAGGACGACGAGGGCGAGAGCCAGCTCGGCGACGGCGAGAGGCGTCATCCGAGCGGTCCCCTGCCCTCGATGTCAGGAGCCCATGCCGCTGGCGTCGACGGACTCGGCGACGATCGTCACCCGGTCATGGTCCACCGAGAGGAACCCTCCGTCGATCTGCGCCGATCGCCAGCTGCCACCGGAGTTGACCCGCACCTCGCCCTCGGCGAGCACGCAGAGGAGCGGTTGGTGACCCGGCAGGATGCCCAGGTCTCCCTCGATCGAGCGGGCGCTGACCTGGCTCGCCTCGCCCTCCCAGACCTTGCGGTCGGCGGCGACGAGTTCAACCTGCAGTGAGCTCACGATCGGTCCTCCAGGCGGGAAACGGTGTTCCCGGAGTGTATCGGGCGGGGTGCCGTGCGGCGGACGCGGCCGGTCTGCCGATCACGCGGCCGCCACCTCCGTCACTGACCGAGGCGACGCATCACGACGAACTCCGGAAAGGGTTGCGGCACCACGCGATAGCGAGGTTCGATCCACCGGAGCAGCGGGTCGGACGCCGTCCTGCTGCCGGGGTCCGGTCCGGCGAGGTCGAGGTACGTCGTCGAGACGAGGAGGCATGCCGGCTCCCTGTCGGTTCGCTCGATCCAGTCCACCGCGGCCTGGTTGGCGCCGCGGAACGCCCCGAGCCACAGGATGTTCGTGTCCATCGGCCCGTCGGCGAAGGCGAACGCGGCTGGGACGCCGTAGGCCAGCAGGCCGTCCCCGTCTCGCTGACAGCTCGCCACGGCCTTCTCCACCCGCTCGGCCTCCCGGTGCATCTCGCTGCTCGCAAGGATGCCGGTGGCCGCGCCGCTGTCGACCCGGTCCGAGAGCCGCCACGGAGCCAGGTCCCGAAAGGGCTGGGTGGTGTGCGTCGCGAACAGCACCGCGGTCGACGTCACGGCGGCGACCACCCACCAGCCAGCCGAGGCCGTGCGCGCCAGCGACCCCGTCGCGACGAGCACCGCGAACAGGGCAGGCGCCGTGGCGCCGGCGACCGCCCCCCACTGCGGAGACGACGAGGTCAGCGAGCTGATGAGCGGTGCCTGGACTGCCAAGGGCAGGACCCCGACGACCAGCAGGGCACCCAGACCGGCTGGCCTGAGGCTGGCCGCCGGCGCGGCGTCCGCCCTCGAGGTTCCCTCGACCATCCTGGGTTCCAAGCGGTCCACCCGGTCCGAGCTGTCCGCGCCGGAGCCGGGGCGGCGTGCGCCGCGCATCTGAACGGCCCACACCGCAGCGGGGAGCAGCAGGACACCGACGAGGACCAGGGCCAGGACACCGCTCGTCATGCCGGTCATGGGCACCTCGGACTGAGCTCCCTCGGGGATCTCACGGACGGCCGTCGGCGCGAGCACGAGGGGCACCACGGCGACCAGCAGCGCGCGAAGGCGGATGGCCAGCGGTGGAAGGCTCGCCATCACCGCGAGCGCGACAGCGATGAGCACTGGCGTCGACGAGAACGTGGTGGCATAGAACTCCCACGCGTTGTGAAGCCTCGTCGAATGGCTGATGCGCTGTGCCTGGTACGCGGCCGTGAAGTCCAGCGTGCTCCTGACGTGCTCGACGCCGACCACGACGATGAGCCACGTCGCCACGAGCGCCGCCGACGCGGCCACACCGAGACTGCAGCCCACGAGGACCTGGCGCCGACGTGACAGCAGGATGACCAGGACGAGGGTCAGGCCCGCGGCGGGAGCCATCACGGGGTTGCAGAGCGCAGCCAGCACCGCGGCCACACCGGCGCCCGCGGCCCAGCGGCCGTCCGTCGACTGTGCGGCACGGGCTCCGGCGCTGGCTGCGACGAGCAGCAGGAGGTTGGGAGAGGTGTTGTAGGAGATCGTCGTGATGTTGTAGGGAGCGGGGATGAGCGCCGCCACGACCGCACCCCCCGCCACGGCTGGGCCCACCATGGGGCGCAGAGCCTGCCAGGACACCCACCCGGCCAGCGCGGTGAGCACGACGAAGGTCAGCCTGGACGCGAGGATGACCCCCTCGTTACCGACCAGACTGAGCCAGAGCCAGACGAACGGCGCCGCGGGCAGCGACCCCAGCGCCTGGAAGTTCATCTCGTCGGCCAGGGGCAGGTCGCCCTGCGCGAGACGCATGCCGAGCCCGACGACGTGGCTGCCGTCCCCGAGGTCGAGACCGATACTTGCGCGCCAGGACCCGGCAGCCAGCAGCGCCCCGAGGAGCAGCACCCTCGTGACGACTCTCCGACGCCGCCCGGTGTCGGCCAGGCCGGCTGGCGTCGAGCTGACCCCGGTCACCGGACCGATGGCCTCGGCGGTCTCGGTCAGAGGTTCTTCTGGATCTCGGCCCACTGGCGCTCGACGTCGTCGAGGCCTCCGCACATGAAGAACGCCTGCTCGCCGACGTGGTCGTAGTCACCGTCGCAGATCTTCGTGAACGCCTCGATGGTGTCGACGAGGGGCACCGTCGAGCCCTCGATACCGGTGAACTGCTTCGCGACGTAGGTGTTCTGCGACAGGAACCGCTGGAGGCGACGGGCACGGTTGACGAGGATCTTGTCCTCCTCGGAGAGCTCGTCGATGCCGAGGATGGCGATGATGTCCTGGAGCTCCTTGTTGCGCTGCAGGATCTGCCGGACCCGCACCGCCGTGGTGTAGTGCTCCTCGGAGATGTAGCGGCGGTCGAGGATGCGGCTCGTCGACGTCAGGGGGTCCACGGCGGGGTAGATGCCGAGCGAGGCGATCTCACGCGAGAGCTCCGTCGTCGCGTCGAGGTGGGCGAACGTCGTCGCGGGCGCGGGGTCGGTGTAGTCGTCGGC
>CALCXF010000018.1 GCA_937907685.1 uncultured Nostocoides sp.
GCATGTGTTAAGCACGCCGCCAGCGTTCGTCCTGAGCCAGGATCAAACTCTCCGTTGATGTGTGACTCTCGGCGAACCGAGAAATCGTTACCCTTGGAGGGTTGTTTCACTGGCTGAGCACGAACAACCAGCTCTCGCTGTTGTTCGTTGTCAACCAAAGGAAATTCGTCCGTCATGCAGCTCGCCGGCCGTGTGGCCGGTCCGCGTCACGACGTGACGAGGTAATTGGCATCGATTTTTGACACGCTGTTGAGTTCTCAAGGTTCGGACGCGCACCAACGCCTCGCTCAGCGAGCTCGTCGTCGGGGCTTCCTGTTGTCGCTCTCCCAGTCACGGTGAGGCAACTGTTAGAACTTACCCGCGTCCTTGCTTGGGCGTCAAATCCGGGACCGCTCCCTGAGCGGCCTGCATGTGATCGCGCTTGGATCTCTGCGGGTCTCCCACTGTAGCACCCTGTGGGATGCGCGCTCCACCTCGCCCGGAGGGCCACAGGTGGTCCTCAGGTCGTGATGTCGTGGGTGGTCAGCTCGGGGGACCGGCCTGCTTGGGGCCGGGCTCGCACCCGGCCGCTTGGCGTCCGTTCCTCCCTCTCGGGCTGACGTCGGCAACAGTAGACGAGCCGTTCGGGCTGACACAAATCCGTCGTCCCGACGACCTCTCGCGCGTCGCCGGGGTGACCAACCGCGGCAGCCGCACCGGTATTCCTGACGCCTCGGTGGCGTGGCGCTCAGGGGTCGCGGGCCACCCGCCCCGCGGCGAGCGCCTTGCGGCCCCGCCTCAGCACGACCACCTCACCGTGCAGCACGTCGTCCGGACCGAGGACGCGAGCGTCGTCGAGGACCTTCTCTCCGTTGACCGAGGCGCCGCCCTCACCGATCGCCCGCCGGGCCGCGTTGCGCGAGTCGACGAGACCCACCGCCACGAGCGCGTCGACGACCGACATGCCGACCTCCACGGGGCCGCCGGGCAGCTCGGCGGTGGCATCCCGCAAGGTCCGGGCGTCGAGCGAGCGCACGTCTCCACGGCCGAAGAGGGCCTCCGACGCCGCCTGCACGGCGGCGGTGGCCTCGGCACCGTGGACCAGGGTGGTGACGTCGGCGGCCAGCGTCCGCTGCGCTGCGCGCCGGAACGGCTCCTGGACGACCTGGCGCTCCAGCTCGGTCACCTCCTCGCGCGCGCGGTCGGTGAAGACCTTGAGCAGGGTCACCACCGACGCGTCCTCGACGTTGAGCCAGTACTGGTAGAAGGCGTAGGGGCTCGTCATCTGGGGCGACAGCCAGATCGCGTTGCCCTCGCTCTTGCCGAACTTCTCGCCCGAGCTGTCGGTGAGCAACGGGGTCGTCAGCAGGTGCACCGACTCGCCCTCGACCCGGTGGATGAGGTCGGCCCCCGCTGTGAGGTTGCCCCACTGGTCGTTGCCACCGGTCTGCAGCGTGCAGCCGTAGTCGCGGTACAGCTGGAGGTAGTCCAGGGCTTGGAGCAGTTGGTAGCTGAACTCCGTGTAGGAGATGCCCTCGTCGCTGTTGAGCCGCGCCGCGATGGCCTCCTTCCGCACCATCTGGTTGACCCGGAAGTGCTTGCCGACGTCACGCAGGAAGTCCAGCGCCGACATCGGCGCCGTCCAGTCCAGGTTGTTCACGAACACCGCGGGGTTCTCACCGTCGGACGCGAGGAACGGCTCGACCTGCCGGCGGATGTTCGCCACCCACTCCGCGGTCTGCTCCTTGGTCTTCAGCACCCGCTCGGCCGTCGGCCTGGGGTCCCCGATGAGACCGGTCGACCCGCCGACGAGGCAGATGACACGGTGCCCGGCCCGCTGCAGGTGACGCAGGACGACGAGCTGGACGAGGTTGCCGAAGTGGAGCGACGGTGCGGTGGGGTCGAAGCCGCAGTACGCCGTGATCGGTCCGTCCTCGAGCGCCCGGCGCAACGCGGACTCGTCCGTGGTCTGCGCCACGAGTCCTCGCCACTGCAGCTCGTCGAGGATGTCGCCCACTGGTCGTCCCTTCGGCCGTCCGCGCGCGACCGTGTGCCGTGCGCCCGGCACAGCGTGCCACGCGCCGCGTCACCCGTGGTCACCGCCTGCGGCGAGGGCACGCGCGGATGGTGCCGTGGTGCGTGTGAACGGGCCCCCGGGTGGTGCGCTCAGCTCAGCATCGAGGTGACCCGGACGGCGCCGGGCCCGAACGCGCTGTCGGCCCAGCGCTGGAGAGTTCCGTCGTCGTGCACGACGTCGGCGAGGACCGGACCGACGTCACCCTCGCGCATGCTGGTCAGCAGTCCGGGGAGGCGCCGGACCCCGGCCTCGACGCCGGCCCACTCCTCGACCGTGAGCTGTGGCGGTGTGACGGGTTCCGGCGTCGGCGGCGCGACGGGGTCGTAGAGGGCCAGCGGGACGCTGCTCGACACCGTCATCGTCGAGCCGTCGAAGGTGCCCGTGACGGCGTAGGTCCCCCAGCGGGTCGGCCCGCTCGTTCCGGCGGGGGCCTCCTCCTGGATGCCGGCGCTGGTCCAGTCCCACCCGCCGAGCGGGACGCCGTCGCACTGCGGCGGGAACGACTCCATGACCGGTCCCAGGCACAGCTCCGGAGAGCCGGCCGCGTCGATCACCATGCCCACGCCGGTGACCGGGCCGGTGGCCGGCGGGGTCGCGGACGGCGGCGGGGCCGTGGCGCTGGATGTCTGAGCGGGTCCGCTCCCGCCGGGGGTGACGGCCGTGCCGCATGCCGCGAGGAGCAGAAAGGCAGCGCCCATCACCGCGGACGAGAGCACTCTCATGGGGCTGTGACGCGCGTGGCGGGACGCCGGTTCCGCGGCTTCGCGGGTCGGTACGCGCTGACGGTCGGTTCGCCGTCGAGCCAGAACCGCCACGGGAAGACCGCCCCCTCTCCCCCGGCGCCACTGACCCCCACCCGCGGCCCGGTGCGCACGCGGTCCGCGCCGACCGGCCCGTCGGGTGGTCGCACGTGGGCTGCGGACGCCGCGTCGACGAGGGAGAGACCGTTCTGGGGGCGGGAGAGCGCGAGCGCCGTGGCGAGCCGCGCCGGACCGCGGGCCCAGTCCCGCTCGCGCACGCGCGGGCGGCGTGCGGACGCCACCTCGTGCCCGTGGACGACCTCGCCCGCGCGGAGGAGGACGGCGGAGGCGGCGCCGTGGTGGCCGGTGACGACGTTGGCGCAGAAGTGCATGCCGTACGTGAAGTAGACGTACAGGTGCCCGGGTGGCCCGAACATCACCTCCGTCCGCGGGGTGCGGCCCCTGAAGGCGTGCGACCCGGGGTCGGCCTCACCGGCATACGCCTCGACCTCGGTGAGCCGGACGGTGACGCCGGCGTGGGTGAGCCTGCAGCCGAGGAGGTCACGGGCGACCGTGAGGACGTCTCGGGCGAAGAACTCCTGCGGGAGCGGAGGGTCAGGTGGCACGAGCACCAGTGTGCAGCCAGGGGGGTGCCACGGGGATACGCTCGAGGGAGCACGAGGATGTCGCGCCCGTGGCGTGACGTGCGGCACCGGGACGGGGTGTGGTGATGATGGATGACACTCGACCGCTGGGTCGCAGCCCGCTCCAGGTGGCCAGGCTCGGGGTGGGCACGATGACCTGGGGCGCACCCTCAGGGCTCGCCCGGTTCACCCCGGCGAAGCTGTCGTACGGCGGAGCCGACGGAGCCGATGAGGAGGCGCGAGCCTTCGCCGTGAGCCTGGCGCGCGGCGCCACGCTCTTCGACACCGCTGCCATGTACAGCAACGGCGCCTCAGAACGTCGTCTCGGCGAGCTGGCGCAGGGAACCCGCGCCGTGCTGGCCACCAAGTTCCCCGCCGGGCCGCGCGGTCGCACGGAGGACCTGCCCGGTGCGCTGGACGCCAGCCTTGCGCGTCTCGGACGCGACCGGGTCGACCTGTACCAGCACCACTACCCGTCGCGGCGAGTCGACATCACCCGGCTGATGGGCCTCATGGCGGATGCGGTCTCCGCGGGGAAGGTCACCGCCGTGGGTGTCAGCAACTACTCGGCGGAGCAGATGCGGCTGGCTCATGGGGCCCTGGCCGATCGTGGGGTGGCCCTGGCGTCCAACCAGGTGCAGTACTCGCTCCTGCACCGTGACCCCGAGACCGATGGCGTCCTCGACGCCTGCCGCGAGCTCGGGATCACCCTGATCGCCTACCAGCCGCTGGCCAGTGGCGCGCTGACCGGCAGGTACCTGAGCGGTCCGCGGCCCCGAGGACTTCGCCGCTTCACGCCCTACTTCCGCAGGAGCAACAACGAGTCGGTCGGGGCCGTCGTGGCTCTCCTCCGGGAGATCGGTGCTCGCCACGGCGTCGAACCGACTCCGGTCGCCCTGGCATGGCTGATGGCGAACGAGTCGGTGTTGCCCATTCCCGGCGCGAAGAACGCCCGGCAGGCCACGGCGAACGCCGAGGCCCTCACGGTGCACCTGTCCGCGGACGAGGTGGAGGCCCTGGATGCCGTGACCACCGCCTGGCGGACTCGCAGCTGATCGGCTCCCGGACCCAGGCCGAGCCCCGCGCCGTCAGCGCACCCGCGGCTGCACACCTGCCCACGCGCGGTGGTCGGCGAGGGTCGCGACGACGCGCTCGAGCTGCTCCGCGACCCGGACCGGGGCCGTGCCGCCCTTGGCGGCGCGTGACGCCACGGACCCCTCCACGGAGAGCACCCGGCGCACGTGGGGCGTGAGGTGTGGGCTGACGCGTGCGAGGTCGTCGGCCGTGAGGTCCCAGAGGTCGATCCCGCGTCCCTCGCACAGCCGCACGCACGCGCCGGCCACCTCGTGCGCCTCCCGGAACGGCACCCCTTCACGGACGAGCCACTCCGCCACGTCGGTGGCGAGGGAGAACCCCTTCGGGGCGAGCGACGCCAGCCGGGCGGTGTCGAAGACCAGCGTCGCCACCATGCCGGCGAAGGCGGGCAGGAGCACCTCGAGGGTGTCGACGGAGTCGAAGACCGGCTCCTTGTCCTCCTGGAGGTCGCGGTTGTACGCGAGTGGCAGGGACTTCAGCGTGGTGAGGAGGCCGGCGAGGTCCCCCACGAGCCGACCGGCCTTTCCGCGTGCGAGCTCGGCGACGTCCGGGTTCTTCTTCTGCGGCATGATGCTCGACCCCGTCGCGTAGGCGTCGTCGAGGGTGACGAAGGAGAACTCCGTGGTGGCCCACAGGACCACCTCCTCGGCGAGCCGTGAGATGTCGACCGCGGTCATGGCCGCGACGAACGAGAACTCGGCGGCGACGTCCCGCGACGCCGTTCCGTCGATGGAGTTCTCGACGGAGGCGTCGAACCCGAGGTCGGCGGCGACGGCCTCCGGGTCGAGGCCGAGGGACGAACCTGCCAGTGCGCCGGAGCCGTAGGGGGAGACGGCCGCCCGCACGTCCCAGTCCCGCAGCCGCTCGACGTCCCGGAGCAGCGCCCACGCGTGAGCGAGCAGATGGTGTGAGAGCAACACGGGCTGGGCGTGCTGGAGATGCGTGCGCCCCGGCATGGCGGCTCCCAGGTGGCGCCTCGACTGCTCGACGAGGGCGTCGACGACGTCCAGCACGAGTCCAGCCACGACGCGCGCGTGCTCCCGGAGGTACATCCGGAACAGCGTCGCGATCTGGTCGTTGCGCGAGCGACCCGCGCGCAGTCGCCCGCCGACGTCCGGACCGGCACGCTCGACCAGCCCGCGCTCGAGAGCCGTGTGGACGTCCTCGTCCTCATCATTGGGTCGGAACGCCCCCGACTCCACGTCGAGCCGCAGGCGCTCCAGGGCCTCCAGCATGGCGTCGAGCGTGGCGTCGTCGAGGAGACCCGCCGCATGGAGCACCCGGGCGTGGGCGCGCGAACCCGCGAGGTCGTGGAGGGCAAGCCGCCAGTCGACGTGTGTAGACCTGGACAGCGCCGCGAGCGCATCGGACGGGCCACCGGTGAACCGACCACCCCACAAGCCCTTCCCTGCCTCCCCGGACGCGGGCTCGGAGGTGGCGTCGGGCGCCGGCGTCGAACCGGTGGGCTGCGTCACGATGGCTCCCGCCGTGTGTAGGACATGAGCCGGTCCACGATGTCCTGGCTGCGGTCGGCGCCGGAGGTCACGACCATGATCGTGTCGTCACCCGCGATGGTGCCGAGCACTCCCTCGAGGACGGCGTGGTCGAGCGCCGATGCGAGGAAGCTCGCGGCACCCGGCGGGGTCCGCAGGATGACGAGGTTTCCCGACTGCTCGGCCGAGACGAGGAGCTCGTGGCATCGCGACTGGAGACGGGTCGCCCTCTCCTCACCGTGCGGTGCCGCGCGGACCCTGCGGTCGCCGCCCTCACCGGGCACGGCATACACGAGGCTCTTGCCGACGCGCACCCGCTCCGCGCCCACGTCGACGAGGTCTCGCGAGAGCGTCGCCTGGGTCACCTCGATCCCGTCCGCGGCGAGGTGGTCGAGGAGCTCGGTCTGCGAGCGGACGGCCGTGGAGGCGAGGATCTCGACGATCCGCTGCTGGCGCGCGGCGCGCGACGTGGAGACGGTCATCGGTCACCCATCCGGTGCTGCTCGAGGAGCCAGGACAAGAGGGCCTTCTGGGCGTGGAGCCGGTTCTCGGACTCACGCCAGACCAGCGAGCGTGGCCCGTCGATGACGGCCGCCTCCACCTCGTGACCACGGTAGGCAGGGAGGCAGTGGAGGAAGGCGGCGTCCTCGCCGGCCTGCGCCATGAGCACCTCCGTGACCCGGAAGGGGTCGAAGGGGCTGCTTGCCCCCCTGCGGGTGCCGCTCTCCGCCTCCTGACCCATGGACACCCAGGTGTCGGTCGCGACCACGTCGGCACCGGTCACGGCCGCAACCGGGTCGTCGGTCACGGCGACCGACCCGCCCTGCCCGGCCGCGATCCGCTCGGCCCGCGCGAGGATGTCCGGTCGGGGCGGGTGCGAGGTCGGGGTGCCGATCCGGATGTGCATGCCTGCCGTCGCGCAGCCGAGGAGGTAGGAGTGCGCCATGTTGTTCGCGCCGTCGCCGACGTAGGCGAGCGCGAGGCCTTCGGTCGTGCCCCGGTGCTCGAGCACGGTGAGGAGGTCGGCGAGGACCTGGCACGGGTGGTAGTCGTCGGTGAGGGCGTTGACGACCGGCACCCCGGCGTGCGCCGCCATCTCCTCCAGGCGGTCCTGACCGAAGGTCCGCCACACGATCGCGGCGGACTGCGGCCCCAGCACACGCGCGACGTCGGCGACCGACTCCCTCTCCCCCACGCCGGCGAGCCGCCCGTCGACAACCAGCGGGAAGCCGCCCAGCTGCGCGACCGCCCCGACGAACGACACCTGGGTGCGCAGGGTCGGCTTGTCGAAGAGGATCGACACCGTTCGAGGCCCCTCCAGGCACCGGTCGGAGAACGCGTCGGCTTTGAGGGCCAAGGCACGCTCCAGGACCGCCCGCTGGTCGACCGGTGACAGGTCGTCGTCGGCGAGGAGGTGGCGCAGCGTCATGACGGGTCCTCCGGGGTCGTGGCTGCGTCGAGCAGGCCGGGCAGCGCGTCGACGAAGAGGTCCAGCTGTTCGGTCGTCACGACGAGCGGCGGCGCCAGCCGGACGGCATCCGGGGCGACCGCGTTGACGAGGAAGCCGGCATCCCGGGCGAGGGCCACGACGGCGGGGGCGTGGTCACCGGCGAGGGTGATCGCCCGCAGGAGGCCCGCCCCCCGGACGCCGGTGACCTCGGGGTGGCCGAGGCCGAGGACGCGTCGCTCGAGGTGCTCACCCGCCTGGCGAGCGTGCTCGAGGAGCCCTTCCGCGTCGATCGTGTCGAGCACCGCGAGGCCCGCCGCGCAGGCGAGCGGGTTGCCGCCGAACGTCGAGCCGTGCTGCCCCGGGCCGAGCAGTCTGCTGACCTGCGGGCCGAAGGTGACGAGGGCCCCGATCGGCACCCCGCCGCCCAGCCCCTTGGCGAGGGTGACCGCGTCGGGAACGACCCCCGCCTGCTGGAACGCGAACCAGGAGCCGGTGCGGCCCACGCCGGTCTGCACCTCGTCGAGGAGGAGCAGCGCGCCGGCCGCCGCGGTCACCTCACGGGCGACCTGCAGGTATGCCGGGTCCCCGCGGCGCACTCCGGCCTCACCCTGGACGGGCTCGAGGACCACGGCGGAGGTCTCCTCCGTCACGGCCGCCCGCAAGGCGTCGGCGTCTCCCCACGGCACGTGCGTGACACCGGGAATGAGGGGCTCGAACGGCTCCCGGTAGGCCGGCTTGTGGGTCAGCGCGAGGGCCCCAGTGGTCCTGCCGTGGAAGGCTCCCTCGGCCGCGAGGATCCCCGTCCGGCCGGTCCGGCGGGCGAGCTTGATCCCCGCCTCGACCGCCTCGGCGCCGGAGTTGCAGAAGAAGACGGCGGACCCCTCCGGCGCGGCGGCGAGCGACAGGAGCCGCTCGGCGAGCTCGACCTGCGGCACCGAGGTGAAGAAGTTCGAGACGTGCACGAGCTGGCCCGCCTGCTTCGACACGGCGGCGACGAGCGCAGGGTGGTTGTGGCCCAGGGCGTTGACCGCGATCCCGCCCACGAGGTCGAGGAAGCGGCGTCCGTCGACGTCCCACACCCACGCGCCGTTCCCGTGCTCCAGCACGAGCTGCGGGCGCCCGAAGACACCGAGGAGGGAGCGGTCGTAGCGCTCGAGCCACGCCGCGGACGCCTGCAGCGGTTCAGTCACCCTTCGACCTCCTCGTCGGGCAGGACCATCGTGCCGATGCCCTCGGACGTGAACACCTCGAGCAGCAGGCTGTGCGGCTGCCTTCCGTCGACGACGTGGGCCTGCGGCACACCGGCCTCCACCGCCCGGACACACGCCTCGAGCTTCGGGATCATGCCCGAGTCCACGGTCCCGAGCAGCCGCCGGGCAGCTGTCACCCGGAGCTCGGAGAGCAGTGAGCCGCGGTCCGGCCACGCGCCGTAGACCCCCTCCACGTCGGTGAGGACGACGAGCTTGCGGGCACCGAGGGCCGCGGCGAGTGCCGCCGCTGCAGTGTCGGCGTTGACGTTGAGCACCTGCCCGTCGACGTCGAGGTCCGGCGCGATGGTGGAGACGACGGGGATCCGGCCGGCCTCGAGGAGGTCCAGCACCGCCGTCGGGTCCACCTCGACGACGTCCCCGACGAGGCCGATGTCCTGTTCCGCACCGTCGACGACGACGCCCCGGCGGCGGGCGCCGAACAGGCCGGCATCCTCCCCGGACAACCCGACCGCGACGGGCCCGTGCTGGTTGAGCAGGCCGACGAGCTCACGGCCCACCTGGCCGGTGAGCACCATCCGGACGACGTCCATGACCTCCGGGGTCGTGACGCGCAGCCCGCCACGGAACTCGCTGTGCAGGCCGAGGCGGTCGAGCATCGCCTTGATCTGCGGGCCGCCGCCGTGGACGACGACGGGGCGCAGGCCGGCATACCGGAGGAAGGCCACGTCCTGGGCGAATGCGGCCTTGAGACCGTCGTCGACCATGGCGTTGCCGCCGTACTTGACGACGACCAGCGCACCTCGGAAGTGCTCGAGCCATGGCAGCGCCTCGACGAGCGTCGCGGCCTTCGACTGGGCCACGCGCATCGCTGCGGCGTCGATCGCGCCGCGCAGGGCCTGGTCGGGCGGTGTCATTCGTTGCTGTCCTCAGGAGGAGTAGGCGGAGTTCTCGTGGACGTAGTCGTGGGTGAGGTCGTTGGTCCAGATCGTCGCCGCGGCGTCTCCCGCGTGGAGGTCGACGACGACGTGCACCTCGCGGCCGGTGAGGTCGACGAGGGAGCGGTCCTCACCCACCCCGCCGGCCCGACACACCTCGACCCCGTTCATGGTGACGTCGAGGGCTGCCGGGTCGAACGTGGCCGCCGTCGTGCCCACCGCGGCGAGCACGCGTCCCCAGTTGGGGTCGTTCCCGAAGACGGCGCACTTGAAGAGGTTGTTGCGGGCGACCGACCTGCCGACCGCGAGAGCGTCGTCGACGGATGCCGCGGACCGGACCTCGACGGCGATGTCGTGACGTGCGCCCTCGGCGTCGGCGACGAGCTGACGGGCGAGGGAGGTGCACACCTCGGTCAGGGCCGCCGAGAAGGTCGGCTCGTCCACCGCGATGCCGGAGGCTCCCGAGGCGAGGAGGACGACGGTGTCGTTGGTCGACATGCAGCCGTCGGAGTCGATCCGGTCGAACGTCGCGGCGGTGGCGGCACCGAGCGCGCCTCGCATCTCGCCGGGGTCCACGACGGCATCCGTGGTCACCACGACGAGCATCGTCGCGAGGGCGGGAGCGAGCATGCCGGCCCCTTTCGCCATTCCCCCCACCGACCAGCCGTCGCGCACTGCGACCGCCACCTTGGGGACGGTGTCGGTCGTCATGATCGCCTCGGCGGCGGCGGCCCCGCCGATTGCCGTCAGGGACGCGGCGGCGGCGGTCACCCCGGGCAGGAGGAGGTCCATCGCGAGGCGCTCGCCGATGAGCCCGGTCGAGCACACGACCACGTCGGCCGCCGACGCACCGAGGACCTCGGCCACGTGTTCCGCGGTGCGGTGGGTGTCCTGGAAGCCCGGGGCCCCGGTGCAGGCGTTGGCACCACCGCTGTTGAGGACCACGGCATCCGCGCGGCCGTCCAGCACCACGGTGCGCGACCACGAGACCGGAGCCGCCTCGACCCGGTTGCTCGTGAAGACGGCGGCGACGTGGTGGTCCGGTCCGTCGTTGACGACGAGCGCGACGTCGGGTCGTCCGGAGGCCTTGAGACCGGCGGCGACGCCCGCGGCCCGGAACCCTCGCGGGGCGGTCACGGACATCAGCTGCTCCCGCCCGTGAGGGAGGCAGGGGTGATGACGAGTCCGGCCCGGCGCCATGCCTCGGCAGCCTCGCGGATGCGTTCGGCCGGCACGAGCACCCAGTCGGTGTCGAACGTGGAGTAGCCGAGCACCGAGATGCCGGCCGCGGCGATCGGCTGGAGGATCTCGACGAAGACGCCGACGGCGCCGAAGGCCAGGGGCCCGGCGACCTCGACGACCGTGAACGGGCCCTCGGCGGTCGCCCCGGGAGGCACCACCGAGGAGGGGCACACGACCGAGGTCTCGTCGGGCGTGCGGGTGAGCGAGGCGAACGGCCCGGTCGCCCACGGGAAGGACGGTTCCTCGCCACCCGGCAGGCGGACGATCGAGACGTCCTCCGGGTGCTCCAGGAGGTGGCGCGGCATCCGGCTCACGGCGCCACCCCCGCGACAGGGAGCCCGGTCGTCTCGGGGAGCCCCAGCGCGAGGTTGAGGCACTGGACCGCCGCGCCCGCGGTGCCCTTCGTGAGGTTGTCCACCGCCGCGACGACGACGACGCGCCCCACGCGCTCGTCGAGCACCACCTGGAGGTGGACGCTGTTGCTGCCGAGCACGCTGCCGGTGCTCGGCCACCGGCCCTCCGGGAGGAGGTGGACGAACGGCTCGTCGGCGTATGCCGTCGCCCAGGCGGTGCGCACCTCGGCCGCGGACGCCCCCGCCCGCACCTTCGCCGTGCACGTGGCGAGGATGCCGCGCGGCATCGGCGCGAGCGTCGGCGTGAAGGAGAGGGTCACTGGCCCGGCTCCGGCGGCCGTGAGGTTCTGTTCGATCTCGGGCGTGTGCCGGTGGGTCCCGCCGACCCCGTATGGCGTCATGGCACCCATGACCTCCGCGCCGAGCAGATGCGGCTTGGGCGACTTCCCGGCGCCCGAGGTGCCCGACGCCGCGACGACGGTGATGTCGTCCGGCTCCAGGACGCCACCGGCCAGCCCGGGTGCGAGAGCCAGGGAGACCGCCGTGGGATAGCACCCCGGCACGGCGATGCACCGCTGACCCTCGAGTGCGGCGCGCTGCGGGCCGGATGCCGTGGGCAGCTCCGGCAGTCCGTAGGGCCACGACCCGGCATACGGGGTGTCGTAGAACGTGGTCCAGGCGGTGTCCTCGGTGAGCCGGAAGTCCGCGCCGCAGTCGACGACGACCACCTCGGAGCCCAGCCGCTCCGCGAGCGTCGCGGAGTGCCCGTGGGGAAGGGCGAGGACCACGGCGTCATGACCGCTGAGGACCTCGGCGTCGGTCTCCACGAGCACCCGGTCGGCCAGTGGGGTGAGGTGGGGGTGGATCGATCCGAGCGGCTGGCCGGCATTCGAGGAGGCGGTGAGCACACCCACCTCCAGGTCAGGGTGCTGGAGCAGGAGGCGCACGACCTCACCCCCCGCATACCCGCTCGCCCCGGCGACCGCCACGCGCATCATGTGCATGACTATACCGAACTCAGTGACTCTATGCACGCTGACCTCGAGGGGCGCGCTTCCCGACCTCGTCTGTCACCGTGTCGCGGACCCGCCTGCACGACGGCCTGTCGGCGACCGCCTGACAGACGGAGTCGGGGAGGCGGGGAGGGTGGTCAGGTGAGGGGGTCGTCGTCCCCGAGGGCGAGGACGAGGGTCCGCTCCTCCGGGCCGAGGCCGGCCTGCGCCCGCGCGCGGAGCGAGGCGACCGTGTCGGCACCCGCCCGGACGAATCGGCCCGACCACGCGTCGAGCTCACCGGACACGAGGGCGAGGACGAGCTCGGTGACGTCGTCGGGGTCGGTCCACTCGGTGCGCGCGGCGTGCGCCTCCATGGACCGCGTCATGTCGGTCCGCACGACGCCCGGCATGAGGTCGAAGGCACGGATGCCGTGCGCCCATCCGGCGAGGTGGGTCGAGCCGGTGAGCCGGGCGAGCGCGGTCTTGCTGACGGTGTAGGCGGTGGCGTCCGACGCCGCGCGCCGGGCGACGCCGCTGTTGACGTTGACCACCCGCCCCGCACCGGCGACCACCATGTGCGGGGCGACGAGCCAGGTCATGAGGTAGGCGCCGAGGACGTTGACCTCCTGCACGTGCCACCACTCCTCGGGGTCCGACGCGAAGAGATCGACCTCGGCGTCGGTGACGCCGGCGTTGTTGACGAGGACGTCGATCCGGCCGTGCCGCTCGAGGATCTCGTCGACCCACGCGGTGAGGGCGGCGCGGTCCGTCACCGGCGCGACGGCCGTCGACCCACGCTCCACGGCATAGCCCGCGTCCTCCAAGGCGTTGGCGACGTACCTGCCGATGCCGCGGGAGGCACCCGTGACGACCGCGACGAGGTGTCCGCCTCGCCCCTCCGCCGCCGCGGGCTCGGGGACACCCTCTCCCTCGTCGTCGAGGGGCGCGTCGAGGGGCGTGCTCACGCCCGCTGCACCGCCCCCACGGCCTCAGCCGCAGCGCGCATCGCGGAGTCCCGCAACGCGCTCACCTCGTCGGTCGTCAGGGTGCGGTCCTCGGCGCGGAAGGTCAGCCGGTATGCGAGCGACTTGCGCCCCTCCCCCACCTGATCGCCCCGGTAGAGGTCGAACAGGGTCAGCGACTCGAGCTGCGGGCCTGCGCCACCACCCAGGGCGGCGGCGACGTCGGCGGCAGGGACGCCGTCGTCGACGACCACCGCGAGGTCGGTGTGCGCGACCGGGTACGTCGAGAGCGGCCGGGCCTGGACCGGCGTGCCCGTGGCCTCCACGAGGACGTCGACGTCGAGCTCGGCCGCCACGGTGCGGGCCGGGAGGCCGAGCGCCCCGACGACCTTGGGGTGCAGCTCGCCGGCGTGGCCCACGACCCTGCCGTCTGCCAGCGTGATGACGGCACAGCGGCCCGGGTGGAACGGGGCGCGCGAGTGGTTGCGCACCAGCAGCTCCAGCCCGAGCGCACGGCCGAGCTCGACCGCCCAGGCGACCGCGTCGGACGCCTCGACCCGGCGGGCGTCACCCCACGGGCCGGTCGGCACTGCGTCACCGGCAGCCGCCAGCGCGAGGTGACGGGGCTGCACGGGGACACCGTCCAGGATCGAGGCCAGCACGTCATCCGCGGGTCGCCCCTCGACGCCCGGGATCGGCACGGGCGGCTGGTCGGGGCGCCCGACGGTGACGAGCCCGATCTCGTACAGCGCGAGGTCCCGCGCCCCCCGGGCGACGTTGCGGCGCAGGATATCGAGGAGGGTGTCGAGGACGGACGTCCGCATGAGCGGTGCCTCGTCCTGGAGCGGGTTGGCGAGGCGCACGGTATGCCGGCGCGGGTCGTCGACGGCGTACCCGAGCCGGTCGAAGAGCTCGTCGCCGACGAACGGGTACGACAGCACCTCGACCAGGCCGTGCTGCGCGAGGGTCTGCGCCACGAGACGGCGAACCCGCTGGCCGTGGGTGAGCCCCCGACCGCCGACCGCCCGCGGCAGCACCGAGGGGATCTCGCCGTACCCTCGCACCCGCGCCACCTCCTCGACGAGGTCCGGCCCGTCGACGAGGTCGGGGCGCCAGGTCGGCGGCCTCACGTCGACGACCTCGCCGTCACGGTCGACCACCTCGCACCCCACTGCCCGGAGGGTCGCCACGACCTCCGCCCGCGGGTACTCGAGCCCCACGTATGCCGTGGGCAGCCCGACGTCGAACGCGATGGCGTCACGGGTGCCCACCTCTCCCACGACCGTCACACCCTCGTCGACCGTGCCACCGCCGTAGCGGACGAGGAGGTCGCACGCGAGCTGGGCCGCGCGGTCGGCCACCGCGGGGTCGACACCCCTCTCGAAGCGCTTGGAGGCCTCGCTGACGAGCCGGTGCCGGCGTGACGTGCGGGCCACGGTGACCGGGTCGAAGTGGGCGGCCTCGACGAGGACGTTGCTCGTGGTCGGGGACACCTCCGAGGAGGCGCCTCCCATGACCCCCGCGAGACCGAGCACGACGTCGCCGCCGTCGGTGATGAGGAGGTCCTCGCGGTCCAGGTGCCGCTCGACGTCGTCGAGGGTCGTCAGCCGCTCGCCGGCACGGGCGCGCCGGACCACGATCTCGCCCGAGAGGGTGTCGAGGTCGTAGGCGTGCAGGGGCTGGCCGAGCAGCATCATCACGTAGTTGGTGACGTCGACGGCGAGGCTGATGGGGCGCATCCCCACATCGGTCAGCCGGCGCCGCATCCACGACGGCGACGGAGACGAGGCGTCGACGCCGCGCACGACCCGGGCGACGAACCGGTCACAGCCGGCGCGCCCGCGGATCGGCGCCTCGTCGGCGAGGCGCACGGCATACCCTCCGTCGTTCGGAGCGGCGACCGGGATGTCGGCCGGGTCGTCGAACGGCGCACCTGTCGCGAGGGCGTACTCCCTGGCGATGCCACGCATCGAGAAGCAGTAACCGCGATCGGGTGTGACGGTGACCTCGACGACCTCGCGGTCCAGACCGAGGAGCGCGATGGCGTCCTCCCCCGGGACCAGCGCCGCGAGGACGCCGGGCTCGTCGGCGAGCCGACGCTCCAGGACGATGATCCCGGCGTGGTCGTCCCCGAGTCCGAGCTCACGCTCGGAGCAGATCATGCCGGCCGAGACGTGGCCGTACGTCCTGCGAGCGGTGACCTGGAAGGAGCCGTCGGGCGTCGGGAGGGTCCCGCCCGGCAACACCACGACGACGAGGTCGCCGACGCCGAAGTTGTGGGCGCCGCACACGATGCCTTGCGGCTCTCCGGTGCCGTTGGCCTGACCGACGTCGACCGTGCACCAGTTGATCGTCCTGCCGTTCTTCTGTGGCTCGGGGTCCAGGGTGAGCACCCGGCCGACCACGAGGGGGCCGCCGACGCCGCCTCCGTGGACCCCCTCGTCCTCGAGGCCCAGCCGGACGAGCGTCTCGGACACGTCCTTGCCGCGGACGTGTGACTCGACGTGGGCCAGCTCGCGCAGCCACTCCACGGGCACGCGCATGTCAGATCTCCATCCCGAACTGGGTGCTGAAGCGGACGTCGCCCTCGACGATGTCGTGCATGTCGGCGACGCCGTGCCGCAGCATGAGCGAGCGCTCGATACCGAGCCCGAACGCGAACCCCGTGTAGCGGTCGGGATCGATGCCGGATGCCGTGAGCACCCGGCGGTTGACCATGCCGGAGCCGCCGACCTCGATCCACCCGGTGCCCCGGCAGGTGCGGCACGAGGCGTCGGTCCCCGAGCAGATCCAGCACTGGCAGTCGATCTCGGCGCTGGGCTCGGTGAACGGGAAGTACGACGGGCGCAGCCGGGTCGCCGTGCCGGCGCCGAACAGCCTCGCCACGAACACGTCGAGAATGCCCTTGAGGTGCGCCATCGTGATGCCCTCGTCCACCACCAGCCCTTCGAACTGGTGGAAGACCGGGGTGTGGGTCGCGTCGAGCTCGTCCGTCCGGAACACCTTGCCCGGGCAGAGGACGTAGATCGGTGGCTCCCGGTCGAGCATCGTGCGCACCTGGACCGGTGAGGTGTGCGTGCGGAGCACCAGCCCTGAGCTGTCCGCCGGCTCGACGAAGAAGGTGTCCTGCATCTGGCGGGCCGGGTGGTCGGGGCCGAGGTTGAGCGCGTCGAAGTTGAGCCATTCGCTCTCGAGCTCGGGACCCTCGGCGATCTCCCAGCCCAGGCCCACGAAGATGTCCTCCACCCGCTCGGTGACGAGGCTGATCGGGTGTCGAGCCCCGACCCGGCGCGGCGGCACCACCGTCAGGTCGACCGCCTCCTCGGTGAGGATGCGCTCGTCCCGCTCGGCCTCCAGCTCGGCATGCCGCGCCGCGAAGGCCGCGGCGACCCGACCACGAGCCTGGCCCACCCGCTTTCCGGCCTCCGCCTTCGCGCTCGGCGGGAGGGCGCCGATCTCGCGGTTGGCGAGGGCGAGGGCGCTGCGGTCGCCCTGGTGCGCGCTGCGGGCCGCCCTGAGCTCGTCCAGCGTGCCGGCCGAGGATGCGGCCGCGAGCGCCGCGGAGACGGCGTCGTCGACGGCCTGGGGGTCGAGCGCCGCGACCTCGACGGGGTCGTAGCTGGTGTTGGGACCGGACATGGCTTCCACTTCGACGGGGGCGGGGCGCGCCCGAGTCTAGGTGGGTGGCGCGCCGGAGGCGGACGGTGGTCGTGGCCCCCGGGCGGCGCGACGAGCGGCGTGGATGCCGTGTCGGAGCCGCGCTCAGCGCGCGCGGCCGACCGGGCCCGGGGGCTCGGTAAATCGGCGCGCTGCGCGTGTCACGAGGGTCAGCCTATCGTCGCCCACGTGATGGATCACCTCGGAATCACCTGTCCGTCACGGTGGCCGAGGCCTGAGCTCCGGCTGCGGCCGCGTGCCCGGCGCGGCGACGGGCGCGGCGGCGAGCCCGTGAGGCGACCAGGCCCGCGACGGCGACGACAAGGCCGAGGAGGGCGACCGTCACGAAGCCGGCGGCAGCACCTCCTCGGTCGATCGCCACGCCGGCGATCGGTGCCCCGAGGGCACCGCCGGCGGTGAGGAAGGACCCGTGCCATCCCATGGCCTCACCGCGAGCCTGCGCCGGCACGATGCGGCTCGCCTGGTCGATCGTCGCGGTGATCGTCGGGGCGCAGAGCAGGCCGGCGACGAAGCCGAGCAGGGCGAGGCTCCATGGGGAGGACGCCAGGGCCATCGGCAGCGTCACCACGGCGAGGCCCGCGAGGAGCCAGAACGCCGAGATCGCCCGGTGGAGGGCCCCGTAGAGCAGTCCTCCGACGAGGGAGCCGAGGCCCCACAGCGCGAGGACCAGCCCGATCTGCGACATGGCGTCGAACTCGCGCATGGCGGCGACGAAGCCGATGTCCGACCCGGCGAGGACGAGGGTCGAGGCGGTCGCGGCGAGGCATACCGCGAGGAACGGCAACCGAAACCAGGACCGTCGCGACACCCCCTTGGTCCCGATCCCCGCCTCACCCGCGCCGCGCAGGGGTGGGTCGACGACCCAGATGGCGATACCGCCGACGACGCCGAGCATCTGGGTCACGAAGAGGACCCACGAGCTCGACCACTGGGCGGCCGCCCACACGGCGAGGGCAGGCGCCAGCATGAACGACAGCTCGAGGGCCGCCCCGTCGAGGGAGATCGCCGTGCGCCGGTCGCCCTCGGGGACGGCCGCGATGACGGCCTGGCGCGTGATGGAGAAGGTGGGGATGACGAACAGGCCGGCAACGACCGCGAGCACGAGGAGCAGCCAGTAGTCGACGAAGGGGGCGATGCTCCAGCACACCGCGGCGACGACGATCGACGGTGCCACGACGCGACGCAGCCCGTACTGGTCCAGGAGCCGTCCTCGCCAAGGTCCGCTTCCCGCGATCGCGACCGTCGCGGCGCCGGTCAGCGCACCGGCCGCGGCATACGACCGACCGAGGGTCGTGACGACGTGAACGGTGAGCAGGACCCCGCTCGCGAAGACCGGCCCGCGCACGAGAGTCCCGAGGACGAGCGCCGTCCGCAGGGGCCGGCTCGCCAGGGCGCGCCGGTACGGCGCGAGCGAGACGGTGGGCACCGGGTCACTCTGTCAGCGACACCGACCCCCTGCCATCTGAAGGTGCACGCCGGTGTGGAAGTCACTCGACGTCGGGAAACGTCGCCCGGACCAGGGCCCCACCACCGGGGGCGTCCTCGGCCCGGACCACTCCACCGTGGGCCCCGACGAGGCCACGGACGAGGTAGAGGCCCAGGCCGGTCCCGTGCTTGGCACCGCCCTGCCAGAAGCGGGAGAACACGAGCTCGCGGTGCTGCTCGGCGATCCCGTTCCCGTCGTCGCTCACGAGGAGGTCGACCGCTGGCCGTCCGTCGTGGCTGGAACGCCGTGCGGCGATCTTCACGGTTCCCTCGCCGTGACGCACCGCGTTCTCCACGAGGTTGGTGAGCACCTGCTCGAGGCGGTCCGGATCGGCCCACAGAGGGCCGACCTCGTCGGGGACGTCGACCACGAACGACTCTCGTCGAGCGCCGCACGCCACCCGGCGCTCCACCTGCGCCTCGATCCGCGGCCGCACGTCGAGCGGCTGCGCGTGGATCGTCAGCCGGCCGGCGTCGATGCGTGAGGCGTCGAGCAGCTCGGTGATGAGGCGGGTCACCCGGTCGGCGTCGGCCTCGATCGTCTCGAGCATCAGCCGCTTCTGGTCGTCGGTGAACCTGTCCCAGTTCCGCAGCAGGGTCGACGAGAAGCCCTTGACACCGGTGAGCGGGGATCGGAGCTCATGGGCCACGGTGGTGAGGAGCGCTGCGTTCTCCTTCTCGGCACGTCGCCGGCCGCTGGCCGGGCGCAGCCCGAGGACCACGGCCTGGACCCGCTGTCCTCGTGCCCTGCGGATGTACTTCGCGGAGACGAGCAGCTCACGACCGGACGGGAGGACGAGGAGCCGCTCCCGGTGCCCGGTCCGGATCGCCAGGCCGCCCCACGGGTCGGTGCACTCCCACCACGAGCGGCCCTCGAGGTCCTGGAGGGGCAGCGCCTTCCGGATGTCCCGGCCGACGACGTCTTCTCGTGACAGGCCCGTCACCCGCTCCGCGCGCGTGTTCATGAAGCGCACCGTCGCGTCTCGCCCGATCCCCGCGACCAGGCCGTCGGGGATGAACTCGAGACCGTGGGTCACGAGGTCGTCCGGCACCCGGAACGGCTCAGGCATGGCGGCACGCTACCCGTAGGTCGGGCCGCCCGAGCGGGCTTCCGCAGATGCATAGAGGCACACGGTTGCCGCCATCGCGAGGTTGAGTGACTCGGCCCGACCGTGGATCGGCACTCGGACGACCGCGTCGCAGGCGGCCAGCGCGTCCTCGGTCAGTCCCCAGGCCTCGTTGCCCATCACCCAGCAGTGGGGGGAGCGCAGGTCGGCGTCAGGGAGCAGCGTCGCTCCTGCGCCGTCCGCGGCATACGTCCGGATACCGTGCGCGCTCAGGTGACGCAGCGTCGCCCGGATCTCGAGGCCCGTGACGACCGGGAGGTGGAACAGCGACCCCGCGGTCGACCGGACGACCTTGGGAGCGTGGACGTCCACGGAGGCCCCGCTCAGGAGAACGGCGTCGGCACCGGCCGCGTCCGCGGCACGGATGACGGTGCCCGCGTTGCCCGGGTCGCGGACGTGGGTGAGGAGCACGAGCAGGCGCGGAGAGCGGGTGAGGACCTCCTCGAGGGTCGGCGCGGCCACGTCGACCACAGCCAGGACACCTTGTGGTGCATCCGTCCCGGACATGGCGGCGAGCACCTCGGGCGCCACCTCGTGGATCCACAGGCCGGCCGCGCGGGCCGGTGCCAGGATGTCGGCGGCGTAGCGCTCGGCCGCCTCGGGCGTGGCGTAGACGTCGCGGACCGACGCGCCGGCATACCGGACTGCCTCGCGCACGCCCTGCGGGCCCTCGACGACGAAGCGGCCGGTGCGTTCACGCACCGGCCGCTTCGAGAGCGCTCGGACCGCCCGGACCCGGTCGGCCCGGGGGTTGGTCAGCACGCGCAGGCTCAGGCAGAGACCTGAACGGCGGGCGCCGCGGGCTGGTTGGCCTTGGCGATCTCGACCAGCGCACCGAAGGCCGCCTCGTCATGAACGGCCAGCTCGGCGAGCATCCTGCGGTCGACCTCGATCTCCGCCGCCTTCAGGCCCTGGATGAACCGGTTGTAGGTCATGCCGTTCGCCCGTGCCGCGGCGTTGATCCGCTGGATCCAGAGGCGACGGAAGTCACCCTTGCGAGCCCGGCGGTCGCGGTAGGCGTAGCCGAGGCTGTGCTGGACCTGCTCCTTGGCCTTGCGGTAGAGGCGGGACCGCTGACCGCGGTAGCCGCTCGCCCGCTCGAGGACGACCCGGCGCTTCTTGTGGGCGTTGACCGCCCGCTTCACGCGTGCCACGTGAGTACTCCTTGCTGTCTGGAGAGAACTTGGGGGTGGATCGGCTCACATGCCGAGGAGCTTCTTGACCTTCGCGAGGTCACCCTTCGAGACGAGGACGTCCCTGCTGAGGGCGCGCGCCTTCTGGGGGGTCTTCTCGTGGAACTTGTGGACGTGGCCGGCCTGCTCACGCATGACCTTTCCGGACCCGGTGACCCGGAAGCGCTTCTTCGCGCCGCTGTGCGTCTTGTTCTTCGGCATGGTGCCGGTCTCCTTGCGTTTCGGTGGTGCTGGCGTGCAGGTGGGCGTCGGTCAGCCGGTCGTCTCGGCGTCGGCCGGTGCCGCAGCGGCGCGGCGGGACCGTGCCACCGGGACCGGGGCCACCGCCGCCACGGCGTCGTCGGCCTCGGCCACCTCGACGGCGTCGACGGCGTCGTCGACCGTGACCTCCTCGGCGGGTGCCGACAGGCTCGACTCGTCGCGACGGCGACGCTGCTCCGCCATCGCCTGGGCCTTCTTCTTCGTCGGAGCGAGCACCATCACCATGTTGCGGCCGTCCTGCTTGGGCGAGGACTCGACGGTGCCCAGCTCGAGCACGTCCTCCGCGAGGCGCTGCAGGAGGCGGAAGCCGAGCTCCGGGCGGGACTGCTCGCGGCCGCGGAACATGATCGTCACCTTGACCTTGTCGCCGCCCTTGAGGAACCGCTCCACGTGGCCCTTCTTCGTCCCGTAGTCGTGGGGGTCGATCTTCGGGCGGAGCTTGATCTCCTTGATGACCGTGTTGACCTGGTTCTTGCGTGCTTCGCGGGCCTTCATGGCGGCTTCGTACTTGTACTTGCCGAAGTCCATGAGCTTGGCGACCGGTGGCTTCGCCATCGGTGCCACCTCGACGAGGTCGAGGTCCGCCTCGGCGGCGAGGCGCAGGGCGTCCTCGACGCGGACGATCCCGACCTGCTCCCCGTTCGGGCCGACCAACCGCACTTCGGGAACCCGGATGCGGTCGTTGATGCGTGGTTCGCTGATGTGCTTCTCCTTCGTCACGACGTCGTGTTTTCGACCGGCGACGACGAGAAAGGCTCCTCGTGTCGCGTGCACGAGGAGCCTCGATCCGTCCGAGCCGGACCGCCACGGGATGCCGTCGCCACGCCCTCGAGGGCGAAGCGCGACGTCGCGTCGCGGACCTGTTCGGGACCCGGCGACCTGCTGGTCGACGCGGGTGGAAGCGAGGCTTCTCTTGCACACCGCCGTGGACGGGCGGTCGGTCAACGCACAAGGCTACCAGCGGACGGTGCATGCGCCGAAATCGCTCCGGCGCCGAGAGCGTCAGCGGATGCGGAACGCGAGCCCGTCGACGCGCGCCCGGAGCTCACCGTCGCTCGCGAGCCGCTCCCCCACCCGCGTGGCGACGGCGCGCACCTCCTCGGGACGGAGGCCCGGCCTCAGGTCGAGGACGATCCCGAGCACGCCCTGGCCAGTCGGTCTGCCGTCCTCCAGCTCGTATGCCGTGACGTCGTCCTCGTCGCGCACTGCCGCCGCCACACTGCGATCGACGAAGGGGTCGCTGACCGCCGGCTCCCAGGGCCGCCCCTGGGCGAGCGCCCAGACCATGGAGGGGCGCAGGACCCGGGTGGCGGGACCCGCGACGTCCACGACGATGACGTCGCACCGCTCGGTCACGGCCGCCTGGGCGGCCCGGGAAGGCGTCACGGGGACCGGGCGCGCGTCGGGATCCCACGACGCCAGGGCCTCGGTTCCCGTGAAGACGGGCAACGCACGCTGCCCGTCCGGGGCGACGAGGGTGACGGCTGCCATGTCGACCTGCGTCTCCACGGCCGGCTGAGCCGAGGATTCCACCTCCACCGGCTCCGCCACCACAGGGACGACGAGGCGCGCTGCCTCGACGGCCCGCATGAGGCCGAGGTCGTCGCCCGGCTGGGCGAGTGCGGCGACCAGGGCCGAGTCCGCCGCTCCGGTGTCGGTCTCGAACCCGCTGGTCGAGAGCTCGCGACCGGCCCACGGCACCGCCGAGGAGTCGTCGGCGCCGGTCGGTGAGGGGTCGCTGCCGGACGCCGAGCCGGTCACGGGCGGCCGGCGACGTCGAGGGCGTCGGTCAGTGTGAACGCGCCGCGGTAGAGCGCCGAGCCGATGATCGCTCCTTCCACCCCGTCCACCACGAGCCCCCGGAGCGCGACGACGTCGGCGAGGGTGGACACCCCGCCCGACGCCACGACCGGGCGGTCGGTGCGGGCGCACACCTCGCTCAGCAGCCGGAGGTTGGGTCCCTGCAGCATGCCGTCCCTGGCCACGTCGGTGACGACGTACCGGGCACAGCCCTCGGCGTCGAGGCGAGCCAGGGTCTCCCACAGGTCTCCGCCCTCGCGGGTCCAGCCGCGGGCTGCGAGGGTCGTGCCGCGCACATCGAGGCCCACCGCCACCCGGTCGCCGTGCTCGGCGATGGCCCGGGCCGTCCAGTCGGGGTCCTCGAGGGCAGCGGTGCCGACGTTGACCCGGCGGCATCCGGTCGCCAGCGCTCGCTCCAGGGACTCTCGGTCGCGGATCCCGCCGCTCATCTCCACCTTGATGTCGAGGTGACCGACGATGGTCCGCAGCAGCTCGGCGTTGGAGCCACGCCCGAACGCCGCGTCGAGGTCGACGAGGTGGAGCCACTCGGCGCCCTGCTCCTGCCACGCGAGGGCGGCCTCGACCGGGTCGCCGAACTCGCCGCCGCTTCCGGCAACGCCTTGGACGAGCTGGACTGCGCGACCGTCCACGACGTCGACCGCCGGCAGGAGCTCGAGTCGGGGCTGGTCGGTCACGAAGGTTCTCCGGTCGTTGTCGTCCACGTCGCCGGCCATCGTGCCGGACGCGCCGGGCGGCATCCTCGTCGCCCCCTCAGAGGGCCTTGACCCAGTTCTCGAGGAGCGTGAGTCCGGCCTCGCCGGACTTCTCCGGGTGGAACTGCGTGGCGCAGGGGCCCGTTCTCGACCGCCGCGACGAAGCGCTCTCCGTGGCAGGCCCACGTCACCTGCGGCTCGACGGAAGCAAAGGGGCCGTCCCCGGTGGGGAGGTCCCAGGCGTGGGCGGCATACGAGTGGACGAAGTAGAAGCGCTCGTGGGCGATGCCCGCGAAGAGCACGGTGCCTGCAGGAGCCTCGACGGTCGACCAGCCCATGTGGGGCACCACCGGTGCGGCGAGCCTCGACACGATGCCGGGCCACTCCCCGACGCCCGCCACCGGTCTCTCGCTCGGCTCCGAGGAGCCCTCGAACATCACCTGCATCCCGACGCACACGCCCAGCACGGGCCGTCCGCCGGCGAGGCGAGCGTCGATGAGACGGGGTCCGTCGACGGCGACGAGGCCGGCCATGCACGCGTGGAAGTTGCCGACGCCCGGGACCAAGAGGCCGTCCGCGCCCAGCGCTGCCTCGGGCTCGCTCGTCAGGGTGACTTCCGCGCCGACGTGCTCCAGGGCGCGCACCGCACTGCGCACGTTGCCGCTGCCGTAGTCGAGGACGACGACCGATGCGCTCATTCTCGTCCGCCGCCCTGGTGGCCCGCTCGTCCCTGCTCCGTCAGGTCGGCGCGGTGGGCCGCCTCTTCGGCCATGAGCCGGTCGAACGCCATCACCCCCCGCACGGACGGCTCCACGTCTGCGGCCCCCTCGGCCTCGCCGCCGACGAGCATCTCCCGGCCGGGGAGGCCCAACAGCCCAAGTACGGTGACGAGCAGGTCGACGGGTGCGCCGAGACCCGAGCGGAGGACGTCCGCCAGCGCCTCCTCGCGCACCGTGCCCTCGGCTGCGGCGGCCCGGAGCAGCATCGGCAACGAGAGCCCGTCCAGCTGCGGGGTCTCGACAACACCCCGCCGGGGCGCCCACACGAGCCAGTGCATGCTCGAGCGGATGCCGGCCGGCTGGACCGTGATCGCGGCCCGTCCGCGGACGTCGAAGAGGCCCACGGCCGGCCTCGCCCGCCACGGCGCCGGCCGGGCGGCGAGCAGCTCCAGGGCGACGTCGTACGGAGCGGCGCTGCGCGCCCGATCCTCGGCCAGGGAGATTCCCGTCCACCGGCCGAGTGGGGCGACGGTCACCGGGACCAGACCCCGCCGCACCCACCGGGTGACTGCGGCGGGCGACCGGCGCACGAGCACGAGGCCGTGTCCGGCGCCGGACCCCAGGTCGGCAGCCACGGGCTAGAGCGCGCCCTTGGCGCTGGGGATCCCCTCGACACGGGGGTCCCGAGCGACGGCGGCGCGCAACGCACGGGCGAGCGCCTTGAACTGCGCCTCGACGACGTGGTGGGGGTCGCGACCCGAGAGCACTCGCACGTGCAGCGCGACCTGCGCGTGGAGGGCGAAGGACTCCAGGACGTGCCGGGTCAGCGAGCCGACGTAGTGGCCGCCGATGAGGACGTACTGCTGGCCCTCGGGCTCGCCCTCGTGGACGACATAGGGACGTCCGGCGACGTCGACGACGGCCTGAACGAGGGCTTCGTCGAGCGGGACGGTGGCGTCGCCGAAGCGCGAGATCCCGCTCTTGTCACCGAGCGCGTGCCGAACGGCCTGGCCCAGCACGATCGCCACGTCCTCCACCGTGTGGTGGGCGTCGACGTGGGTGTCGCCCTCGGCCGTGACGGTGATGTCGATGAGTGAGTGCTTGGCGAGCGAGAGCAGCATGTGGTCGTAGAACGGCACCCCCGTGGTGACCTCTCCGCGCCCGGTGCCGTCGAGGTCGACGGTCACCTCGACCGTGCTTTCGGTCGTGCCCCTGCGCACGGTGGCCGTGCGGGGGGCGGCAGCGCTGCTCACGCGGGTGCTCCTGTGCGGTGGGTGGGGGCGAGGTCGGCGACCGCCTCGAGGAACCGGCTGGTCTCGTGCGCAGTCCCGGCCGTGACACGAAGATAGTGCGGGATGCCGACGTCGCGGACGAGGACGCCCCTGGCGAGCAGCGCGTCCCAGGCCGCGCGGGCGTCAGCAAGACCGCCGAAGAGCACGAAGTTGGCGTCGCTGGGTACGGGGTCGAGACCCCGCTCGCAGAGGCCGGTGACGATCCGGTCCCGTTGGCTCTTGATGACGGCGACCGTCTCGAGCATGAGGTCTGCGTGAGCCAGGGCCGCTCTCGCGATCGCCTGCGTCTGGGTGGACAGGTGGTAGGGCATCCGGACGAGGCGCAGCGCGTCGACGAGGGCCGGGTCGGCCGCCAGGTACCCGAGCCGGCCGCCGGCGAGCGCAAACGCCTTGCTCATCGTCCTGGTCACCACGAGACGCGGCCGGGCGCGGAGCAGGGTCAGCGCGCTCGGCGTACCCGGCCGGGCGAACTCCGCATACGCCTCGTCGACGACGACGAGCGCACCGTCCGCCGCGTCGTAGACGGCCGCAACGACCTCGAGGTCGAGAGCGGTGCCGGTCGGGTTGTTCGGGGAGCAGAGGAAGACGACGGCGGGGCGGTGGCGGCGGACCTGGTCCACGGCGGATGCCGCGTCGAGGTCGAACGGTCCCCCGCCCAGGATCCCGCGCAGCCCGTCGACCCACGCCGTGCCCGTGGTCCTCGTGATGATCGGGTGCATCGAGTAGGCGGGGGTGAACCCGAGGGCGGCACGACCGGACCCGCCGAACGCCTGGAGCAGATGCAGGAGCACTTCGTTGGAGCCGTTCCCCGCCCACACCTGCTCCGGTGACACCGGGGTTCCGCTGCGGGACAGGTAGGTCGCGAGTGCCTCACGCAGGGCGGTGAACTCCCGGTCCGGGTAGCGGTTCAGGCCTGCCGCGACCTCCGCCACGGCGGCGGTCATCGCTGCGACGACGAGCGGCGGCACAGCATACGAGTTCTCGTTGGTGTTGAGCGCGACGGGAACCTCCAGCTGAGGGGCGCCGTAGGGTGTGCGGCCCCGCAGGTCGGGACGCAGCAACGCCTCGATCACCGAGCGGGGGTCCATGGTCGGGAAGTCTAGGTGGGGAGGTCGTCGAGCCGCGGGTGCCGGGCCAGCACCGCCTCGCCGTGGGCCGGCAGGTCCTCGGCACGTGCGAGGGTGACCACGTGGCCACCCACCTCGCGGAGGGCCTCCGCGGAGTACGTCACGACGTGGATGCCGCGAAGGAACGACTGCACGGACAGTCCGCTCGAGTGGCAGGCACACCCTCCCGTCGGCAACACGTGGTTCGACCCTGCGCAGTAGTCGCCGAGGCTCACCGGGGACCAGGCGCCGACGAAGACCGCCCCGGCGTTGCGCACCCGGGCGGCCACGGCGGCGGCGTCGCGGGTCTGGATCTCCAGGTGCTCCGCGGCGTAGGCGTTGACGAGGTCGAGGCCGGCGTCCACGTCGTCGACGAGGACGATGGCCGACTGCCTGCCTGCGAGCGCCCTCGCCACGCGCTCCGAGTGCTTGGTCGACGAGACGCGTCGCACGAGCGCGACCTCGACGGCCTCCGCCAGCTCCGCCGAGTCGGTGACGAGGACCGCGGCGGCCTGCGGGTCGTGCTCAGCCTGGGAGACGAGGTCGGAGGCGACGTGCTCGGCATCCGCTGAGTCGTCGGCGAGCACGGCGATCTCCGTCGGGCCGGCCTCGGCGTCGATGCCGATGACACCCTTGAGCAACCGCTTGGCGGCGGCGACGTAGATGTTGCCGGGGCCGGTCACGAGGGTCACCGGCTCACAGACGTCGTCCCCGTCCTCCAGGCCGTATGCGAAGGCGGCGACCGCCTGGGCGCCGCCCATCGTCCACACCTCCTCGACCCCGAGAAGGGCACAGGCCGCGAGGATCGACGGGTGCGGCCACCCGCCGTGGTCCGTCTGCGGCGGGCTCGCGACGGCCAGGCTAGGAACACCGGCGAGCTGCGCGGGAACGACGTTCATGACGACGCTGCTCGGATAGACCGCCAGGCCCCCCGGCACGTAGAGGCCCACGCGGTCGACGGGCACCCAGCGCTCGGTCACGATGCCGCCGTCGCTCACCGTGGTCGTCGTGTCGGTGCGCCGCTGGTCGGCGTGGACCACACGGGCGCGGCGGATCGACTCCTCCAGTGCCACGCGCACGGCCGGGTCGAGCGTCGCCAGCGCGGTGTCGATGACGTCCTTCGGCACCCGCAGCCGCGGAGGCGCCGTTCCGTCGAAGCGTTCCGCCAGGGCGTACACCGCGGAGGCACCGCGCTCCCGGACGTCCTCGACGATCGGGCGCACGGCATCCAACGCCGCCTCGACGTCGAACTCGGCGCGCGGCAGCACGGCGCGGAGTGCGCGGAGCGTCAGGTGCCGACCGCGCAGGTCCATCCTCGGGATGACGCCCGTTGCGGTGCCGGGCGGAAGGGTGCCGGAGCTGCCGGCGCTGCCGAGGGACATGCCGGCCAGTCTAGGTTTCCACCTCCAGCTGCCCCTCAACGCCGTCCAGCCCCGGTGCCCTGCGGGCCGCGGGCCCGGGGTCAGGCGTCGTAGAACTCGGCGTCGTGGGCGGCTCGGGCTCGCCGGGCGACCCTGCGGTAGCGCTCCCCCAGCTCCTGACCGGAGCCCCCCGGCAGGCCGAGGATGCGCGCGATGCCGTCCGCGTCACGGCTGTCGGTCGGAACCGCGTCGAGGGCCTTGGAACGGAAGAGGACGCCGGCGTTGCGCATGGCAGAGGCCAGCCGCCAGGACGCGGCGAGGTCCACGGCGTTCTCGGGCCTGACGAGTCCGAGCGACTCGGCCGCAGCCAGGGCCTGCATCGTCGAGGTGGTCCGCAGCTCGGGTCGGGCGTGCGCGTGCCGGAGCTGCACCAGCTGGACGACCCACTCGACGTCGGAGAGCCCGCCGTGGCCGAGCTTGAAGTGCGTCTTGCGGTCGGCTCCTCGCGGCAGGCGCTCGGACTCCATGCGGGCCTTCAACGTGCGGATCTCGCGGACCTGCCGGTCGCCGAGGCCCCCTTCGGGCCAGCGGATCGGCGCGATGAGGTCGACGAAGCGCTCGCCGAGGCTCTCGTCACCGGCGACCGGCGTCGCCCGGAGGAGGGCCTGCGCCTCCCAGACGAGGGACCAGCGGGAGTAGTACTCCCGGAAGGAGGCCAGGGACCGGACGAGCGGACCGCTCTTGCCCTCCGGGCGCAGCGACGCGTCGACGTCGAGGTTCGGGTCCGGGCCGCGGAGCCCCAGCAGCCGGATGAGCTCCTTGACCACCTCGAGCGCCTGGGTCTGCGCCTCGCCCTCGTCGGCGCCCTCCACCGGGTCGTGGACGAAGAGCACGTCGGCATCCGACCCGTAGCCCTGTTCGCGGCCACCCAGCCGCCCCATCCCGACGACGAGGAGCCGGGTGAGCGGCGGGGCGCCGTGTCGCTCCTCGAGGTCGCGAAGGCACACCTCGAGAGCGACCTGGAGCAGCGCGGCCGTGAGGTCCGTCATGGCTGCACCGAGGGCGTCCAGTGCCAGCGAACCGGAGAGGTCGGCGACCGCGACACGGAACAGCTCGGAGCGCCGGATGGTCCGCGCGGCGAGCACCGCCGACTCGGGGTCGTCCTTTCGGCCCGCGGCTGCACGCATCCGGCGCAGCAGGTCCTCGCGCGCGCGTGGGAGCAGCCCCGACGAGTCACCGAGGAACTGCACGCACTCGGGAGCCTGTTCCAGCAGGTCGGCGGCGAACCGGCTGCGGGCCAGGGTGTGAGCCAGCCGCTCCGCCGCCGACCCCTCGTCCCGGAGCAGCCGGAGGTACCAGTGGGTCGAGCCGAGCTCCTCGCTGATCCTGCGGAACGCGAGCAGCCCGGCATCGGGGTCCGCCTCGTCGGCGAACCAGCCGAGCATGACCGGGAGGAGCTGGCGCTGGATTGCTGCCCGTCGGCTGATCCCGTCGGTGAGCGACTCGAGGTGGCGCAGCGCACCGCCGGGGTCCCGGAAGCCCAACGCGGACAGGCGCTCGCGCGCCGCCTTGGGCGTGAGTCGAACCTCCGAGTCCGACAGCCGGGCGACCGCGGAGAGCAGCGGCCGGTAGAAGATCCGTTCGTGCAGCCGGCGGACCTCGCGCTGCTGGGCCCGCCACTGCGCCACGACGGCCTCGCCGGGCGAGGAGCGGTGGCCGAGCGCGCGCCCGAGCCGCCGCAGGTCGGCCTCGGACGTCGGCATGAGGTGCGTGCGCCGCAGCCGATGGAGCTGGATGCGGTGCTCCAGCGTGCGCAGCAGCCGGTATGCCGTCCCGAGCGTCGCCGCGTCCTCGCGCCCGACGTACCCGCCCGCCGAGAGCGCCTCGAGCCCCTCGAGCGTCGTCCCCGTGCGCAGCGTCTCGTCCGCGCGGCCGTGCACCAGCTGCAGCAGCTGGACCGAGAACTCGACGTCCCTCAGGCCGCCGGGGCCCAGCTTCAGCTGGCGGTCCGCCTCGCCGACGGGGATGTGCCGCTCCACCCGCCGGCGCATCTCCTGGACGTCGTCGACGAAGTTCTCGCGGGCCGACGCCTGCCACACCATCGGCTGGACCGCGTCGCAGTAGTCCCGGCCGACCTCCGGGTCTCCGGCGACCGGCCTGGCCTTCAGCAGCGCCTGGAACTCCCAGGTCTTGGCCCACCGCTCGTAGTAGGCCCGGTGGCTGGCCACCGTCCGCACGAGGGGCCCGTTCTTCCCCTCGGGCCGCAGGGCCGGGTCGACCTGCCACAGGGAGCCGGCCGCCGTCGAGGCCGAGCAGATGCGCATGAGGCGGGTGGCGAGGTCCGTGGCCACGGCTGTCGACTCGTCCTCGGGAACGTCGGGGGCCGGCTCGGCGACGAAGATGACATCGACATCGGAGACGTAGTTGAGCTCGGAGCCCCCCGCCTTGCCCATGGCCACCACGGCGAAGCGGGTTCGGTCGGCATCCGGACCGACCTCTTCCCGGGCGAGGACGAGGGCGGCCTCCAGGGCCGCCTGGGCGAGGTCGGCGAGGGCTCCTGCCGTGTCCGGGAGGCTCGCGAGCGGGTCCGCCGATGCGACGTCGAGGGCCGCGATGCCGAGGAGCTGTTCACGGTATGCCGTGCGCAGGACGTCGATCCCCGGCACGTCGCCCGGGCTGCTGACGGCGTCCACGAGTCGCCGCACGCGCTCGGCTGCCTCCAGCGGACGAGCGTCCGTCACGGCGGTCCAGTGCCGCGGGTTCGCGCAGAGGTGGTCCGCCAGCGCTGTCGAGCTGCCCAGGACCGCGAGCATCCGGTCCCGCGCCACTCCCGGCTGGGCGAGGGTCTCCGTGACCGCACTGCACACCGTCGGCTCCCGGCAGGCCGCCTCCATGAAGCGCACCAGCCCGAGGAGAGCACCGTCCGGGTCGGGCACCTCGGCGAGGGCCGCCGCGAGGCCGTCCGGCTCGATGTGGTCACGCGAGCGCACGAGGCCCGCGACCGCGGGGTCGTCGAGGAGGACGTGCGCGCGTCCAGCGTCGGCGAAGCCCAGCCGGGCGATCGCGGCCGGGAGCGAGCCGGGGGCCCGTGAGCTCATGGCGCTGCCGTCAGAGCCGGGGCAGGTAGCGCTCGAGCTCGAAGGCGGTCACCTGGTTGCGGTAGTCCTCCCACTCGGCGCGCTTGTTGCGCAGGAAGAAGTCGAACGTGTGCTCCCCGAGCGTCTCGGCGACGAGCTCGCTGGACTCCATCACGGCGATCGCCTCGCTGAGGCTGGCGGGGAGCGGCTTGATACCCATCGCCCTGCGCTCGGAGTCCGTGAGGCTCCAGACGTCGTCCTCGGTCTCGGGCGGCAGGTCGTACGCCTCCTCCACCCCCTTGAGTCCGGCGGCGAGGAGAACCGCGAAGGTCAGATAGGGGTTGCAGGCCGTGTCGACGCTGCGCACCTCGATCCGGCTGCTGTTGCCCTTGGTCGGCTTGTACATGGGGACGCGCACCATGGCGGAGCGGTTGTTGTGCCCCCAGGTCAGGTGCGCAGGCGCCTCGCCTCCGCCCCACAGCCGCTTGTAGGAGTTGACGTACTGGTTCGTGACCGCGGTGATCTCCGCGCCGTGCCGGAGCAGCCCGGCGATGAACTGCCGTCCCACCTTGGAGAGCTGGTAAGGGGCACCGGGCTCGTGGAACGCGTTGGTGTCGCCCTCGAAGAGCGACAGGTGCGTGTGCATCCCCGACCCCGGGTGCTCGGCGAAGGGCTTGGGCATGAACGAGGCGAAGATGCCCTGCTCCAGCGCCACCTCCTTGATGACGGCTCGGAACGTCATGATGTTGTCCGCGGTCGACAAGGCGTCCGCGTAGCGCAGGTCGATCTCGTTCTGCCCCGGCGCACCCTCGTGGTGGCTGAACTCGACGGAGATCCCCATGGTCTCGAGCATCGAGATCGCCGCACGGCGGAAGTCGTGGCTGTTGCCGTGCGGCACGTGGTCGAAGTATCCGGACTGGTCGATGGGCTCCGGGCGCTGGCCCGGCGTCCACCCCTGCTCGAGGAGGAAGAACTCGATCTCCGGGTGGGTGTAGAACGTGAAGCCCTGGTCGGACGCCTTGGTGAGCGCACGCTGGAGGACGTGCCGGGGGTCGGCCATGCTCGGCGTGCCGTCCGGCAGGGTGAGGTCGCAGAACATCCGCGCGGTGCCAGGGCTCTCGCCGCGCCACGGCAGGACCTGGAACGTCCCCGGGTCGGGCTTGGCCAGCATGTCGGCCTCGAAGACCCTCGCGAAACCCTCGATGACCGACCCGTCGAAGCCGATCCCCTCGGCGAACGCGCCCTCGAGCTCGGCGGGGGCGATGGCCACCGACTTCAGCGTGCCGAGCACGTCGGTGAACCACAGCCGGACGAACCGGATGTCGCGCTCTTCGATGGTGCGGAGGACGAACTCCTGCTGACGGTCCATGTGTCGATCCTGCCGCACCGGTGTTTCCTCCGGGTTACCGCGAGGCGCCCCGGACGGGGGAGGGGCCCCGGGATGTTCCCGGGGCCCCTCCTGTTCCGTCAGCCGGTCAGGGAGTGGCCGGCTGTGCGGGGTTGGTGACGCTGACGGTCAGCGCACCGGTGGTGCCGGCGGTCACCGTGGCCTTGACGCCGACACCGGCGACCTTGACCGAGTTCTGCGGCGCGTCGACCGAGTAGTAGGCGTCCTTGATCGTGTCATCGAAGGTCGCCATCGGCCTGCGTGAGGCCTCCGAGTTGCAGGCCTTGACCGTCGGATAGGTCGTCACGCCCTTGACCGTCGTCGCCACCTCCTTCTCCAGGCAGACGCCGTCGAGCGTCTCGAGGCCGAAGATCGCGTCGAACGGCTCACGCCGGTTGCTCGGGCTCGTGCCGTCCGGGTAGGTCAGCGTGTTCGGCCGTGCGTCGACGACCATCGCGTAGCCGGCACCGGGGTGCGTGGCCACGTTGTTGTCGGCATAGCCCTGGTCGACCATCCACACGAGCATCCCGTTCTGGAACGGGAAGTGCTGCACCTTGTCGGGCGCGGTGTAGGGGTAGCTGAACTGGTACGGCCCCGTGCGGAGGGTGTCGTCGTAGCCGACGTACTGACGGTTCTCGAGGAGGTAGTACCGCTCGGCGTCGGTCACCTCGGTGCCGGTCGAGGCCTTCCACCCCTTGACCGTCCAGCCGTTGTCGCCGTTCTCCGCGCCATCGATGACGTCAGTCGCCTGGTCCACGCTGACGGAGATCCTGTCGAGGAAGGCACCGGCCTCGTTGACGCCCCCATCGGTGGCATACCGGAACTGGAAGAGCGTCGGCGTCGTGGAGTCGGCGGGCCGGTAGGACCAGCGCTTCGACGACCACTTCGTGCCCGAGCCCGTCAGCGGCTGCCCGACCTGGGTCCACGTGGCACCCCCGTTGGAGGAGTACTCCGCGTAGAGGTAGTCGTAGTTCGCCTCGATGTCGTACCAGAGGTCCGCCGACACCGTGACCGAGGAGCCCGCGCGCACGCTGCGGGTCAGGGTGTTCTTGAGGTCGTCTCCTCGGCCCGACCACCAGGCCTTGACGCCCTCCGTCGGAGTGACGTACTCGTCCGTCCGACTCGAGTTGGGCAGGTCGACCTTGACGGCCTGGTAGCCCTTGGACGCCGCGTCCTGGGACGGCGACAGGGTGTACGAACCGGACTGCCCGGCCGCCACGGTGGTGTAGTCCAGCCAGCCCAGGTAGAGCTTCTCCTCCGGACCCATCAGGCCGGGGGTGGTCCCGATGCTGCCGTCTCCGTGACCGAGCCACGAGCCGGAGCTCATGAGCGTCCAGAAGGCCGATCCATTCTCGCCGCCCGCGGTGTCGTAGAAGTCGGGAAGGCCGAGGTCGTGACCGAACTCGTGCGCGAAGACGCCGAGGCCGCCGTCCTCGGGCTCGACGGTGTAGTCACCGACGAAGTACTTGGAGGCGCCGATCTGGGCGCCGCCGTACAGGTTCTGCCGGCCCTCGACCACCGGGCCGGTCGTGCCGTAGTCGGTGGAGTTGACGTACCAGCGGTGGGACCAGATCGCGTCAGCGGGGGCACCGCCTTCCTCGCCGCCTCCAGCGTGCACTGCCTGGAAGTGGTCGAGGTAGCCGTCCGCCTCGTTGAAGTTGCCGTTCCCGTTGTAGTCGTACCGGTCCCAGACGTCGAACTGCGAGAGGTAGGCGTCGATCTCCGTCGCGGTCTTGGTCTTCAGCTCGTTGGCGTACCACGCGTCGACCGAGTCCGCGATGAAGGCCCACGCGCCGCCGTAGTCCTCCACGGCGTTGTCGCCGTAGCTCGAACCGTTACCCGGCACGGTCACCCAGTCGGAGACGGTGTTGATCGCCGTGTACTTGCCCGAGGAGAGCTTGGTGTAGTAGTCCGCGAACGACTCGCCCGACCCGTTGAACATCTCCTCGTAGTGGGCCGTGTTGAAGTCCTCCACCCAGTACGACGAGTTGTTCACCGCCGGGTCCGGCTCGGGGATCCAGTTGTGAAGCGGCCCCGGGGTGGTGCCGAGGCGGCCGGAGCCGGCGTCGCCGAACTCGGCGAGCACGGTGAAGATCTTGTCCGTCTTGTCGACGGGGAACTCGACGACGTCGCCCTTACGCGGCGAGAGGGCGACGGTCGCGCCGCCGCCGGTCTGCGCCTTGAGCTGGGCCTTGCCGTTCTTGAGCAACGCAAGCGCCTTCTCGCGCTTGGCTGTCTGCTCGGCCGTCTTCGGGCCGGGGCGGTTGTCGGAGCGGTGGGCCGCTCCGGTGCTGCTCGGAGCGTCGTCCGAGGGTTGCGCGGATGCCGGCGCCGAGATGGCGAGAGTGCAGGCAACCGCTGCGGCGCCGGTCAGCGCCACGATGGTGCGTGGGGTCACAGGTCCTCCAGGATGGGTGGGTCAGGCCCGTGGTGGGGGCCCGGAACAGGGAACCACGCCCGGGACGATTCCGCGCGCTGAGCGGTGCAGAAGATTTTGCGGCCCCACAGGACAGGACCGCCGTTCTTGTCGCGAGAGTCCCTCGGCCCGGGGGTCGCTGAGGGTCGGCATACGATCGGCTCATGAGCGAGCCCACGCCGAGCACCCCATCCGCGGTCCCGGTGACGGCGGCCGAGGGCACAGCTCCCTACGGCACGGGCGCGCAGGCCGCCCCGCAGCGGCGTGTGCGCATCCCCCACCTGCTCCAGATGAAGGAGCGAGGGCAGCGGTGGGCCATGCTCACGGCATACGACATGTACACCGCGGAGATCTTCGACGAGGCCGGGATCCCTGTCCTCCTCGTCGGGGACAGCGCCGGAAACAACGTCTATGGCTTCGAGACGACGGTCCCTGTCACCGTCGACCACCTCGTGCCGCTGTGCCGCGCGGTCACCAGCGCGGCGAAGCACGCGATGGTCGTCGCCGACCTTCCCTTCGGCTCCTACCAGGCGAGCCCGCAGCAGGCGCTAGCGACCGCCACGCGCTTCATGAAGGAGGGGATGGCGCACGCGGTCAAGCTCGAGGGCGGGGCACCCATGGTGCCGGAGGTCGAGCTGCTGGTGCGTGCCGGCATCCCGGTCATGGGCCACATCGGCTTCACCCCGCAGAGCGAGCACGTGCTCGGCGGCTACAAGGTCCAGGGACGCGGCTCGGGGGCCGACAAGCTCATGGAGGACGCCCTCGCGCTGGAGTCGGCCGGCTGCTTCGCCGTCGTCATGGAGATGGTCCCGGCACCGGTTGCGGCGAAGGTGACCGAGGCGCTGCGCATCCCGACGATCGGCATCGGCGCCGGGCCGCACTGCGACGCCCAGGTCCTCGTGTGGCAGGACATGGCGGGCCTTCGCGGTGGGCGCGCGCCACGCTTCGTCAAGAAGTACGCCGACCTGCGCGCCGACCTCAAGGGCGCGGCCGGAACCTATGCGGCAGAGGTCGCCTCGGGAGTCTTCCCCGCGACCGAGCACTCGTTCGAGTCCTGAGGGTCAGACCGACATGTGGCCCATGGACACCCCGAACGCGCCGTCCCGCACGCGCTGGTCGGCGCTGATGAGCGGCCCGGAGGCTGCGTTCACCTACCGCAAGCGCTTCCTGGACCTCGAGAGCTCGGGTGAGGACATCCATGGCGAGGCCCGCTTCGTCACCGAGCTCGTCCCGCCGCCGTCCCGGGTGCTCGATGCCGGCTGCGGCTTCGGCCGGGTCGCCAGCAAGCTCACCCGGCTCGGGCACACCGCCATCGGCGTCGACGCCGACGAGCACCTCATCGCGCTCGCCTCCGAGGACCCCGACACCCGGTTCTTCGTCGCCGACCTCGCGACCCTGCACCTGCGCACCGAGCAGGAGTTCCACGCCGTCGTCATGGCGGGCAACGTCGTGACGTACCTCGCAGACGGCACCCTGCCGGCTGTGCTGGAGCGGCTGTCGGCGCACCTTGCGCCCGGCGGCTACCTCGTCTCCGGGTTCGGGCTTGCGGGATCGGTACCGGACGGCGCCGCTGCGGTCGACCTGAGGACGTACGACCGGCTGGCCGAGGCGGTCGGGCTGTCGTTCATCGCCCGCTACTCCACGTGGGACAAGGACCCCTTCTGGCCGACCAGCACGTATGCCGTGTCGGTGCACCGCCGCACGCGCGGCTGACGGCCCCGTCGCCCGGGCGCCGCGCTCAGTCCTCGTGGTCCTCGTCGTCCCACGTGCCTCCAGCGGCCCACTTCCTGTCCTCGGCGTCCCACTCCTCGGTCTTGGACCGGGCGGTCTCGAGCGCGTGCGTCGCCGCCTCCTCCGTCTCGTAGGGGCCCATGACAGTGGCGCCCCGGCTGCGCGTCTCGTCGGTCTCGACCCGGCCGGTGTCGACGTTGAACCAGTACCGCATCGCGCTCCTCCTCGTCCACGGCGTGGTGCCTAGACTCCACCGTATGCCGTTGACGTACGCCTCCGTGGCCCCCGGCGCGCTCTCGCCACGACGTCCCGTCCCGGTGACCATCCCCCGTCCCGAGTATGTCGACCGACCCGCTCCAGCGCGCTACACCGGACCCGAGGTCAAGGACGCCGAGACGATCGAGAAGATGCGCGTCGCCGGTCGGATCGCGGCCGACGCCATGGCCGCCGCGGCATCCGTCATCGCCCCCGGCGTCACCACCGACGAGGTCGACCGGATCGGGCACGAGTACCTCGTGGACCACGGCGCCTACCCGTCGACGCTGGGCTACAAGGGCTTCCCGAAGTCCCTGTGCACGTCGGTCAACGAGGTCGTCTGCCACGGCATCCCGGACAACCGCCCACTCGAGGACGGCGACATCGTCAACATCGACATCACCGCCTTCGTGGAGGGGGTCCACGGGGACACCGACGCGACGTACCTCGTCGGCGAGGTCGACGAGGAGTCCCGGCTGCTCGTCGAGCGCACCCACGAGGCGATGATGCGGGGTATCCGCGCGGCCGTCCCCGGGCGCGCGATCAACGTCATCGGTCGGGTCATCGAGTCGTACGCCCGGCGCTTCGGCTACGGGGTCGTCCGCGACTTCACGGGGCACGGGATCGGCACGGCGTTCCACAGCGGACTGGTCGTTCCCCACTACGACGCGGCACCGGCATACGGGACCGTCATGGAGGCCGGCATGACCTTCACCGTCGAGCCGATGCTCAACCTCGGCACCCCCGAGTGGGAGATGTGGGACGACGGGTGGACGGTCGTCACACGCGACCGTCGCCGTTCGGCACAGTTCGAGCACACCATCCTCGTGACCGACCACGGACCCGAGATCCTCACCCAGGGAGACCCAGCATGAGCACAGCCAAGCCCCTCGGCATCGACGTCGGCGGCAGCGGGATCAAGGGTGCGCCGGTCGACCTCGAGAAGGGCGCCTTCGCGCAGGATCGGCTCAAGATCGAGACGCCGGAGGTGTCGACCCCGCAGGCCGTCTGCGAGGTCATCGCGCAGATCGTCGACCGGTTCGACGAGGTCCACGACGGCTCGCCCATCGGCGTGACGATCCCCGGTGTCGTCCAGCACGGGGTGGTCAAGACCGCGGCCAACATCGACAAGTCGTGGATCGAGTGCGAGATCGAGAAGCTCCTCGAGGACCGCCTGCAGCATGACGTCGTCGTGGTCAACGACGCGGACGCAGCCGGGGTGGGGGAGCTGTCGTTCGGGGCCGCCAGGGGTCAGGACGGTCTCGTCATCCTCACCACGCTGGGCACGGGGATCGGCACGGCGGTCATCAACCGCGGCGTCCTCGTGCCCAACTCCGAGCTGGGGCACCTGGAGATCGACGGCGTCGATGCGGAGACGGTGACGGCCAGCTCGGCCAAGAGCCGCGAGGGGCTGAGCTACGAGGAGTGGGCCAAACGCCTCCAGCGCTACTACCGATACCTCGAGGACCTGCTGTGGCCGGACCTGATCGTCGTCGGAGGCGGGGTGTCCCGCAAGGCGGAGAAGTACCTCCCGCACCTCGATCTGCGGACGCCGATCGTGCCGGCGACCCTCGAGAACGCCGCCGGCATCATCGGCGCCGCCGTGCTGGCGACCCAGACCCAGGAGGAGCGCGGCCGGCACCTCGACTGATCACTGACCGGCGCGGAACTCCACCCCGCCGGCACCGGCGAGGTCGTGGATGCGGGTGGTCGGGGAGCCGAGCCGTTCGGCCTGCCCGAGGTACAGCTCGCGCCCCTTGTCCCTGAGCAACCCGTCGTGCACGGGCACCGCATGGGCGGCCCCGAGCCGTCGCAGGAACGCCGTCATGTCGCGGCTGCGCTGCCACGGGGCCTGGAGAGGGAAGGCCAGGACGTCGACCCGGCCCGGCTCGCCGTCGAGGGCGTCACCCGGGTGGAAGAAGGACGGCTCGCCGTCGGCGTCGAGGCGGACCCCGACGTTGGTGACCCGTGGGAGCTCGTCATGGATCAGGGCATGCTGCTGCCCGACCGGCGTCACGGTCACCGGCCCCAGTGCAGTCGGGGTGCCTCCGTGCTCACGCGCCTCCACTCCGGCGCGGCCCAGGATCTCCACGCTCTGTGGGTCGCAGAGCACGACCGCTCCCGGGCTGGACGCCACGATGCCGGGCAGTCGGTCGGGGTCGAGGTGGTCGGCGTGCTGGTGCGTGACGACCACGCCATCGAGGTCACCCACCCCTGACAGGTCCTCGGCGAGGGTTCCGGGGTCGAGGAGGATCCGGCAGTCGGCCATCTCCACGAGGAGGCACGCGTGTCCGAGGTGGGTGATCCGCATCCATCCACCGTATGCCGGTCAGCCGACGGCGGGCTCGTTGTGGTGCTGCGCGTCGGGCGGGTGCGGCGATGACGTGGCATCGCCCCCGTCGAGGGCGTCGAGGAGGTCGGCGGCCCGGCGCAGGTCGCGCGGAAGCACGGTGGTGCGAGGTGGGGTCCGGGGCAGGGTCGCTGCACCTTCCCCGGCGAGGAAGAGCGGCAGGCGCGCGCCGAGGCGGGACAGGGACGGCATCCGGGACTCGAAGGCGGAGCGACGCACGCCCGCCAGGACGCAGGCGTCTGCGTTCAGGAAGCGCACGGCCTGCCCGATCGCGGTCATCGGGGTGTTCGCCCCCAGGCTCACGACCCGCCAACGCCGCGCGTGCAGCATCGCGCCGAAGAGCTCGAGCGGGAGGTCGTGCAGCTCGTGGGGCGGGCACGCGAGGACGACGGTGCGCATCTGCTTTCCCTGGACCGGCATCCGGAGCTCTCCGAGTACCCCACGGAAGGAGCTCGACACGAAGTGCTCGTGGAGGACGCCCAGCTCACCGCTCTGCCAGCGGTCACCCACCTCGCGAAGCACGGGGATGACGACCTCCGTGACGGTGTCGTCCACTCCGGAGCCGAGCAGCGACTGAAGGAGGACGTCGCGGACGGTGCCACCGTCCAGGTCACGCACCGCCCCCATGACGGTGCCCCTGGCCGCGGCGTGGTCGATCCGTTCGTGCTCGTGCATGGCAGCCCCTTCCGTGCCGTGAACGGCCCACGGGCACGCTACGACACCCGTGGGGCCGTGGGGCGCAGACCGACGCGGGTGCGTGGGCCGCCGGTCGGCCGTCCGGAGAGCCGTGACGCCACGCGCGCGAAGTCGCTAGCGTGACCGCATGTCCACTCCCTTCGGGGCGGCCGACCCGGGAAGGGAGGCCTGCCTGTCCTGGCTCAAGCGGCGGCTGGACGCCGACGTGCAGCAGGCCCCGGACCTGCTCTGGCACTACACGGATGCCGGCGGCCTGTTGGGAATCGTCGGGCACGAGCGCATGTGGGCGACGCAGACGAGCTTCCTCAACGACTCCACCGAGCTGGCGTACGGCGTCGAACTGGTGACGAAGGCGATGGCGACGTACGACCCCCAGTACCTCAAGGAGGGCACCGCGCGCTTCCTCGAGGACGTCTTCGACCCGCAGCGAGCGTCTCTGCCGAGGTGGCTGGACGCGAACCTCGACGTCTACGTCACGTGCTTCTGCGAGGACGGGGACCTCCTGAGCCAGTGGCGGGCGTACGCGGGGCGGGACAACGCCGGTGGATACGCCATCGGCATGGGTACGGACCCCCCGATGCAGGGCTGGCCCCAGGAGTCCCCCGGAGACCATGACGTGGCCATCCGACGTGTGCTCTACGACCCCGTCGAGCAGGAAGCGGCCTGTCACGAGCTGATCGACACGTTGGTACCCATCATCGACGCCGATCCGGAGGACCGTGAGCTGCAGAAGTCCTTCGCGCACAACCTGCTCAGCGGTGTCGTGGAGTTCGCCTCGTGGTGCAAGGACCCCGCGTTCGAGGAGGAGCACGAGTGGCGGATCGTCTACGTGCGCAACAACGACAGCTCCAAGCTCCCGGTCCGCCATCGCATGTCGAGGGGTCTGCTGGTGCCCTACGTCGAGCTGGAGCTCCCCTGTCCCGTCGAGCCACTGAGGGGCCACCTGCCGCTGCAGTCCATCCGCCTCGGGCCTGGTCCCGAGCCGGCCCTGAAGCTGCGCGGCGTGCAGACGTTCCTCTCCAACTTTCCGCATTTCGCCGACGTGCGACTGGAAGGATCGGCCGCCCCCCTGCGCATGTGAGGAGAGGGCCCCAGCACCCCCGACCACCCAGCCACGTCCGGTGCCCTGCCCCACAGTGCCGTCGCCAGGGTGCTCTTGTCCCCGAGAAGGAGGATGGTGGACTCGTGCAGATCCCGAGTGGCCGGGGCATCGATGCCTGGCCCGAAGACCCGGAGGATCTCCGGCGGACCGCCGAGATCCTCGGCCAGATCACGCGCGACACCCACGACAACGACTCCGGAGTGAGCCTCGACCTCCTGGTCAAGCAGGCCGTCCGCCTGGTTCCCAACGCGGAAGGGGCCAGCGTGACCACGCTGAGCAGGGGGACGTTCCACACGGTGGCCAGCACCTCACCGACCGTCGTGGAGGTGGACCGGCTGCAGTACGAGCACGGGAGCGGCCCGTGCGTTGACGCGGTCCTCGAGGACGGCATCTTCACCACGGGCAATGTGGCTCGAGAGCCCCGGTGGCACCCGTTCGGAGCACGGGTCCACGAGCGCTTCGGGATCACCAGCATGCTGGCCCTGCGCCTCCACCTCCTCGACGGGAGCGACACCATCGCGGGACTCAACCTCTCGTCGACCAGGCCGGACGCGTTCACGGAGGCCGACGTGGACCGCGCCCGACTCCTGGCGACGCACTGCGCGCTCCTCGTCACGGCCACCCAGGCAAGCGACATGGCGGTCGAGCTCTTCCAGACCCTGAAGGGCAACCGTCAGATCGGCATCGCCGTCGGCATCCTCATGGCACGACGGAACCTCACCCGGGACCAGGCGTTCGACATCCTGCGGTACGCGACCCAGAACTCCAACCGGACGCTCCAGGAAGTCGCCGCCGAGGTGGCTGACACCGGCGCGGACCCCGAGGTGGACACCTCGGTGGACTCAGGCGGGGCAGACGCAGCCCGAGGTCAGTGACCCGGCGGCGGTGGGCGAGGCGGCAGGTCGGTCGGCTGACGCCCAGCCGTGGGCACCGCCATGATCCTCAGCGGACCCCGGTGAAGAATCGCTCGAGGAACACCTCGGCCTGTTCCTCCGGAGAGCGGCGGGACAGCAGGGCAGCGGTCTCCACGGCGAAGACAAGGCGCTCGGCAAGACCTCGGGCGAGCACGTCGCCATGGTCCGCGATGATCCCCTTGGCCCACCGCATCGCCTGAGGATGCCCCCCCACACCCCAGGACGCGAGGATCGCGTTGGTGGTCGCGCCCGGCCGGTCCCGCCACGGGACCACGCGGGAGACGAGGGAGATCGTCGTGGCGGTGCGTACCCCGAGCACCCGAGCCAGGTCGTCCAGTGCGCCCCACGTCAGGGCAACGGCAGCCACGGCCCCGTGCATCCCCCGCTCGCCCACCGCGGCCACGAAGTCGGACAGGCGCTGTCCGTCCTTGGCCGCACGGTCCGGCTCCATGAGCAGAGCGCGCACGAGGGGCTCGATGTCGCTGTACGTCGCCCAGAATTCGGGCAGTTGGAAGTCCTCAAGGCTCATGGGTTGGCTACCGGCTCGCGTGCTTTCGTCGGGCTACACCTACCCGCTTCAGTGTGCCGTGCCACAGGGCGTCAGGGGCCTTTGAGCGCCCCGGCAGTGGGCGGAATCCTCGGTCCGCCCTCGGGCCGAGCCGGTATGGCCGCCTCAGGGCGAATGCCGACGACCGCCGCGTACCTGCTGACGGGGGTGTCCGCTCGGGACGCAGGTCTACGTGCTTCCCGAGCAGACAGCCGGGTTCAACCCATGGCCTCGGCGCGGCGCGGGATGTGAAGGGGCCGCAGCCCGCGACGAGCCAGCACTGTGCCCAGGACCGCTCCGACAAGGACGCCTCCTGCGGCGAGGCCCGTGGCGAGCGCCCAGGAGACACCCGACGTCGAAGGCTGGGACAGCATGTCGGTTGACGCGCCCGGTGCGACACGCCCCTGCGCTGCCGCCGAGCCACCGGCGTCAGACCTGCCCGTCCCGAGGACGCCGAGGGCGGTGAGGCTCGTGACGAGGTCGGCGCCCCGAGCCGGCTGGTGCCAGATCGGCGACTGCGCGTACGGGTCCGTGCCCGAAGTGTCGACAAAGGTCTCGACCCACACATCGGACCCGACGACGTGCACGTTGTCGATGCGCCACGGGTTGACGTCGTGGATCAACCACACGAGACGAACCCCCGAGTCCGACTGTTCGACCACACCGGGCGGGGTGACGCTCTTGGCGGGCCGGTTCTCGTCGCCGAGGATCGACTGGAGCTCGGTGTAGGCGGAACTGCCGTTGAGGGCTGCAGCGGACCGGCCGGTGTCGTAGTTGACGAGGAGGACCGAGGTAGGGCCACCGGCGACCGCGGACGGGACGCTGAGAACGAAGAAGCCCGCGACCAGGGCCAGGGTGAGTGACAGGAGCCTGCGCATGTCGTGCCTCCGTGGTGAGTTCCGGGTGCTGCGGTGGATACACCGCTCACGCCCAAGTGGTTCACCGGCCGGCCCTCAGGGGACAGATTCTGCGAGCGCCTTCGCGGCCTCCAGCGTGTCCGGCCCTTCCAGGCGATAGGTGATCTCGCGCCCCGCCTTGTCACGGTCGACCCAGACGAGGGTGGGTCCTGCGACCCGCGGCGCGCTGGCCACGGTGACGCCAGCGCGGTCGGTCCACTCGATGAGGTGGGGCGCCGGGAACCAGACGGCTTCCCTCCCGGCCACGTCGGTGGGTGTGACCGTCTCCCAGACGCTCTTGAGGTAGCCGAACGACAGGCTGCCGTTGAAGACGTCGAGTGTGGTCGACCCAGCACCGCGACCCCAGGTCAGCTCGACGACTCGCGCCTCGCGGGTCACCGCGATGGTCGTGGGTGTCCCGAGCTCCGGCGGCGTGTCGACGTCGAAGCCCACGCGGTTCGAGGCGTCCTCGATGGATCCGACCACGACGGCACCCGGTGAGGTCGGTGCGGCGCCTTCGGGGTCGCTGGTCGCCGACGAGCCTGACGGTGAGGGGACCTCTCGCACCATGACGCCACCGATGCGGAGGAGATCGAGTACCGCAGCACGCACGGGTGGGACGAGGACGACCACGAGCAGCGCCGCGATGGCCGTGGCGAGAGCCCGGCGCCGGGGGGCGCGCAGGCTCCTACGCCACGTCGGTAGCCAGTTCGGGGGCCGCCCCGGCAGCCACCCCGAGGAGCGGGACCGTCCCACCATGACGGGTGACGGGCTGGGCGCTGCAGGCGCGCCGGCATACTCACCGCCTGTCTCTGCGATCCGCGCCAGCACGCGCTCCGCGAGGTCGGCGGGTGGCGGGTCGACCACGAGGGTGCGGCCCAGGGCGATGAGCTCGGACTCGAGCGGTTCGAGCGGTTCGGGCGACCGGGGGTGCTCAGACATCGGCAAGCGCCTCTCGTAGTCGGGCCAGGCCCCGCCGGAGTCGGGACTTCACCGTTCCGTTCGGGATGCCGAGCGCCTCGGCGGTCTCGGTCTCCGAGAGCTCGAGCAGGTAGCGACAGGTGACGACCTCGCGCAGTTCCCCCGGCAGCGTCCGGATGGCGCCGAGCAGAGCCTCGCGTCGTTCTTCTCTGACGGCAGCGTCCGCCGGGTCCGAACCGGTGACGAGATGGACGTCCTCGCGGACGACCCGCAGCTCGCGTTCGGACCGACGGGACTGCCCGCGGTGGAGGTTGCGGCTCTCGTTGATGACGATCCGCAACAACCAAGGCCTGAACTCGGCGCCGTCCCGGAACGAGGAGAGGGACCGATAGGCCTTCACGAACGCCTCCTGGACGACGTCGTCAGCGTCCGAGCCCGCCCCGGAGAGCACTGCCAGCCGCCGGGCCACCGGGGCATGTCTGGTCACCAGCTCGGCGTAGGCGGCCGTGTCCCCGGCACGAACGCGAGCAAGCACCATAGCCTCGTCGGCCGTCTCGATCGGTCCTCCCCTCGCCCGCTGGTGTCGTCCTTCACCAGTCCTACACCGTCGACGTCGATGGCGTTCACCGCGTGGGTGCAGTCGGATCACAGGCGGTAACCGTTGACTAGCGGTGCGTGCAAGGCGTTGACCTGCACAAACCTCAGAACGACCGTTGAATGGCGGTGACCGGTTGCGATCATGCTGGGAACTCATGGGGGACTGCCCACCCATCAGACCGGAAGGGCAACGCGACCGTGACGACAAGGGCGCACCTGTTCCTGTACCGCGTCGCGCTCGCGCCGCTCGCGGTCCGCGCGTCCCGGTCAGGTCATCGGCCGTTCGTCCAGTGTTCGCCCCAACGCCGAGCGTTACTCCTGCCAACGGCATGCGGCCATGTTGAACTTGCGCCATGACTCCAGCGAGCTCCGCCGAGTGGCAGGCGTGGCTGGTCATCGCGGGCGCTCTCGTGGCGGTCGGTGTCCTGAGCGCATCAACGGCGCTGCTGACGGTGGGGCTGATGTTCGGGGGCGTGTGCCTCGTGGGCGTGTTCTGGCCGTCGAGCTGGAGAACCACAATCCTCCGGGCGCGTGCGGCTCTCACGCAGCGTCCCCGCCAGCGTGGGTGATCAAACCCGCTGCCGGGGACGCCTGGCCGCCCGACCCTCCGATGGTGAGCCGAACCGTCACGTCCGTCCGTGCCCGGTGTCAGGCCTGCTTTGCCCGGGTTGGGGTGGTGGGGATGGTGGCCACGTTGTTGACGGCCCTGGCGCCGAGGCGCGGGTCGAGGCGCGCTCTGCTCCGATAAGGAGCGGGGGTGGGCGCCCGGCGACCCGACCGGCGAACGGCGAGGGCACGCTCCATCGTCGACCTCAGCGATCTGCAGGTGGTCAGGGGCCGGGACGACCGCGATCTGCGTCCGCCATCATGCCGGCCCGGAGACAATCTGCCGGACGTCCTCGGGGGGGTGACTACCGAGCCCGAGCAGTTGGTCACGTTTGGGTACGTTCCGCCCTCGACTTGTCGCCAAGGGGGCGGCCACCTCCGATGTGGAGGATGGTGCCCATATGACGACAACAACCCGGCACGGCATCGACGCCTGGCCCGAAGACGCTGAGGACCTCCGCAGAACAGCAGAGGCCCTGAGCCAGCTGACGAAGGACACCTGGGACAACGACTCCCAGGTGAGTCTCGACCTCCTCGTCGACCACGCCGTCAGCCTCATCCCCAGTGCCGACTGGGCCAGCGTCACAACGCTCAGCCGGGGGCAGTTCAAGACCGTGGCGAGCAGCGCTCCGACCGCTGTCGAGGTGGACCGGCTGCAGTACGAGAACGGCAGCGGGCCATGCGTCGACGCCGTCCTGGAGGACGGCATCTTCACCACCGCGAACGTCGCCGCAGAGCCGAGGTGGCACCCGTTCGGGGAACGAGCGCAGGAGCGCTTCGGCGTCAGGAGCATCCTGGCCCTGCGGCTGCACCTCTTGGACGACAGCGACACCATCGCGGGACTCAACGTCTTCTCCACCAGGCCGGACGCGTTCTCCGACGCGGACGTGGACCGGGCCAGAATCCTGGCGACGCACTGTGCCCTCCTGGTCACGGCGACCCAGGCCACAGACAAGGCGGCGGGCATGCTTCAGGCGCTGAAGAGCAACCGGGAGATCGGCATCGCCGTTGGGATCCTGATGGCGCGGCGGCACCTCAGCCGCGAACAGGCGTTCGACGTGCTGCGATACGTGACTCAGAACAGCAACCGGAAGATGCGGGACGTCGCCGCCGAGGTCGCTGAGACCGGCTTCGCCCCCGAGGTCGTATAGCCGGCACGTGGTCGCCGGTCAACGCATCAGCGAAGGCTGAACGACGTAGGCCAACGCCCCGAAGCACACACGCCGCCAATGCCTCACCGTCTGCCGAAAGACGTGGTTGTTGAAGCACTTGGTCGCCGGCGCTGATGGTGCTTCACTCAGGCCCGTGACGAAGGTATCTGCGGGCGAGTGGTTGTCATGGCTCATGCTCGCGGGGGCGCTCGCCATCTTCGGCGTTCTGAGCGACCAGCTGGCCATCGTGGTGCTTGGTGCGGTGTTCTCCGTTGGTTGCGTTGTCGGGCTGCTGTCTCGGCTCACTGCTTGCGCGAACGGCCCATGCGCTCATGCAGGCCCGTGGCAGACTCGCGCCAGGTCCATGCGATCGCCCCCTCGAAAGCATGGACTCAGCGCCCCGGGTTGAGACCCGCCGTCTCCCCGGGGCGCGCCATGGGTTCGCCTCCTGCTGCCTTGGACAGCCACTCCGACAGAGCGGTGTCCGGGGTGCCTTCGAGGGAGTGGAGCTCGACGCCGGACCAGCTTCCGGACAACCGTCCTTCCAATCCGTTGGCACGAGCTGCTCCGAACGTCAGGCAGACCGTCGAGACCGTCTCCTCGGCTACAGACCTACTGGAGCTCAACATGAAGCGAACCACCACGGCTGTCTTCGGCAGCTCGGTCCTTGCAATGGTCGCCGCCGCGTCCCTCGGGGCCGGCCCCGCCTCGGCGCACCCCACTCCGGCCGGCGAAGGCGCCGCCAGGACCGTCATGCTCAACGCGCACCTGAACGAGCTGAACAACTCGGGCGCCTCGGGCACCGCCACGGCCACCGTGCGCAACCAGCGCATCCAGCACATCGACGTGCATGCCCACGGTCTGACCCCGGACGCCCCGCACGCCCAGCACATCCACTACGGCGAGCAGGCCATGAACGAGTGCCCGGGGCTGGACCTGGACTCCAACATGGACGGACGCATCAACACCGTCGAAGGCGTCCCGGCATACGGCCCGGTCGTCGTCTCCCTCAACACCATCGGCGACACCACACCGGCCAGCTTCCTGGACGTCACCCGGTTCCCGGTCTCCGACAACGGCTCGTACCACTACGAGCGCGACAACATCAAGTTCACCCGCGTCGCAGGCACCGGCTACAACGGCGGCGGCGGAACAGCCAAGCAGATCGCCGACTCCATCCGCGAGGGCGAGGGCGTCCTGGTCATCCACGGGGTCGACTACAACGACAACGGCGTCTACGACGTCGATAGCGCAGGGGCCAGCGAGCTCGACCCCAACCTGCCCGCCGAGGCAACCGACCCCGCCGTCTGTGGTGTCCTGAAGGTCACCAACTGACACTCGTTCGCAGCAGCACCTGACTCAGCCAGCGTCGATGGCCCACCGGTACAACGGTGGGCCATCGCGTCGTCCCCGACGTACCAAGCCCGGCTCCCACATCCGCCACCGCTGATCAGCCGGCGCCGCGGCAGGCTATGTGTGGTGGACGAGTCGGGCTGTAGGCCGGGTTCTGTCCCGCGCAGCCGTTTCCGACGACGCGGTGACGGTCATCCATCTCGGGTGGCCGTTGCCGACCACCTCCAGCGCCCTACCCGCGTGCTCGGGCGGGCCGCCCTCGAACGCACGCTGTCTGGGCTTGCTCCGGATGGGGTTTACCGAGCCGACCTGGTCACCCAGGCCGCTGGTGGTCTCTTACACCACCGTTTCACCCTTGCTCCTCCACCGGCGAAACCGGTGGAGGGGCGGTCTGTTCTCTGTGGCACTGTCCCGCGGGTCACCCCGGGTGGCTGTTGGCCACCATCCTGCCCTTCGGAGCCCGGACCTTCCTCGGCGGTGGTTGCCCACCGACGCGACCGTCCGCCCGACTCGTCCGCTGCCAGTCTAGAGCCCCGGCACGGCGTGGCCGTGTACCTCAGGGATGGACGAACGACAGCGCCCCCGCTCGGATGTCGGCGCTCTCGAGCCGAACCGTGATCTCGGAGCCGAGCGGCGCCCGGTCCCCGGTGACCTGCGAGAGCACGGGCAGCTCGACGAGCTGGACGTCCATGCCCTTCTCGGTGTGGTCGAGGACCACGGCCGTGAACGTCTCCCCCTCCCGTCCGTGGAGCACGGCCGCCTCGGTGGCGTCGGCGCACGCACGCTCGGCCGCGCGGGCACGGCGGTCGGACTCCCGCATGAGCTCCGGGAGCAGCGGAAGGGACGATCGGATCGGGTCCGGGACGTCCGCGCCCCGGCACACCGCCTCGCACACGACCAGCGCGAAGCGGTCGACGAGCCGTCGCAGCGGCGCCGTCACGTGGGCGTACGGCGCCGCCACCGCTGCGTGCTGTCGCTCCGCCGGCACCTCTCCGTCGAACGCGGTGTACCCGGCACCGCGGAACAGGGAGGTGGCCTCGTGGATGAGTGCCAGGTGACGCGGGTTGGTGCGGTCGAGGGACCGGATGAAGTCGCCGTAGCCGAGCCCCTCGGCCCAGTCGGCACCGAGGCCGCGCGCCGCGCGCCGGAACCGCTGCACGGCATCCTCCGTGGGTGCCGGCATCGTGCGAAGGACTCCGAGACCCGCATCGATCATCATCGCGGCCGCGGCGGTGCCCGTCAGCAGTGAGACGTGGGCATTCCACTCCTCCGCCGGCACGGGCGGCCTGAACTCCAGGGTGAAGCCGCCGTCATCGCCTCCGCGCACCTGCTGCTCGGGCATCGGCAGGCTTGCCCCACCACGCGCCCGTTCCTGGGCAATGCGACGCTCACCGATCTCGCGGAGCAGGAGGAAGCGTTCGTCACCGGTGCCGGAGTCGACCGCCGCCTGGACCTCGGCGTAGTCGAGTCGTTCGCGGCTGCGGACCATCGAGCGGTGCACCTCGGCCGAGTCGAGCTCGCCCGAGCCGTCGAGCCGCAGGTCCCAGACGAAGGCGGGACGGACGGCATCCGGCAGCAGGCTGGCCGCCGCCTCGGACAACACGACCGGATGCAGCGGCACCCGCAGGTCCGGGCAGTAGACCGTCTGTCCCCGAGCACGTGTCTCACGGTCGAGGTGCCCGCCGACCGGGACGAAGGTCGGCACGTCCGCGATGGCGTACCGGATGCGGTGACCCTCACCGTCCCGCTCGAGGTGCATGGCCTGGTCGAGGTCCATCGACCCCGGCGGGTCGATCGTGAAGAAGGGGAGGTCGGTCTCGTCACGCTCGGGCAGTCCTGGCGGCTCTGCCGCCACTGCCGACGCCTCCGCGAGCGCCTCCTCGGGGTAGTCGACGGACAGGCCCAGCTCGGCGCGAAGCGCCGTGAACCGGTCACTCAACGCGGCGAGGACACCGTCGGGGATGGGCGCCTCTGTGGGGTCCAGTCTCACGCGGGGATGCGGCATGCGGCCCAACCTAGTTCTCGTGCAGAGCTCGGTGAGGTGGAGTGGCTGCTCACCTGAGCCGCCGTGCGGCCTCATGAGGCTGCGCGCCGCCGGGGTGAGCCCCCTCTCGGCGTCGGCGCTCGCCGACGTCGTGGCCGTCAGGTTCGACGTCCGCCTGAACGAGCCTGCCGGGCCACACGGAACCTGGGTCACGGACGCCGCCGAAGCGTTGACCCGACCCCCTGCCGCGAGTGATGGCGGGGTGCACGCCGTTGCAGCGACGAGCTAGCGGCCAGCCCGCTCCAGCACCGCGAACGTCTCCTCGGCTGCCCGCGCCCATGAGAACCGCTTCGCCCGCTCGAGTCCTCGCGCCCGCAGGTCACGCCGGAGCTCCGCGCCCTGGGTCACGCGCACGAGCGCCGCAGCCAGCGCAGCGACGTCCAAGGCGGGAGTCTGGATGCCGGCGTCACCCACCACCTCCACGAGCGCCCCCGCGTCCGACGTCACGACGGGCGTGCCGGTCGCCATCGCCTCGAGCGGCGGGAAACCGAACCCCTCGTACAGGGCGGGATAGACCACCGCCGTTGCGGCAGCGTAGTAGCCCGGAAGGTCGACCTGTTCGACGAAGCCGAGGAACCGTACGTCCTCGCTGACGCCCAGCTCCTGCGCCAACGTGAAGATCTCCTGGAAGCGCCAACCCTTGCCACCGCCGATCAGCAGCGGCATCCGAAGCGAGTCGCGAGCAACCGCGTAGGCACGAAGGAGGGTGGTGATGTTCTTACGGGGCTCGAGCGTCCCCACGAACAACAAGAAGCGCTCGGGAAGAGCGTGTCGCATCCGAAAGGCCGCGACCTCCGCCTCGGGCACCGGCCGGAAGCGGTCGTCCAGCCCGTTCTGGATCGCGGTCACCTTTCCGGGTGGGACGGGCAGGAGCTCGAGCACCTCCCGCCGCGTGAAGTCCGAAACCGTGATCACGTGCACCGCCCGTCGTGTGGACAGACGAGTGAGCAACGACAGGTACGCCCGCTTCGCTGGTCGATGGAGGTCGAAGCGCAAAAACGCGAGGTCGTGGACGGTGACCACGGTAGGGCACGGCGCGAGCAGCGGCATCACGTTCAGGGGGCAGAGGAGCACGTCGGGCCGGTCGCGCAGGAGCAGCGGGGGAGCGATGAGCTGTTCCCACACGATGCGGGCCAGCGGGTTGGTCGTGGGGAGACCGCTCGTGCGCAGTGTCACGCTGGGTGGCGCGCCGATGCGTGCGTGCGTCGTCCCCGGGGGCGCGTAGACCGTCCAGCGGTGCTGGCCCGGCAGCTTCCACAGCTCTCTCAACAGCTGGTCGATGTAGCGGCTGACGCCGGCCTGGCGATACCCCGGTTCAGGGCTCACCAGCTGAGCGTTGACGGCGATGTGCATGGAGCTGTCAGCGCCGGAGACCGCGTGCCCGGAGGTGGAAGAACATCGCCCCAGAACATAGTGGCTCCGCCACACGACGAGTGGCGGCCCGGCCTGCCGTCCCGCCCGCGTCTCCTGTGACGGAGGTCACGCTTAGACACCGCCGAGGCAGGTGGGGGGTGGACGTTGGATGGACTTCTGCCCTGAGAGGAGACCCCCGTGGCTGCGCTGACCGACCTCGCCCGCCTGCCGCAACGGCGGCTGGGTGCAGCGCTGCGCTCGCGGGTCGCCGGAGAGGACGCCGTCGAGCGCGCCAGGATCATCTGGGGCCGCTCCGGCGAGCGGTGGTTCACGCCGCAGGACCCGGTGTGGCGCGTCCACGCCGACGCCGCGATGTTCCCCGGCGGCGTGGCGGCGCTTCTCCTCCAGTCCCTCCACCCGCTGGCCATGGCGGGGGTCGCCGGGCACAGCGGCTACCGCGGCGACCCGTGGGGGCGCCTCCAGCGCACGTCCCACTTCCTCGCGACGACGACCTTCGGAACCGTCGAGGACGCCGAGGCGACGATCGAGCACGTCCGCGGCATCCACGAACGGGTGCGCGGGAAGGACTCCCGGGGCCGGGCCTACCGCGCGAGCGACCCGCACCTCCTCGGCTGGGTGCACGTCGCGGAGGCTCACAGCTTCCTCGCCGCCTACCAGCGCTACGCGTCCACCCCCCTCACGCCGCAGGAGTCCGACACCTACGTCGAGCAGTCGGCGGTCGTGGCCCGCCGGCTGGGCGCCGTCGACGTGCCGACGACGGTGGCCGACCTCCAGCGCGCCCTTGCGGCGTACCGACCCGAGCTCGAGGCGACGCACGAGGCGAGGGATGCCGCCCGCTTCCTGCTCCTCGACCCGCCCCTGCCGTGGCCAGCACGGCCGGGGTACGGCCTCATCGCGACCGGGGGCGTCGCCGTCCTGCCGGCCTGGGCCCGTCGCGCCCTCCGACTGCCGGTGGCCGGGCCGGTCGCGACCGTCGCCGAGCAGGCGGGCCGGATCGGCACGGGCGCGGTGCGCTGGGCGATGGCAGGAGTTGCGGAGGAGCGCCGCGTCGCGGGCGAGGAGCACCCGGCGGCGGAAGGCGCCTGACCGCGAGGGGTGGGCGGCTCAGTGCGCGGACGGTCCGGCCACGAGCTCGGCGATGCGCTCCAGTGTGCGCTCCATGTTGGCGCGGGTCGACGAGGTCATCGTCGCCTTGACGAACGGCTTGCTCGTCCAGCGCTCCTGGGAGAGGTCCCACGACTCGGTGACGAGCGTGCCACCCTCCACCGGCTCGAGGACGTACCGCCAGACACGCCCGCCGAGGAGAGTCCCCAGTGGCCCACTGGCGGTGGTCTGCCAGGCGATGCGGCGGTTCTCGTCGAGCTCGATGACGGTGTTCCGCGTGGAGTACGCCACGCCGAGGTGCATGTCCATGCCGAACCTGTCTCCCACCGCGAGCCGGCGGCCACCACTGCGAGCACCTTTGACCGTCCCCCCGCCGTCGATGTCGGCGTGGCCAGCGGGGTCCGCGAGCAGGTCGAAGATCGGCTCGGGAGGGCTGGGGATCAGGCGCTGGACCGAGAGGACGTCGCTCATGCGGCGACGCTAACAGCAGCGTCAGGCCCGCACCCGGTCGGCCTCGGCCAGGGACCGGTCGAGGTCGGCGACGAGGTCGAGCACGTCCTCGAGGCCGACGGAGAGTCGGACCGTGGCGTCGGTGATGCCCACCGCTGCCCGGGCGGCGGGCTCAAGGCGCCGGTGAGTCGTCGTCGCGGGGTGGGTGACCAGCGACTTGGCGTCCCCCAGGTTGTTGGAGATGTCCACGAGCCGCAAGGAGTTCATCAGCGCGAACGCTGCGTCCTTGCCACCCTCGACGTCGAAGGTGACCACGGTGCCGCCGCCGCCCTCGAGCTGACGGAGGGCAAGGGCGTGCTGGGGGTGGCTCCGCAGGTGCGGGTAGAGGACCCGGTGGATGCCGCGCCCCTGAGCCTGCCAGTGCTCGAGGGTCTCGGCCATCACGAGCGCCGACTCGGCCATCCGGCGCACGCGGAGGTCGAGGGTCTCGAGCCCCTTGGTCATGATCCAGGCATTGAACGGTGACATCGACGGACCCGTGTGCCGCATGAGGTTCTTCACCGGGCCGTCGATGAAGTCCTGCGGTCCGAGCACCGCGCCGCCCAGGGCCCGTCCCTGCCCGTCGATGTGCTTGGTCGCGGAGTACACCACGACGTCCGCGCCATGGGCCAGCGGGTGCGAGAACACCGGAGTGCCGAAGACGTTGTCGACGACCACCGTGGCGCCGGCCGCATGGGCGAGGTCGGACACGGCCGACATGTCGACGAGCTCCTGCATCGGGTTGCTGGGGGTCTCGAAGAACACAGCGGTCGTGGGGACGGCGAGCGCGTCACTCCACTGGTCGAGGTCGGCCCCGTCGACGAAGACGGTCTCGACCCCCCACCGGGGCAGGATCTCGTCGAGGATCACCAGGCACGAGCCGAACAGCGCCCGCGAGGCCACGACCCGGTCGCCGGATCCGCACAGGGCCGCCATCGCGGTGAACACCGCCGCCATTCCGGATGCCGTCGCGAAGCATGCCTCGGCGCCCTCGAGCAGCCGCATCCGCTCCTCGAAGGTCGCCACCGTGGGATTGCCGTAGCGGCTGTAGATGTAGTGCTCGACCTCGTCCTTGAACGCGGCCTCCGCCTGCTCCGCGGAGCGGTAGACGAACCCGGACGTGAGGAACAGCGCCTCCGCCGTCTCGTCGAACCCGCTACGGGAGAGCCCTCCTCGGACGGCACGGGTCCGGGGGTGCCAGTCCCCCGGCTCCCCCGGCTCCACCGTCAGCCCTGGCGCCACGGCAGCCCTGCGTTCTTCCACCCCGACACGGTGCGGTGGCCGTTCCCGTCGTGCGGACCCTCGAACCCCTCCGCCACGTTGTAGGCCGGGCCCAGCCCGGCCGCGGTGAGCGCCTCGGCAGCCGACCGTGACCGTACCCCCGAGCGGCAGAGCAGGTAGACCGGTCGGCCGGGCACGAGGCCCGCCTCGCGAACCTCGTCGACGAAGCGCTCGTTGACGTTCCCGTCCGGGTACCTGGACCACTCGGCGAGCACCAGCGCACCGCCCGGGGCCGACAGGTCCGGCACCCCCACGAAGGTCCACTCGGCGCGGGTCCGCACGTCGACGAGGACCGCGTCCTCCCCGGTTGTCACGGCGGCGTAGGCCTCGGCCGGCGTCACATCGCCTGCGTAGCTCATGGGACCGAGCGTAGGCCGGTCGCCCCGGTTCAGCCGGGCCGTCTCAGGTGCGGTTGGTGAAGGCGACCGAGACGTCGTCGTCGCCCCAGACCTCGATACCGGCAAGGGACCCGGGCGCCACGGCGAGGCGTGAGCGCCGGTCCTCCGGCACGGCCAGCACGTGGGCGAGCACCCCGCGGACCGCATCGGGGGCGCAGACCACGACGGTGGTGCCGCCCCGGCCCACGATCCGATCCCAGGCCGCGCCGAGGTCCGGTCCTGCAGCGTCCCACACCGGGTCGACGAGGGATTCGGCTCCCAGCGCGGCCCCGATCTCCGCCGCTGTCTCGACCGCGTCCACGGACCGTGCGGTGACGAGGCACCGCGGGGCCCCGCCGAGCAGGTGTGCGACGGCGTTCACCGCGGTGTGGACGGCCTCGCCGGACGCCTGGGCGACGAGCACGACCCGCACCGGGGTCCCGACCCGCTGGGAAACGGGAGCGCGCTCCACCGGCGCCTCCTCGCCGGGGCGGCGGTCGACGCTGTGACCGTCCATCGCGACGTTCGACAGGGCGTCGGCGTCCCTGTTCTCCTCACGCGGCACCCACTCGAATCGCACCGACCCACCCGCACGGGTGATGTCGGCGACGAGGTCACGGGCCTGCAGGGCGAGGCGACGCATGTCCTCGTGCTTGATCTTCCAGCGCCCGGACATCTGCTCGACGACGAGCTTGGAGTCCAGCCGGGCGACCACCTCGGCCGCGCTGTCGATGGCCATCGCCGCCTCGAGTCCCGCGATGAGCCCCCGGTACTCGGCGACGTTGTTCGACACCGTCCCGAGCGGCTCGGCGCGCTCGGCGAGGAGTTGGCCGGTGTCCGTGTCGCGGACCAGCGCGCCGTAGCCGGCGACGCCCGGATTGCCTCGCGACCCGCCGTCGGCCTCGACGGTGAGCCGCCGGGTCACAGGCCCGACTCTGGTGTCCGGACGAGGATGCGGCGGCACTCCTCGCAGCGGACCACCTCGTCGCTCGCGGCCTGGCGGATCCTCTGGATCTCGACCGGGTTGACCTCCAGCTGGCAGCCCGCGCACCGGCGCTGCCGCAGCGGAGCCGCCCCCGTGCCGCCGTTGCTGATCCGGATCTTCTCGTACAGGGCCATGAGGTCGGGGCCCACCTCGGCGGCAAGCGTCTCGCGAGGAGCACCGACCTCGGCTGCCTCGCCGTCGAGCCGGGCGAACGCCTCGTCGCGGGCGGCCTCGAGTGCCTGGATGCGTGCGGTCAGCTCGCCACGACCGCGCTCGAGCGCCGAGACGTCGGACTCGGCAGCCTCCGCGCGTTCCATGACCTCGAGCTCGATGTCCTCGAGCTCGGCCTGCCGACGGGTCAGGGAGACCATCTCGTGCTGGAGGGCCTGGAGGTCCTTGGCCGTCCCCGTGCCGGCGTCGAGCCGCGCCCGGTCACGGGCGGCCCTGTCACGAACGAGCTGCACGTCGGCCTCGGCCTTCGCGACCTCGCGCTGGATGTCGTCGAGCTCGGTGCGGGAACGGACGAGCTGGTCATCGATGAGCCGAGCCTTTCCCTGAAGGTCCTGGAGCTCGGCGAGCTGCGGCAGGTGGGTCCGCGCATGGGCGATCTGGTCGAGCCGGGTGTCGATCGCCTGGAGGTCGAGGAGCCGCAGCTGGCGGGCGGACTCGGCGATCACGGCATACCTCCCGGCTCGGCACCGACGACGAAGGTCCACGGGTCGGTGCTCACTGTGCTGATGTGGGTGTCCACCCTAGCCGCGCGCTCTCCCAGCCCGGCTCGGAGCGCGCGCTCCGCCCGGGCCAGCCAGACCTGCTCACTGGCCCAGTGTCCGGCGTCGACGAGGTACGGGGGACCACCGCGAGCCTCCTCCCTGGCCTCCAGAACCGGGTGGTGGCGCAGGTCCGCCGTCACGTACACGTCGGCGCGCGCGGTGCGCACGTCGTCGAAGAGGTCGTCCCCACTCCCCCCGAGGACCGCCACCCGACGCACAGTCGCCTCCGGCGGACCTGCCACCCGGATGCCGCCGGCGGCCCGAGGAAGTCGGCTCGCCAGCCGCTCCGCGAAGGCGTGGAGCGTGGTGTCCTCCGCGAGGTCACCGACCCGGCCGAGAGGCTGCTGCTCGACCATGGCCAGGGGTTCCGTCGAGCCGAGCCCGCATGCCTCCGCGAGCGCTTCAGCGACCCCCTCGGCCGCGACGTCGGCGTTGGTGTGGGCGACGTAGAGCGCCACGTCCCCGACGACGAGGTGCGTGACACTGGCCCCCTTGGCGTTCGTCGTCGCGACGCTGTGCACCCCCCGCAGGAGGAGAGGGTGATGAGTGAGGAGGAGGTCGGCCCCCAGATCGCGAGCCTCCCCGATGACGGAGAGGGTGGGGTCGACGGCGAGGTGCACCCGGCGGACCGGCTGCTCGGGGTCGCCGGTGACGAGACCGACCTGGTCCCAGGACTGGGCCGTGGAGGGCGGGTAGAGCCGCTCGACGACGTCGAGCACCTCTCTCAAGGTGAGGTCCGGCGCGTCGGTCATGTGGGCCCGGCCGGGATCGAACCGACGACCGACGCGGTGTAAACGCGGCGCTCTACCAGCTGAGCTACAGGCCCCGGACGGCGGCGGCACCGCCAGGTGCCTCCGCCGACCGCGGCCATTGTGGCAGGTGCCCGGCTCGGCCGGTCAGGAGAGCGCGGCCACCTCGGCCGGCAGCCCCCCGAAGTCGCGTCGGTCGCCCGGACCGTTGACCATGGTCCAGCGGACGACCCGCTGCCGGTCGACGAGGAACGTGCCGCGTACCGGCGCCCCGGTGTGCTCGTTGAGCACACCGTAGGAGCGGGTGACCTCGCCGTGCGGCCAGAAGTCCGACAGGAGAGGGAAGAAGTAACCCTGGAGGTCGGCCCACGCCCGGAGGCCGAACACGGGGTCGCAGGAGATGCAGACGACCTGGAGGTCGTCGGACACGAACCGCTCGAGGTGGTCCCGGATCTCGTCGAGCTCGCCGGTGCAGATGCCCGAGAAGGCGAAGGGGTAGAAGACGAGAACCGCGTTCTTCTCGGCCGTGATCGCGGACAGCGAGACGGCCACGCCGTTCTGGTCACGAAGACTGAAGTCGGGCGCGACCTGGCCGACGGCGAGGGGGGCGACGGTGGACGCGATCATGCCGTCATCCTGCCAGTGCCTCCGGGGCTTCCGGCACGGCCGGGGACGGGGTTCGACAGCGCTCTGGCGGCGGTGCCACGACCCGAGGGCGCCTGGGTCAGCGCCGCACCTTTGCCTTCGGCGCGACGAGCTTGTGGGCCCGCCAGCTCGGTGACGCGTTGAAGGTTCCGGCGGCGTGGAGGCCGGCTGTCACAGCCGCTTCGTCGATGTCACTGGGGTCGACCTCGTCGACGCCGGCCTTGGGGGTGAGCAGGACGACGAAGCCCCCGTCGTCGAGGACGCCCACCATGTCGACGAGCGCGTCCCCGAGGTCACCGTCCCCCTCACGGAACCAGAGAAGCACCGCGTCGGCGCCGCCCGTGTAGTCCTCGTCCTCGATCTCGGCACCGCAGATGTCCTCGACGGCGTACCGGAAGTCGTCGTCGACGTCGGCGTCGTAACCGAACTCCTGGACCACCTGGTCACGGGCGAACCCCAGGCGCTCGACGGCTCCGGGGCCGTTCGAGCCGGGGTCGACCGGCGGTGGGGCGGGGGTGTTCACGGCGTCATCGCCTCTCTGTGTCGGGGGAGCCCTGCGGATGCCGGACCCAGTCCACCAACCCCGGAGGGTCGGCGGCAAGATATGGACGCGCCGGTTCCGCCCGTCGGCGCGCGATCCGCGCCCGATCGGCGATGGCGTCGAGGAACACCTCGGCGGCGGCCACGTCCAGGTGCGCCAGGCTGGCCTCGACCGGCCCGGGGGCGGTGACGATGTGGACCGTCGCCAGCCCACGCCGTCCCTCGAGCCAGCCCTGACGCACGGACAGCGACTGGATCCGGGCGTAGGGGACCGCGACCGCGCGGCGGGTCCATCGGCCCGAGCGCAGCAGGACCGCGCCGGCGGCGTCGGTCCACGCGTTCCGCCGATAGGAGAGGGGGTCGAAGGGCCGGGCCCGCTCGGAGACCCCCTGCCACCCGCCGTCCGGACCGTCACCGAGGACAGCCGCCCCCCAGGCGGCCGTCGGCACCCCGGGCGCCAGGAGCGAGAGCACGACCCGTGCTTCCTCCAGCGTCCCCACCGGGAGCAGTGTCGTGTCGTGGTCGTCCTCCTCGGAGGAACCGGAGCCGGCGACGTTGACCTTCAGCCGCCACCATCCGAAACGTCGCCACCAGAGCGGCTGCACGAGCTCGAGCGCCTGGATGCGGTGGATCGGGATCGTCGTCGTCCGCAGGTCGGTGAGGCCCTCCTGCACCCGGACGCCGGTGCCGGTGTCCGCCAGGTGGAAGTTCCCGTGCACCAGCAGCTGCTTGACGCGGCTGTAGGCGACGCCGATGGCGACGGGGATCATCGCGGGGACTCCGGCGAGGGCCAGTGGCCCGACGCTGCGCACTCCGGCAGCCGTCGCCCCCAGCAGCAGGACGAGCCCCAGCGCGATCGTCGACCCGTGGAGGATCGTGGCGACGAAGAGCCGGCCGTTCGGGACCTCGAGCACCGGTCGTGCGGCGGCATCCAGCACGGGACTGGACGGAGTGCGTGGCTGGCTGCCGTCGCGCGCGGGAGCCCCGGACGGGTCGAGCGCCACCTCGTCGGAGCGGCCGGCGAGGTCCAGGAGGTGCTCGCGGAGGGCCTCGGCTCGTCCGAGCTCGAGGAAGGACAGGGTGAGCGTCGAGTCGGCACCCCCCGCCGACTGGACGACCACCCGGGCCAGGCCGAGCAGGCGTCCGATGAGCGGCCGGGAGAGCTCGACCGCCTGCACACGCTCCAGCCGCACCTGACGGTGCTGGCGGAACAGCACGCCCTGGCGCAGCTCCACCTGCCCCCCGCCGACCCGGAAGCGGGCGAACCGCCAGGCGACCCAGTTCGCCAGGGCGACGAGGCCGAGGAAGGCCGCCACGAGGATGAGGGCGATGAACGGGTGCGCCAGCGCCTGCTCCAAGGGGTCGCCGGGGCCGGACGACCCGTCGTCGAACTCCATGCCACCCTCGTCGGGAGCGAACATGTCCAGGCCCACGGAGGAGAGGACGTTCTCGTAGATCTGTGACGCGGCATACCCGACGAGCCCCACGAGGACGACGCCGCCGCGCAGCAGCGGGGACAGGGGGTGCAGCCGACGCCACTCCCCCGAGCCGTCCGGTGCCTCAGCGCTCACAGGCCGGCCCGCTGGGCCTCGCCGCGCGCCGCCAGCCGGGCCCGAAGGGCCTCGGCCTCCGCCACCGGAAGGCCCGGAAGCGAGCCGTCACTCTCGGGAGAGGCCGTGTGGATCTCGCACGAGGCGATGCCGTGGGCGCGGGCCAGGGGCCCGGACTGGATGTCGACGTACTGGAGGCGGCCGTACGGGACACTGACGAGGGTGCGGAAGAGGCGCCCCTTGCGGATGACGATCTCCTCGTCGAGCTCGACCCACGAGATGGAGCTCACCTGGCGGGCCACGAGCCATGCCGCCCACAACCCCACGAGCACGACGGCCACCGAGCCGAGCAACGCCCACGGCGTGAGGAGCACCCCGACGACCACCGTCGCGACGAGTGCCGGTGCCACCACGAGCCCGAGCGTGATGAGCCGCACCCGGGTCAGCATCGGCGAGACGGGGCGCCACGGGAGGTCACCCCCGTGGAGCGTCACCGACACCGAACGGGCGGCGGGCGGCACGGGGAGAGGGTCGGCCATGCGCTCAGTCTGCCTCAGGGGGGCCCGCCCCCGACGACGCCCTCGCTGCGCCGGGCTTCGCCGACCCGTCGCCGCGGCCGTGTGTTTGGATGACGGCATGGGCCGGGTGACGACACGGGTCCGGCGTACGCGCTGGGACGTCACCGATGACGCCCAGCTGGAGCGGCCGGACACCGTCGCCGTCGAGGAGCCCCTGGAGATCCGCGTCGGCGAGGACATCGTGACGACGACGATGCGCACACCGGGCGACGACTTCGACCTCGCCCTCGGACACCTGCTCACCGAGGGCCTCCTCGAGTCGGCCCGCGAGGTCGCGACACTGATGCACTGCACCGACGTGGACGAGAGCGGGTCCCCCACCTACAACGTCGTCGAGGCGACGCTCGCACCCGGCGCGCACCTCCACCGGCCGGCCCGCAACCGCACTCAGACGATGACGAGCGCCTGCGGGGTGTGCGGGTCGGCGTCCATCGCCGACGTCCGGACCCGCAGCCGGTATGCCGTCGGCGACGACCCGCTCACGGTGGCCCCGTCGATCCTGGCCGACATGCCGGGGGCACTGCGAGAGCAGCAGCCCGTCTTCGAGCGCACCGGGGGGGTCCACGCGGCGGGACTGGCCGGACCCGACGGGCAGCTGACCGTCGTGCGCGAGGACGTCGGTCGGCACAACGCCGTCGACAAGGTGGTCGGCGCGGCAGCGCGCGACCGGGAGCTTCCCCTCGCCGGCGCCATGCTCGTCGTCAGCGCTCGGGCGAGCTTCGAGATCGTCCAGAAGGCCGGGGTTGCCGGCATCCCCGTCGTCGTCGCGGTGGGTGCACCCAGCTCGTTGGCCGTCGAGCTCGCCACGGAGTGCGGCATCACCCTCGTGGCCTTCACCCGCTTCCCACGCTTCTCGGTCTACAGCCGCGGCGACCGCCTCGACGGCGCACCACGGCATACCCGTAAGTAGCCTGAACGCGATTGGGTGGGCGGCCGTCATCGGGTGAAAGATGGGAGGAGGCGCCCTTGTCGGGCGCGATTCGTGATCGGCGAAAGGACGAGCGCGTGGCCTCCCGCGAAGACGTCGGCCCCATCCTCAACGGCATCCCGACGCACCTGCCGGACATCGACCCGGCCGAGACCGAGGAGTGGCTCGACAGCCTCGATGCGGTCATCGACGGACCGGGTCGGATGCGGGCGCGCTACCTCATGCTCCGCATGCTGGAGCGCGCGAGGGCGATGCAGGTGGGTGTCCCGTCGCTGACGACCACGGACTACGTCAACACCATCAGCCCGGAGCAGGAGCCGTGGTTCCCCGGTGACGAGGAGGTCGAGCGCCGCTTCCGCGCCTACCTGCGCTGGAACGCGGCGATGATCGTCCACCGCGCGCAGCGCCCGGGCATCGGTGTCGGGGGCCACATCTCGACGTACGCCTCGGCGGCGACGCTCTACGAGGTGGGCTTCAACCACTTCTTCCGCGGCAAGGACCACCCCGGCGGCGGTGACCAGGTCTTCTTCCAGGGGCACGCCTCCCCCGGCATGTACGCCCGCGCGTACCTCGAGGGGCGGCTCTCCGAAGACCGGCTCGACGGCTTCCGCCAGGAGAAGTCACACGTGGTCGACGGGTCGCCCCTCGCGATCCCGTCCTACCCCCACCCGCGGCTGATGTCGGACTTCTGGGAGTTCCCCACCGTGTCCATGGGCCTCGGCCCGATGAACGCGATCTACCAGGCGCAGTTCAACAAGTACCTGCACAACCGGGGACTCAAGGACACCAGCGAGCAGCACGTGTGGGCCTACCTCGGCGACGGGGAGATGGACGAGCCAGAGTCGCGGGGCCTGCTCCAGCTCGCGGCCCAGGAGGAGCTCGACAACCTCACCTTCGTCATCAACTGCAACCTCCAGCGACTCGACGGACCGGTCCGCGGCAACGGCAAGATCATCCAGGAGCTCGAGGCCTTCTTCCGCGGCGCCGGCTGGAACGTCATCAAGGTGGTCTGGGGCCGCGGGTGGGACCCGCTGCTGGCGTCCGATGGTGACGGCGCCCTCGTCCACCTCATGAACTCCACCTCGGACGGCGACTACCAGACCTTTCGTGCCAACGACGGAAAGCACGTGCGGGAGAACTTCTTCGATCGTGACCCGCGCACGCGGAAGATGGTCGCCGACTGGTCCGACGACGACATCTGGTGGAAGCTCAAGCGCGGCGGCCACGACTACCGCAAGGTGTACGCGGCATACAAGGCAGCCGTGGACCACACCGGCCAGCCGACCGTCATCCTCGCGAAGACCATCAAGGGCTACGGGCTCGGCCAGTCCTTCGCCGGCCGCAACGCAACCCACCAGATGAAGAAGTTCACCCTCGACGACCTCAAGGCGTTCCGGGACTCGCTCCAGATCCCCATCAGCGACGAGCAGCTCGAGCAGGACCCGTACAACGCTCCGTACTACCACCCGGGCGCCAGGGACGAGGTCATCGAGTACGCCCTGGAGCGCCGGGCGAAGCTCGGTGGCGGCGTCCCGGAGCGCCGGGTGCGTGCCGTCCCGGTGCACCTGCCGGATGACTCCGCGTACGTCCAGGTCAAGAAGGGCTCCGGCAAGCAGCAGGTCGCGACGACGATGGCCTTCGTCCGGCTGCTGAAGGACCTCATGCGGGACAAGGAGTTCGGCCAGCGGATCGTGCCGATCATCCCGGACGAGGCGCGCACGTTCGGCATGGACAGCTTCTTCTCGACGATCAAGATCTACAACCCTCACGGCCAGAACTACACCCCGGTCGACGCCGAGCTCATGCTCGCCTACCGTGAGGCCAAGGACGGGCAGATCCTCCACCTCGGCATCAACGAGGCCGGCTCGGTCGCCGCCTTCACCGCTGTGGGGACGAGCTATGCCACGCACGCGCAGCCGATGATCCCCATCTACGTCTTCTACTCCATGTTCGGGTTCCAGCGCACGGGCGACTCGATCTGGGCTGCCGCCGACCAGATGACGCGCGGGTTCCTCATCGGGGCCACCGCCGGCCGGACGACGCTCACCGGAGAGGGGCTGCAGCACGCCGACGGCCACTCGCCGCTGCTGGCGTCCTCCAATCCCGCTGTCGTGCACTATGACCCCGCGTTCGCGTACGAGATCGCGCACATCGTCCAGGACGGCCTGCACCGCATGTACGGCACCGACGACTCGCTCACCGACGACCAGCGCAACGTCATCTACTACCTCACCGTCTACAACGAGCCGATGGTCCAGCCGGCCGAGCCGGAAGGACTGGACCGAGAGGGTCTCCTTCGAGGCATGTACCTCTACTCGGAGGGCTCGACGGACGGCCTGCCGGAAGGAGCACCTCGTGTCCAGCTCCTCGCATCCGGAGTAGGGATGCCGTGGGCGCTCGAGGCTCAGGATCTGCTCCGCAACGACTGGAACATCGTCGCCGACGTGTGGTCGGTCACCTCGTGGAACGAGCTGCGTCGCGACGGGCTCCGGTGCGAGCAGGCCGCCTTCCTCGACCCGGAGGCCGAGGCCCCCGTTCCGTGGGTGACCCAGAAGCTCGCGGACCGTGAAGGCCCGGTGGTCGCCGTCTCGGACTACATGCGAGCCGTGCAGGACCAGATCCGCCAGTGGGTGCCTGCAGACTTCGCCTCCCTCGGGGCGGACGGGTTCGGGTTCTCGGACACCCGCCCTGCTGCCCGTCGCTACTTCCACATCGACGGTCCCTCCATGGCGGTGCGGGCGCTGCAGTCGCTCGCCCGGCGCGGCGAGGTCCCGGGGACCGTGCCCGTGGAGGCGGCGCGCCGCTACCGGCTCTCCGACGTCACGGCGGGCGCTTCTGGCAACGAGGGAGGCGACAGCTGATCCCCTGTGCCGCGCGATGTTCCAGCATCGACGATCGGGCGCGAGTAGCCTGAGGCCTCGTCCGCCGGGTGCTCGCCGGGCGGTGAGCATGCCTTCGCACCACCACAGGGAGACTCCGTGCGTCGAAGCCTTTCGGCCGCGCTGATCGCAGTGTTCGCCAGTGCCCTGGCCGGTCCCGCTGTCGGCTCGGCGCGGCCGGTCGTCGCCGCGCCGGCCTCCACCGCGGCCAGCGCTGGGTCGGCATCCCTTCCGGACCCCTTCGCCCATCGAGACGAGGGCAGGGTCCTGGACCCCACCCGCGACGTGGAGCGGGTCAAGCGCAACCAACGTGCCGCAGGGGCGTTGGAGCCCCTCGAGGGCGACACGACCGCTGATGCAAGCGCGGCGATCACCGGCTTCCTCACCACGCCGAACTTCGCCCCGCCGAAGCTCGCCATCCCCTACCGGCCATACGATGACAGACCCATCGTGGCGAAGCCGACGTCGTCGACCTCCGCAGGCACGGTGCAGTCCACGAGCGGGACGTCCTACACCCACCCGGTGCGCTATGCGCAGGCCTCGTTCCTGTACTCGAACTCGTACCGGATCACCAGGGACCCGGTCTACCTGACCGCTGCCCAGAACGCAGCGCAGAGGCTCGTCGACATCAAGGTGGTGGTCGGTGACGCGTGGTTCTACCCCTATGACTTCGACTTCGCGGTGCACGGTGACACGACCGAGACACTCAAGGCGCCCTGGTACTCCGCGATGGCCCAGGGGTACGCGCTGACCGCCTTCGTCCGGCTGTACGAGCACACCGGCGAGGCGCGGTGGAAGACGGCCGCGGACGCCACGTTCCAAGCCCTCCGGCAAGGGCCACAAGCGGGACTGCCGTGGGTGAGCTGGGTGGACTCGGACAGCAACCTCTGGCTGGAGGAGTATCCGCGACCGCAGGTCACCAACAGCGAGAAGGTCCTCAACGGCCACGGTTTCGCGGCATACGGCCTGTACGACTACTGGAACCTCACCGGCGACCCGGAGGCACTCCGCCTGCTGAACGGTGGCTCCGCCACCATGGAGCGGCTGATCCTCTCGGGATTCCGTGTCCCCAACTACGCGAGCTACTACTCCCTGCGCCACAAGGTGCGGTCGATCACCTACCACCAAGTGCACATCGACGAGTTCGTCAAGCTGTACCAGCTGACCCGGCGACCGCGATTCGCCACTGCCGCCAACGCCTATCGGACCGACTTCCCGTCCCGGTACAGCGCGGTTCAGACGGTGCAGCTGACACCCCGGGCGACGAGGGCCTACCAGCTGGACGCGAACAAGAACATCGTGCGCAGCCGGGCGGTCTCGTTCTCCCGGACCACCTCGGCCCCCGGCAACGTCCGTCTCCGCCTGTCGACGGGGCAGATCATGCTGCGGATCTCCTCGGGGCCGTACACGGACTGGTGGTTCCCCGAGCAATACAACGCGGCGTGGATGCTCGGACCCCGAGACGTGCAGCGCCACGTGCCGCGTGCCCTCACCGTCACACTGCTGCCAGCCACGTACACCGCGTACCGCTATGACTCGGCCGGTCGACGATCGGGAGCCAAGGTGGTCACCATCTCGACGGCCACGACGGTGTCGACGGCCTCGACCGCGACCATCGACGGACGAGGCGCGATGTGGATCTCCAGCGGCACCTTCGCCGGACACTGGGTCCCCTTCACCTCGACGATGATCAACCGCTGAGAGCCACACCGGGATCCTCGACCGGAGGCTACGAGTCGCTCGGCGGCGCGCCTGTCCCGCCGCGCGAGGGCCGCGAACCTCTGTTACGTTTCGCGCGGTCACTTCGACGACAACCCTGGGGGAACCTCCGTGCACCGAACCCTGCGCCCTGCCGCCACCGCGGCGGCCACTCTCCTGATAGGGAGTGCGCTGCTGGCATCCCCCGCGACTGCATCTGAGACCGGCCTGTCCGGCGTCGTCATCGACGACCTCGGCACGCCGGTGTCGACGTGCGTGCAGGTCTACGACACCGAGGGCGGTTGGGTCGACAGCGCCTGCACCGACGACACCGGAGCCTGGTCCCTGCCGGGCTTGTCGGACGGGAGCTACAAGGTGTTCGTCCAAGGTGTCGAGTACTCGGCCGGGGAGTGGTTCGAGGATGCCGTCGATTTCGACACCGCCACCGCGGTCACCCTGCCGGCTGCTCTGTCGACCACCGTGTCGATCCTGGGCCGGTTGGAGGGCACCTTGACCGGGTCGCAGGGTATGGCCGTCCCTTCGGTCTCCGTCAGCGTGACGAGCACGTCGGGCGCAGAGGTCGCCCACACCAACACGGACTTCCAAGGCTCGTGGTCGGTCGTCGTGGAGCCGGGCGAGTACAAGGTGCACTTCAGCGACTACGGCGTCGACCAGTGGGCATTCGGCGTGGATGACGAGGACGCGGCAGACACCCTCACCGTCGCCCGAGCTCAGACGACGCGCGCCGACGACACCTTGCTGCCCGTGCCAGCGGTGAGGGGCACGGTCACCGATGACGCCGGAAGGCCACTCGAGAATGTCTGCGCCTCCCTCGTCAACCCGGAGTCGTTCAGCGAGTACGACGCCTTCGGGTATGCCTGCACGGATTCCGAGGGGCGCTACCGGCTCGTTCCCTACGACGAGAGCGCCACATCCGCAACGGTGTGGTTCCGCGATGCGAATGATGTGCCGACGTACGCCGCCGAGTTCGCTGGCGGCAGCTACGATCCCGCACTTGCGGACCGCATCGACCTGTCTGCTGGTGACGTCGTGGTCGACTCCACCCTGTCGGTGGGAGGGGTGATCACCGGCAAGGCCGTGACAGAGCGCCGGCCAAACGGGCTCGCCGACGTCTGTCCCGACGCGTACGCCGGGCACTCGGGAAGCCGCATCGCCGGTATGGGAATCGTGTGCTCGGGCGCGGACGGCGTCTACCACCTCACCGCCCTCCCACCGGGCGAGGTCGCCGTGCTCCTCGAGCCGTCGTGGCGCAGCGGTGCCTCCCCGGAGTGGTATCACGACGCGGACAGCCAGGCCACGGCGACGCTGGCCACGTCCGCCCTCGGGGCCAGAACGGCGCTGAAGCCCAACAAGTTCGTGCCGGGCGGTGTCGTGTCCGGCACCATCACCGATGCGCTGGGCCGGCCGGTCGAGGGGGCCTGGGTCTACCTCGAGGGTCGCTACCCCGGGCGTAGTGGTGCCGGTGAGGGACAGTTCGTCGCGCAGACCGATGCGGCTGGTCGCTACCACCTCGTGGCACCGGCCGGCAGCTACACACCCCTCGTCGCCCCCACCTTCGAGTCCGGTCTGGCGCCGGAGTGGTCGGGCGACGCGGTGACGCGGGCCACCGCTCTCCCAGTGCTGGTGCGGGACTACCGCACGAGCACCTTCGACGCATCGCTCGTTCCTGCCTCGAAGATCACCGGCCGAGTCGCCATGGCGGATGGTTCTGCACCGCCGCTCGACATCTACGTCGCAGGCCTCGTCTTCACGTCGACCGGCGACTACATCGGAGACATCGATGCCTGGGAGTCCTCGGGGTTCCGCTTCTTCGGGGGCAACCTGCCCGCCGGGACATTCCGTATTCAGGCAAGCGTGTGGAACCCAGCCACTGAGGAGTCGACGATCGTCTGGTTCGACGGTGCGGCGACAGAGGAGGGCGCCACCCTCGTCCCGGTCGACGTCGGCGGATCCACGGAGATCACGTTCCACCTCCCTGAGGGTTATTCGTGACGGGCGAGTTCAGGAGTTCAGGAGTTCTCCCAGCACGGGCATGGTCCAGATTGGTGTATATGCAGGTTCCTGTATAGTCTTGCATTCGTGTCCAAGGTCCTGACCTCACTCCCCGTCGACCAGCGAGTCGGCATCGCCTTCTCGGGAGGTCTCGACACGTCCGTCGCGGTCGCCTGGATGCGCGAGAAGGGGGCGATCCCCTGCACCTACACCGCCGACCTGGGGCAGTACGACGAGCCCGAGGTCGAGACGGTGCCGGACCGTGCAGGGCAGTACGGCGCCGAGCTGGCGCGGCTCGTCGACTGTCGGCACGCGCTCGTCGAGGAGGGTCTCTCGGCCATCGCCTGTGGCGCCTTCCACATCCGCAGCGGGGGCAAGACGTACTTCAACACCACGCCGCTTGGCCGCGCCGTCACGGGTACGTTGCTCGTGCGAGCCATGCATGCGGACCAGGTGGAGATCTGGGGCGACGGGTCGACGTTCAAGGGCAACGACATCGAGCGCTTCTACCGCTACGGCCTCCTGGCCAACCCCAACCTGCGCATCTACAAGCCCTGGCTGGACGCGGAGTTCGTCGCGGAGCTGGGCGGTCGGCACGAGATGAGCGCCTGGCTCACCGAGCGCGACCTCCCCTACCGGTCCAGCCAGGAGAAGGCCTACTCCACCGACGCCAACATCTGGGGCGCGACGCACGAGGCGAAGACGCTCGAGCACCTCGACGAGTCCATGGAGGTCGTCGAGCCGATCATGGGCGTGAGGTTCTGGGACCCTTCGGTGGCCATCGACGCCGAGGACGTCACGGTCACCTTCGTCCAGGGCCGACCCGTGGCCGTCAACGGCCGCGACCTGGAGCCGGTGGCCCTCGTCGAGGAGGTGAACCGCATCGGTGGGCGACACGGGCTGGGCATGTCGGACCAGATCGAGAACCGGATCATCGAGGCGAAGTCGCGCGGGATCTACGAGGCGCCGGGCATGGCCCTGCTGCACATCGCCTACGAGCGGCTGCTCAACGCGGTGCACAACGAGGACACCCTGGCCAACTACTACGCCCAGGGCCGTCAGCTCGGCCGGCTGCTCTACGAGGGCCGCTGGCTCGACCCGCAGAGCCTGATGATGCGCGAGGCCGTCCAGCGCTGGATCGCCTCGCTCGTCACCGGACAGGTCACCCTGCGGCTGCGCCGGGGCGAGGACTACTCGATCGTCGACACCCGGGGTGAGAACTTCAGCTACCACCCGGACAAGCTGTCGATGGAGCGCGTGGAGAACGCCGCCTTCGGCCCGCTCGACCGGATCGGCCAGCTGACGATGCGCAACCTCGACATCGCCGACAGCCGCGCGAAGCTCGAGGTCTACGCCGGCCAGCCGGTGGAGCAGGGGCAGCTGCTCGTCGAGAACGGCACGCTCTTCGGCGAGCTCCCTGCGGGCGGCTACGACCAGATCACCGATAACCCGCTCGCGCCGGTCGGCGACGACGACGCTCTCGACCGGGCCGCGATGGACTCGGGCACCGACTGACCGTCGGCGACCCACGCTCGCTTGTGCGGGGCATACAAATACACTCCGCGTATGCCGTCCGCCCGCCCGGTCCCGTCGGCCGCCACCCGCAGCCGGGTCGCCCGTGCGGCAGGGGACCTCGGGGCGGCGGCGGTGCAGCAGATGGAGACCGATCACGAGTGGTTCCGGGCACTCTCGGCCGAGAACCGGTCGTGGGTCGGGCTCGTCGCCCAGGCGGGGATCTCCTCGTTCCTCGAGTGGTTCGGCGGGGACCAGCAGCGAGCGGCTGTCACGGCCGACGTCTTCGGCACGGCCCCACGGGAGCTGACGCGCTCCATCTCGCTCGCCCAGACCCTCGACCTCATCCGCACGGTCATCGCCGTGGTGGAGCGGGAGATCGCCGGGCTGGCCGCTCCGGGGGAGGGCGACCTCGCGCGAGAGGCGGTCCTGAGGTACAGCCGGGAGGTCGCCTTCTCGGCCGCCGAGGTCTACGCGCAGGCGGCGGAGGCCCGCGGCGCATGGGACGCCCGGCTGGAGTCCCTCGTGGTCGACGCCGTCATCCGAGGGGAGGCGGACGAGTCCATGCAGTCGCGAGCCGCTGCGCTCGGCTGGGGATCGGTGACACGAGTGGCCGTCGTCGTCGGCTCCACCCCACCAGGGGCCACCGCCGCGGTCCTCACCGACCTCCATCGCGCTGCACGGCGCACCGGTGTCGAGCTGCTCGTGGCGATCCACGGCCCGCGGATCATCTGCATCGGTGGAGGCGTGGGGGATCCGATGGCCCTGGCGATGGACCTCGACCCCCTCCTGGGCGACGGGCCCCTGGTCGTCGGACCCACGGTCCCGCACCTCTTCGCGGCAGGGCGCAGCGCCCGCGCGGCCATCTCCGGGCACAGCGCAGCACCCGCCTGGCCGGCCGCCCCACGGCCGGTTCACGCGGACGACCTCCTCGGGGAGCGGGCCCTGCTCGGCGACCTTCCGGCTCGAGGCGCTCTGGTCGCCCGGATCGTGCGGCCACTCCTCGAAAGTCCCGGTGGGAGCCTCTTCGCCACGGCCGCCGCGTACCTCGACGGCGACCTCGGCGTGGAGGGCACGGCCCGTGCCCTCATCGTGCACCCCAACACGGTGCGCTACCGCCTGGCCGGCATCACGAAGGCCATCGGCTACCACCTCGGCGACGCCCACGACGCGCAGACGGTGCGCACCGCCCTCGCCCTCCACCGGCTGGGTCCGCAGGCGCGAGCCACACCCCGGTCCTGACGTCGCGCTCGCCTTGGAGGAATCCGCCAAAACGGGCCCCTGAGGTTCGTCCGCACCGATCACGAATCGGTCACGGTGCTCGGGCGAGGCTGGAGGGGTGATCGTTGTCGTCTGCCCGGGTCAGGGCTCGCAGACCCCCGGCTTCCTCAGCTCGTGGCTCGAGCTGCCCGGACTGCGTGACCGGCTGACGGCCCTGTCCGAGGCGGCCGAGGTCGACCTCGTGGCGCACGGCACCACCTCCGACGAGGACACCATCAAGGACACCGCCGTGGCCCAGCCACTGCTCGTGGGGGCCGGCCTCCTCGCGTTGCGCGCGTTGTCCGGCTCGAACGACGGACCGTATGCCGTCGCGCCGCCGAGTACCGGTGCGCTTGCCGGCCACTCCGTGGGCGAGGTCACCGCAGCAGCGGGGGCCGGAGTGCTGCGGGAGACGGACGCCATGCGCTTCGTCGCCCTGCGCGGACGCGCCATGGCCGAGGCCAGCGCCGCCGCGCCGACCGGCATGAGCGCGGTGCTCGGCGGTGACCCCGATGACGTGCTCGCGACGATCGACCGCCACGGGCTGACGCCCGCCAACGTCAACGGCGCCGGCCAGGTCGTGGCAGCCGGCGCACTCGACGCACTCGACGCGCTCGCCGCCGACCCGCCGGCTCGTGCGCGGGTGATCCCGCTCAAGGTGGCGGGGGCGTTCCACACCTCCTACATGCGGTCGGCCGTGGCGGCTCTCGGGGAGTGGACCGACCATGACGTCTCCGACCCGGGCGTCACGCTCATCTCGAACCGCGACGGTGCGGTGGTGTCCAGCGGCCGAGAGGTCCTCGAGCGCCTGGTGGCCCAGGTGTCGAACCCCGTGCGGTGGGACCTCTGCATGGAGCGCTTCGCCGACCTCGGGGCGACTGCGGTCATCGAGCTGCCCCCGGCCGGCACCCTCGTTGGGCTGGCCAAGCGCGCCCTCAAGGACGTCGAGCTGCTGGCCCTCCGCACGCCGGGCGACCTCGACGCTGCCCGGACCCTCATCAAGGAGCACCCCGCATGACCGTCACCTCGAAGGGCTTCGCATCCGCCCTGCGGTCCGCGACCCCGTGGCAGCATGCCCGGATCAGCGGGATCGGCGGCTACCGCCCGCGTCGAGTGGTGCCCAACTCCGAGATCGTCGAGCGCATCGACTCCTCGGACGAGTGGATCCGCGAGCGCTCCGGCATCATCGAGCGCCGATGGGCCGGTGACGGCGAGTCGGTCATCGACATGTCGGTGTTCGCCGCCGAGCCCGCCCTCGAGATGGCGGGCGTCAAGGGCTCGGAGCTCGACGCCATCCTCGTCGCCACGGTGAGCTGGCCCTACCAGACGCCGGCCGCCGCTCCGCTCGTCGCCGAGCGCTTCGGCTCCACCGCGATGGCTGTGGACATCTCCGCCGCCTGCGCCGGCTACTGCCACGGCATCACCATGGCCAACGACATGGTCCGCGGAGGCTCGGCCGAGAACGTCCTCGTCGTCGGCGTCGAGAGGCTGTCCGACTTCACCAGCCGCGACGACCGGGGCACGGCCTTCATCTTCGGGGACGGCGCCGGGGCCGCGGTCGTGAGCCGCTCCGAGACCCCGGGGATCGGGCCGACGATCTGGGGCTCCGACGGCGAGAAGTGGGAGGCCATCTCCCAGACCGAGAGCTGGATCGACGTCCACGAGCAGAAGCTCGACTGGCCCCACATCGGCATGCAGGGGCAGACGGTCTTTCGGTGGGCCGTCTGGGGCATGGCGCCCGTGGCCCAGCGTGCCCTCGATGCCGCCGGCGTCACCGTCGACCAGCTCGACGCGTTCGTCCCACACCAGGCCAATGTCCGCATCGTCGACGCGATGGCCAAGCAGCTGGGGCTTCCCGACGACGTCGCGGTCGCTCGGGACATCGCCTACACCGGCAACACGTCGGCGGCCTCGGTGCCGTTGGCCATGGAGCGGATGGTTCGCCAGGGAGAGATCCCCCGGGGCGGCCTCGCGCTGCAGATCGGCTTCGGGGCGGGCCTGTCGTATGCCGCGCAGGTCGTCACCATCCCCTGACCGCAGACTCCCGTGGGCCCACGGGTCACCCGGGCCAGCAGCAGCACACCCGAGAAGAGATCGAAGGAGCAGAGCACATGGCACAGAGTGAGCAGGAGATCCTCGCCGGACTGGCCGAGATCGTCAACGAGGAGACCGGACTGGAGCCCTCCGAGGTGCAGTCCGACAAGTCCTTCACCGACGACCTCGACATCGACTCGCTGTCGATGATGACGATCGTCGTCAACGCCGAGGAGAAGTTCGGCGTGCGCATCCCCGACGACGAGGTCAAGAACCTCAGCACCGTCGGTGACGCCGTGGGCTTCATCGCCAAGAACCAGGCCTGACCCACCGCTGTCCCCGACCCCACGCCTCCCCGACGTCGTCTGTGAGGATGCCGCCGACACGCCGCATCCGGACACCGCGACCAGCGATCTGACAGACGAGGTCGGGGAGGAGGGGGGCAGACTGGGCACACGGCATACCACCCCCCTTCCCGTCCGACCCACAAGGAGCAGGAGCCATGACCGAACGACGCGTCGTCGTGACCGGACTCGGTGCCACGACCCCCCTCGGCGGGACGATCGCCGAGACGTGGGAAGGCATCCTCGCGGGACGGTCGGGGGCCAAGCCCCTCCCCGAGGAGTGGGTGGAGCGCTACGAGCTCCCGGTGCACTTCGCGTGCACCCTGGCCCAGAAGCCGGATGAGGTGCTCACCAAGGTCGAGATCCGCCGGATGGACCCCAGCGCGCAGTACGCGGTCATCGCGGCGCGCGCGGCCATGGAGGATGCCGGCTCACCCGAGATCGACCCGCTGCGGCTGGGTGTCGCCATCGGCACCGGTATCGGCGGTGTCTGGACCCTGCTCGACCAGTGGGACATCCTTCGCGAGAAGGGCGTACGCCGGGTGTTCCCGCTGTCCGTCCCGATGCTCATGCCGAACACCTCGGCGGGCAACGTCTCACTCCAGCTGGGAGCCCGAGCAGGCGCCCACACGACCGTCTCGGCGTGTGCGTCCGGCGCGGAGTCGATGGGCACCGGCTTCGACATGATCAGGGGAGGTCGCGCCGACATCGTCGTCGCAGGCGGGACCGAGGCCGCGATCCACCCACTGCCCTTCGCCGGATTTGCCCAGATGCAGGCGCTCTCCACCCGCAACGACGACATCGACGCGGCGTCCCGGCCCTACGACACGGGCCGCGACGGGTTCGTCATGGCCGAGGGTGCCGGCGTCATGGTCCTCGAGGAGTACGAGCACGCCAAGGCACGTGGCGCCCGGATCTACGCCGAGTTCGCGTCGATCGGGATGTCTGCGGACTCGCACCACATCACCGCCCCCGAGCCCGAGGGGGCAGGTGCGTCGCGCGCCATGCTCGAGGCCGTGGAGCGGGCCGGGCTCAGCAACGCCGACATCGTCCACATCAACGCCCACGCGACGTCCACGCCCGTCGGTGACATCGCCGAGGCCAACGCCATCCGGCGAGCCTTCGGTGCGGACGCCGACGCGATGTGCGTGAGTGCGACGAAGTCGATGACCGGCCACCTCCTCGGCGCCGCCGGAGCCCTCGAGGGCCTGTTCTCCGTGCTGTCGGTACACCACCGGCTGGCGCCGGCCGCGATCAACATCGACGACCCGGACCCGAAGATCGACCTCGACGTCGTCACGGGCGACCACCGCACGCTGCCGGACGGCGACATCGCGGCGCTGAACAACTCCTTCGGGTTCGGCGGCCACAACGTCGCTCTCGTGGTCAAGAGCGTCTGAGCGGCCGCCCGGCGCTCAGCCGACCTTGTGGAGCCAGCGGACCGGCGCGCCGTCACCGGCATACCGGAAGGGCTCGAGCTCGTCGTCCCAGTCGGTGCCGAGCAGCTCCTCGATCATCTCGTGCATCGCCTCGGAGCTGCCCTGGGCGAGCATGAGCACCTCGCGTAGGCGGTCCTCGTTGATGACGGCGTCACCGTTGGCCGACGTCCAGGTGTGGTGGATTCCCAGGCGCGGGGTGTGCGACCACCGCGAGCCGTCGCACCCCGCGCTCGGCTCCTCGGTCACCTCGTAGCGCAGGTTGTCCCAGCCGCGCAGCGCCGAGGCGATGCGGGCACCGGTGCCGGACTCCCCCGACCAGCTCAGTTCCGTGCGCACGAGTCCCGGCGCCGCCGGCTGGCCGGTCCAGTCGACAGTGACCCGGGTGCCGAGGACGCCCTCGACCGCCCAGACGACATGCGGGCACAGTGCCTTCGGGGTCGAGTGGACGTAGACCACTCCCCGAGTCAGGGTGCGCGGCATCGCGACAGACATCCTGGCCTCCTTCGCGTGCGATGGACGTCTTCCCCAACGCCGGTGCACGCGGATGGGCCTGCGGTCTGCCGGTGGCCGGGGAAGTCCCGGTCCGGATGCCGTGCGGCTCGCGATGTGGGCACGCTGCGGTGCCGTTGTGGGAGTCATTGTGCACCATCGACCCCAGGCACACCAGGAAACTCACCAATCACAGCGCGTCGCGCTCTGTGAGAAGTCGAAGGGGGCCGCGGCACGGTGTCGTCGTCGATGACGTCTCCCGTGTCGCGACCCCGATCGACTGCTGCTCGGGTGAGGCTCAGGTCGTCGGCGCCGAGGTGCTCGTTGCGCTCGGCTCCGTGGAACCGGTGGAGTCGTCTCCGTCGGGTGCCGGCTTGTCACGACCACCGCGTCCCATCCCGCCCTCCTCGACGGAGGTGACGGCGAACGTGGCGTCGAGCACGACGTGCACGTGGGTGCCGTCGCTCTTGGTCACGTGAACGACGAAGCTGCCGGTCGAGAGCGCACGCACTCCGTTGACCGTCCCGCCATCGACCTCGCCCTGGGCCGCTGTGACCGCCTTGGAGGCGGCATCGGCACTGAGGGAGCCACCGGCATCCCGCATCCCGTCGCCGCGACCCGGGGTCTCCGCCGCCTCACCACCCTGACTGGACTCGGCTGTTGCCGCGGTCGTCGCCTCGGCCGCGCCCGCGAGCGTGGCGCCGGTGAGCCCGAGTGCTGCCGCCGCCGCGATGCCGGCCCCGGCCAGTGCGAGGCTCCTCTGCTTCTTCTCCATGGTGTCTCCTTGGTGTGTGACTTCTTCGGGAAGCACCACCCTGAAACGACGGTCTGTGTCGGCACTGGCGCGACGCTTGCCGCCACCTGTGGGTTGAGCACGGTGGGGTACGCCCGCGGGTAGGCTCACGGCGCCCGGGCAGCGACATCGGATGCCGTCCGGCAGCGGGGCGTTAGCTCAGTCGGTCAGAGCAGCGGACTCATAATCCGTCGGTCGTCGGTTCAAGTCCGACACGCCCCACGACGTTTGCCCCATTCAAGGGCGTGTGGCACGGCTGTCGCCCGGTTTCTCGTCGGGATCTTGCAACGATGTGCTGCCCCGCGGATCGTCACCCAGATGTGTCGGGTACTGCAGCCATACAACGCCCAGCCAGAACGCGGACACGGCCAGTGCTACACCGGGCTCGAGCCGGCCCCAGACGAGGAGCAGCGCGAATGCACGACTGGGTTCTCAGATCCTCTTGGTTTGGCTGGATTGTCGGAGTAGCGTCTCGGTGCGGGCGAAATGGGGCGCCCACCAGGAGGTGGACGGTGAAGAAGTTCCTCGCTGCGATCGTCGCTGCATCGGCGATGCTGCTGTTCCCGACGTCGGCGCACGCGATCACCGACGGCTTCCCCGACGAGGACAACCTGTACCCGTTCGTCGGGCTCCTCGCCTTCCATGACGCCGACGGCGAGTACATGCATCGCTGCTCGGGCACGCTCCTGTCGCCGACGATCGTCCTGACGGCGGCTCACTGCACCGAGGGCACGTCGATCGTGTACGCGTACTTCTCGTACCAAGTGCCGGACGACTTCCGGACGGAGCCGTCGGGGATCGAGGGCACGCCCTACACGCACCCCGACTACCGCTTCCCTGACAACGACATCGGGGTGGTGGTGCTGGACAAGCGGGTCCGGCTGGCCACGTACCCGGTCTTACCGACTGAAGGGTTCCTCAGCGACCTCAAGGCGGCCGGCGAGATCCAGGATGACACCTTCGTGAACGTGGGGTACGGCGTCCTGGACGGGCCGACGCCGCCGAACCTCGTGCCGAACGAGGACCGCTATTGGTCGACGTCTCCGTACAGCGGCCTGACGCAGAACAGCCTCCGGCTACTGATGAACCACAGCGCCACCGCGGAGGGCGGGACCTGTGGCGGCGATTCGGGCGGACCGCACTTCTGGGAGGACACGCTGATCCTCGTGTCGGTAACCAGCTGGGGCGACCCGAACTGCGTCTCAATCGACGTGACGCAGCGGGTCGACCTCGCGTCCGTCCTCGACTGGCTCGAGAGCGAGTTCGGGCTGGCGCCTCCGGCCTGACGCCCGCGAAGCGATATCGGGCCGACCCTGGCCCAGGCCGAGCGCCGTCCTGGAAACGTACGCTTCGACTCCGTGGACGTCCCCTGACCAGTACCGATGCCGTCGATCTCACGGACCTCTCACGGCATTTCTGCCTCCTGAGCGCAAGATCGCCTTTGCGACGTGGTGGAAGGAGATCGCGCGGAGGTCTGTGTGGTGGAGGTGCGCGCCTCGGGGGTGGAAGCGGTGAGTGGTGCCCTCATGACGACCACCCGTTGGCACCGTCCGGGACGCTCTCCTTCCGGATCGTGGGGAGCGGCATCAGGCTCGCCCATGCCGGAAGCTTGGCGTTCCGGAGCTCACCGTTCTCGGTCAACCATGAAAGGAATGACGTCGCGCACGAAGCGGCGGCCTGGCGAGTCGGGCACATTCGAGAATGCCTCTTCGAACGCCAAGGCAGCGGATCGGGCGATGCCTCGGGCAAACTCCTCGGCGAAGGCGACACTCCCGTGGCTCTGCATCATCGCGAAGATCTCCGCTATCAGCTCGGCCGAGCGCTCGTGGGGCGGAAGGGCTACGAACTCCGCAACGCGGTCGCGGTCCGAGGGCTCCGTGGCCGCGAACAGGTGGATGAGCATCAGGGTCTGTTTCCCCTCGCGCAGGTCACCGAGCAGCTCCTTCCCGTACGCCGCCTCGGAGCCGATGAGGTTGAGGATGTCGTCGCGGATCTGGAAGGCGGCGCCGAGGAAGAACCCGAAACGCAGCATCGGCTCGAGGTCGGCGGGGTTCTTCGCCCCGATCAACGCTCCAACGCGCAGCGGCAGCAGCGTGGTGTACCAGCACGTCTTCTGGATGATCATGTCGAGGTAGTCGTCGGGGGTGAGATCAGTGCGTCGCTCGAGCTGCCACCCGAGCTCTCGAGCCTGCCCATCGACCGTCTGCCGAGCCATCAGGTCGAACTCGGACCAGATCTGGGCGGCGAGCCGACGGCCCAAGCGGTACTCGTTGTCCCGAAGTGCGCCTAGCGCGAGAACCGCCAGTCCGTCCCCGGTGTTCATGGCGAGCGCTCGACCGTAGCGGCGGTGGAGCGTCGGCGCGCCGCGCCGAAGCTCACTGTCGTCCTCGACGTCGTCGTGGACGAGGAACGCGGTGTGGAAGAGCTCGATGGCGGCCGCGGAGGGCAGGGCGTCCTGGACATCACCGCCGAACGCCGTGCACGTGGCCAGGCAGAGAGCCGGACGCAGCCCCTTGCCGGACCGTTGGAGGTAGTCCGCGGCCGGGACGCCGACGTACGAGGACACCCCGCTGCCCCGCAGGTACGACAGCGCTGCGCGGCGGGCGATCCGGTCGTAGTCGTCCAACTGGTCGAGGAAGGCGGTGCGGGAAGCCGTCACGGCGTCCCCGCCCCGTTGTCCCCGACCGCGAGGCGCAGGGTGACCGCACCGTCGGGCGCCCCGGAGCCGGTGAGGAGCCCGCGGTAGAAGCCGGGTGGCTGGCCGTTCGGTACGCTCACCCGCACGCCGACCTCCCGGCAGGTGCCCGGCTCGAGGACGACGGCGCCCTGCGGATGGAACGTCAGCGCCTCGCCGGGGATGGTGTGCTCCTCGGCGGAGATCAGCACCGTGGCTCGGAGCTCGACGGTGGCGACGAGCGACGACGTGCGGTTGTGGACCCACACCGACGCCTCGGCGTCGGCTCCCGGCCCGGCCCGGGGCAGCACGAGGGTCTCGGTGCCGGGCGCGACCGCGTCCGACGGCAGCCGGGCCGCCGCGTCGAGGAGCTGGAGCCCCGCCCGGAGCATCGCGGCGGCACCATCTCCCGATCCCTGGAGCCCACCGGCGAGCGTCCGGGGGACATCGGCGATCGGCTGGCGGACCGTCTCGCGGTCGATGATCTCGACGTACCGGTCCACGACCGCGGCAGCCGAGAGGAGGCCGAACCGCTGGACCTCACCGATGATCTGTGCGGCTGCCTGCATGCCGTCCCTACCGCTGGTCACGGGAACCCCGGTGGGGTGGTCGAGGACCTGTCGGCCGCGCCCGCGAGGACTGCTCGGCCGGCCAGCACCGCTGAACGGGTGGCAGCCTCCATGGAGCCGGCATCCCATCCGCAGGCGGTCCAGTCACCGGCCACGACCAAGTTGTCCACGCCGGTCCCTCCGGGAGCCAGCCGGTACCTGCCCGAGCCGGGGAGGGACTGGACGTACCGGTCCGAGGGGTCGAGGTTGGCCCTGACGTACTGGGCCTCCAGCCGGTCACGGCCGACTCGGCCCTGGTCGTCCCACAGCTTGTCCCACGCGAAGCCCGAGGGACCGCTCGTGCCGGGCCACAGCGACTCCACCTCGCGCTCGAGGAAGCCCACCAAGGAGTCCCGCACGGCAGTTTCTCCCGTCGCGGGGTCGGTGTCCGGCATCGCGGAACAGAGGTAGGCGAGGCTCGCCGGTGCTCCGTCGGCTGGCCAGGACTCACGCGCGAGCAGGTGCGACATGGACGCCCAGGTGTCGAAGGTCTCACCGAAGCCGCTCAGGGTGACACCGACCGGACCGGTCCAGCCCAGGTCGGCCTCCGACGTCGTGAACCACAACTGGGCCGAACGGGTGGCCACGGTCCGGACGTGCTCGACCATGGCCCGCCACGCCGGGTCCCGGGCGACGAGCTCCGACGCGACGAACGGCACCATGCCGAGGGAGACGGCGAGCACCGCGACGTCGAAGTCCCGCCCGGCGAGAAGGCGCTCGGTAGGGGCCCCTTCGCCCACCCAGGAGTGCGACTCGGACTCCGGCCCCGGGTCGCTGACGAGCTGGTCGGCGAGTGGCCGGTCGGGCCAACACGCGAGACCGCCGACCCGCACCAGCGGCTCGTACGTGCTCCGTCCTGGCGAGAGCTCTGCCTGCCGGGTCAGCTCGATGGTGTCGATGCGGTTCCCGTCCGAGAGCGCGAGGCGGTCGAGGCGACGGAAGAAGCGGAACTCGACGCCACGACGGACGAGCGCTTCGTACATCGGCGCGAAGATGGCCTCGCCGGTCCCCGCGTTCATGTGCCAGAAGACCGATCCCTTGAAGTCGAAGAGCATGCGCCCGGCGAGCTGGAGACCGAGTCCGGCCGCGAAGCCGGGCCTGCTGTGGTCCCCGCCCTCGTAGGCGAAGGTGAGGTCGTGCATGCCGCGTACGATTGGTGACTCCAGGGTCTCCGGTGCTGCACCGTGCTTCGCGAGCCACTCCCCGTAGTCGAGGTGGTCGATGACCCCCCAGTCGCGCCCGGAGAGGAGTCCGTCGACGACCATGCCCTGGAGGCTGGACGCCACGAGGTCGACGAGCTGCCAGGTCCGGCGCAGCGCGGCGTCGCCCTGGACGGTCGCCCGCATGGCGTCGCGCCAGGAACGGACCGCGTCGGCGACGGGCCCCAGGTCGGGTTGCTCCACCACGACGCCGTCGGCCATGCGGGAGACGCGCCAGAGGCCCTCGAGCAGAGCCGCAGCGGCCGTCAGCCCTGCGCCCCGGATGAGCGGTTCCAGGTCGGATGTCGATGCCGTCGCTTCCGCGGAGGTGCTGAGGAAGATGCCACTGCGGGGCCGGGGGGCTGTCATGCCACGATGGAAGTCGGCGAGGAGCTGGACGGCCCGGAGGGCGACGTCGAGGGGAGCGAGCTGGCGGTCCTCTGCACCCGGCTCACCGGGAAGGTCGGTGTTGCCGGTGAAGCTCGTCACGAAGGGTTTCCAGCCGTTCCCGTCCCGGTCCGACAGGCCGACGTCCCCGGCGGGGGAGACGGCATCCAGCCACGTGCGGATGGGGCAGTCGGGGTCGGTCGTGACGCGGTCGAGCTCGGCGTAGACCTCCCGCAGGACCCGGAAGGTCGCATCGTAGCTGCCGAGGAGCACGTGCAGGCCGTGCTCCTCGATGCGGTCGTGCGGCCCTCGACTGCTCGCCCCCTTGCCTCCGAGCCGCCAACCACGCTGGTAGACGGTGATAAGGCCCAGCCGCCGCCGCCAGTCACCGGAGCTCAGCTCCCAGGCCGCCACCAGCCCCGCCATGCCGCCCCCGAGGATGACGACCCGGGGCCGCTCCGCCTCAGTGTGCGAGGAGGTCATCGGCGGCCACGGTGTCGCTCGAGGCGAAGGTGGGTGGGAGGTCCTTCCTCGCCTCCTCGAGCTCGGTTCGCCAGTCCTCATCCTCGGCGCCCGTCATTACGCGGGCCAGGTCCACGGCCGCTCGCAAGCGAGCCACCCGAGCTCCCTGGTGCCTCGCGATGCGCACCGCCTCACGCAGGTCGGCGACCGCCAGCCCGGAGTCCTGGCCGGCGGCGAGCGAGTAGCGAGCCCGGTGGCGGAGCAGCTCGGGGAGATGGAGGTCCTCCCCCGTCTTCTCCACCACCTGAAGGGCCTCGCCGACGTACTCCAGGGCACGAGGCACGTCACCCGCCCCGGCGTGCAGCTCGGCCAGGTACCCCAGGTAGGCGGCCATGAAGGACTCCTGGCCCATGAGCCGCACCGTGGTGATGACCTGCTCGAGGAACGCCCGGTGCTCAGCCCCGCCGGTGGGCTCGGGCGGCGCGTACGCGGAGCCGAGCGCGGTCCAGAGCGCATACCCGTGTTCCCTGCCCAGTGCCACGACCTCCTCACCCATCCGCCGTGACTTCTCGTCATCACCGAAGGACTTGGCGTTCCAGGCCGCGAACAGCTTGACGAAGGCGAGACTGAACGGACCTCGTGGGAACCCGATCTCCTCGGCTCGACGGATGGCCTCGACCTCCCACTGTTGGGCCTCGACGAGGTCACCACGGGCCGTGCTGACGCAGGACAGGGCGATGAGGGACACGGCGATCGGGTCGTTCGGCAGCGGCCAGAAGGGCGAGACGCTCTGGTCCTCCGGCCTGGCACGAAAACCGGCCATGCCGATCTCGAAATGCGTCCGTGCAGCCCCGAAGTCGGCCTCGTAGAACTGCTGCCACCCGATGCACGCCTCCACCTCGGGGGTGAACCACGAGTAGGCGTCCTCGTGGACCATCCCGGAGAGGCGGTCGATCAGCGCACGCGTCGTCGCAACACCCCCGTGCACGAGCCAGTAGGCCCAGATGGCGATGAGTGAGGGCAGCACCTCCGGTCGCGCCCCCAGTCGTGCCGTCAGCTCCTCGGCTCGACGGTGGTCCTCCTGGGCGGCCGGCGCGGCATACCCGGACATCGCGCTGACGCTGGCTGCCCGGAACATCCGAGCGGTGAGCTCACGCAGGTCGCGGTCGGCCGAGTCCGCAACCGGCTCCACGAGCTCGATGGCGCGCGAGAGCAACCGGGTCGCCTCGACGTGCGCTCCACGGCCCTGCTCGACCTGACCGGCGGCGAGGTACTGTGCAGCGGCGGCCTCCACCTGCCCTGCCAGGTCGAGGTGCTTGGCGACGAGGGCCGGCTCGGCCTGCCGTGCGCGGAGCGCCTCCGCGACGCGCGCATGGGTCAACCGCCGAACGTCGAGCACCTGGGTCTCGTAGGCGGCGTCACGCATCAGCGCGTGCCGGAAGCGGTAGGCGCGGGCGGCCTGCTCACCCGCCTCGATGACCCCCTCTGCGGTGAGGACGGCGAGCTGCTCGGCGACAAGGGCCGGGTCCCCGACGACGGCCGAGACCGTGTCGGCCTCGAAGGCCGGTCCGATCGTGGCAGCAGCCTGCACGACGCGCAGGTCGACGCGTGGCGCCTTGAGCCGCCACGTGAACAGCTCCTGGAGACGCAGCGGCATGGCCTCCGTGCGGTCCTCGTCGAGGCAGGATCGGGTCAGCTCCTCGATGAAGAGGGGGATGCCTTCGGCCTGCTTGACGATGGAAGCGCGCTGTTCGGTGTCGAGTTCTCTCCCGCTGGAGAGGTTGTCGACGAGTGTCGTGGAGGCCCCGGGGTCGAGGCGGCCCAGCTCGAGGACGTTGACGGCATCCCGCCACGGAACCACCGAGAGATGGCGCGTCGTGGTCAGGGTGAGGATGCCACCGGGACGCCGGTCGACGACCAGGCCGAGAAGCGCGAGCGTGGAGGGGTCAGCCCAGTGCAGGTCCTCGACGACGAACAGGTGGGGAGTCCTCCGCCCGAGCGCAGCCAGCCACTCCACGATGCGGGCGAGGGTCTCGTCGAGAAACGCGCTGGAGTCCAGTTGCGGCGCAGCGTATTCCGTCGTATCGGTGATGCCGAGGAGCGGGCCCAGAAACGGCGCTGAGGCAAGGGGATCGAGGCCCACGGAGGCCAGGTGCGTCACCAGGGCTCGGGGTGGATCCCCCTGCCCGCCCGCGCCCAGGACCACCCGCTCGATAAGCTGGGAGATCGGCCAGAGGGAGACGTCGGTGTGGTACGGCAGGCACGCAGCCCCCAGCACCCGCCCTGCGCTCGCCTCGACGCGGTCCACCACCTCGGCGACCAGCCTCGACTTTCCGATGCCGGCCTCGCCGGCGACGACGAAGGTCGAGCCGGCCCCGGCGTCGCCGGGCCGCCGGATTGCCTCCCATGCCGACACCAGTTCCTCACGCGGGCTCTCCCGGCCCACGAGCCCGGACTTGCGGTACCGCTCGACGTCGAATCGGGCCGCGGCATACCGGGGGCGCTCGACCGCGAAGACTTCCACCGGGCGACTGATTCCCTTCAGCTCCTGCTCGCCCAGGGAGTGCATGTAGAAGTCCACGTCGACGAGCTGGTGGGTCACGTCGCTGATGACCACCATCCCCGGCTCGGCCGCCTGCTGGATGCGCGCCGCGAGGTTGGGCACCACCCCGACGATCGAGTCGCGCTCCGCGACGCCGAACCCGGTCCCGAAGTCGCTGATCACCACCCGCCCGGTGTGGATGCCGACGCGCACCTCCGCGGCCCCTCCGAGGCGGCGCTCCAGGTCGGCCCGGGCGTCGCTCATCGCGACGACGAGGTCGAGTCCGGCGAGCACGGCTCGGCGCGCGTCGTCCTCGTGGGGTTCCGGGTGGCCGAACGCGGCGAGGATGCCGTCCCCCGAGAACTGGACGACGTTGCCGCCGTAGCGGGTCACCGCCTCCCGAGCGAGCTCCCGGTAGGAGGAGAACAGGTCGCGCAGCTGCTCGGGCTCGACGCGCTCGGAGAGCATCGTCGACCCCACGATGTCGGAGAAGAGCAGCGTCACCAGGGCCCGCTGCCCCAGGGACCTGGTCGACTGCGCGGCGACGCGCTCGAGGATCACGGCGGCTCGCCGGTTGTCTGGGTCGACCGCGCGCACCTCCTCGGCCGTGGCACGAGCCGGCTCCAGGTCGCCGCCCTCCAACGACGTCTCGGCGGCGGTGAGGAGCCGTTCGAGGAGTCGGCTGAGCATCGTCTCGGCCGACGTCGTCATGTCGGTCACCGTTCCCGGGCGCCGGAGACGTAGAACTGCACGGGAACCGCGTTCGGTGCACCCGCGGCAGGCAGCAGCGAACCCACGTAGAGGCCGGGAGGCGCCGACGTGTCGGACGTCCTCAGGCGGACCCCTGGCGTCCCGTCCGGGAGGCTCACGACGGCGACCGAGACGGCCGCTGCAGGGATGGTGGCAGCTCCGGCCTCGATGGACCTCAGGTCCGAGACGACCGGGCGCTCCTGCTCGCCGAGACCAGGAACCGGGACGATGAGCTCGTCGAGACCGGGCGGACGGTCCGCGGCCGGTCCGGGCGGCGCGGCGGCCCGGCGCCCGGCCACCGATGCTGTGGGCCTTGGCGTTGCCGAGGAGGATGCCGTGGCCGGCCTCGGCGGGCGTGCGAAGACGGTGCCACCTGGGTCGCGGGCCGCCTCCGGCAGCCGCTCCAGTCCGTAGGTCCAGGCCTGCGCCCAGTCCTTGGCCATCTGGGACCAGAAGCGCGACCCGTCGGCGAGCCAGTCCGATGGGGAGTAGCTCCGGGACACGGCTCGGGCGTTGACGCCCTCGAAGAGGTCGAGGTACGTCCGCGCCGTGGCGCCCAAGAACTCGGTCCACTCACCGAGGAGGTCCCCCGGGTCCGGACCGGGGGCGGGTGGGGGCAGGGACGGGTCCCTCGGCGTCGGGGCGCTCTTTCCGCCTTGAACGGCGGCGCGCAGGAAGTCGGTCCAGTACGGACAGACGTACCGGGCCACGACGTCCCAGCCGTCGTCGGTGAAGCCGACGATCTTCAACGCCTGCACCCGGCATCCCTTCACGCCGGTCTCGGGCTCGGTGTTCGTGACCGTGATGTAGCCCCGGTCCACGTCGAGCTGGCCGTCCGGGCTGAAGGTGAGCTCGAAGGTCATCCCCGCGAGGCGGTTCCCGACCGTGCGGTGGTCACAGTGGAGGATCGCGCTCACCCGGTCGAAGAGCTGGACCTCTTCGTGGAAGACCCCATGCCAATGGTCTGTCCCCTCCTCGGGAATCGCGAGAGGCTCGGGCGCACCGACGACGTCCATCTTCTTGAACATGAACGGCGCGAGCTTCGGCCATTTCCGGGGGTCAACCCATTCCGACACGCTCTTGAAGTCGGCGTCGGTGTCGAACTCCGAGTAGAGCCAGGTGCCCACGAGGTCGCCGACCTTGACCTGATGCACGGTGCAGACGCTCTCTCCTATGAATGCGACCTCCTCCGCCTTCAGCGCCTGCGCGGTGCTCGTCGTGTGGAAGGGCTTTCCGTCCGTGGATGCGGAACGCAGGTCCTGGAGGAGCTGCTCGGGGTCGACGTTCCTGCGCCCGATGACGGACTGGGCCAGATGGCGGTACTCGTCGTTGGCCGGGTCGCGGTCGGGGAAGCCCTGGCGGGCCAGGTCATAGAGGACACTGAGGCGCACCGAGTTGGGAACCTCGTTCGTGGGGGCCTCGGCGAAGGCGCGCAAGGCCTCTGACGTCTCCACCGGCCGCAGCTGGGGAAGGGCTGGTGGGGGGCCTTCGTTCCCGAAGTGGCCGGACCGCGTCAGGAGGCTGACGTACGCGTCGTGCGGCGTGACCGTCCCGTCCGCAGTGCTGACCTTGGGGTCTGTCATGCCATCCCACCTCGCCGTCCCTGTCACGGCGGCCGGACCACTACGCGTGGGTGGTCCTTCGGCGCCGCCTGGGGGCAGTCTAGGGATGAGGGAGCAGACCGGGGAAGCATTCGGTACTTGTGGCGGCATTGCCTCCACCGAGGACGACCACGACGCGAAAAGGTGTCCGGTCACCTC
>CALCXF010000019.1 GCA_937907685.1 uncultured Nostocoides sp.
CCTCGGCAAGCTGCGACAGCACCGACCCCGGCTCGGCCAAGGTCACGGTGCCCACGACACCGCGCTCGTCGACCGCGACCCAGAGCTCGGCCTCGGCGTCCCGGTGGGCCGCATCCGCGAGGAAGTCCAGGTACGGCGCGTCCGCGGGGATCACGCCGTTGCCCACGTAGGCCGCGACGGTGAGCCGGCCGACGGCATCGAGCTCCTCGGGTCTCGCGCGCCTGATGACGGGAGCGGAGCACGGGAGGGACACGGCCATATCCTCGCAAACCCCGGCGCGCTCCCCGGTTGCGGCGACTGACGCTCGACCCGCTTTGCCCGCCGGACGAGGGGACGGTTACCCTGTGCGTCGTTGGAGGCGTCGCCTAGTCCGGTCTATGGCGCCGCACTGCTAATGCGGTTTGGGCTCACCGCCCATCGAGGGTTCAAATCCCTCCGCCTCCGCCGACGAGAACCCCCGGACGTAGGCCACCGGGGGTTCTCTGTCGCCGGTGGTGACGACGGGATCAGGCGGGTCACCTGCACAGGTTGTGCGTCCGCATGACGACACCGACGTTCACGCCACCTCGCCGGTGACCTACGATGCCCCACATTGCCCACCCCACACCACGAGGGGTGACACGGCTCGGGGTTCGGAGGATGGTGGGCGCATGGGGATCAACGGCTATCGGTCCGACGACACGCAGGCGCTGCGTGCCATGGCCGACTCGCTGGCGAGTCTCACCGACGACCTGCGTCACGAGGACCCCGAGAAGGCGCTCCAGAACCTCATCGGTCGAGGGGGTCAGGAGCTCGTCGAAGCCCGCTGGGCCAGCATCACCGTGCTGCGCGGTGGCACCTTCCGCACCATCGCCAGCACCGCACCGACCGCCGACGGTGTCGACCGGCTGCAGTACGAGTTCGGGGCCGGGCCCTGCGTGGACGCCGTCCTCGAGGACACCATGTACCTGACGGGGGACGTCACCGCCGAGGAGCGCTGGCGCCCCCTGGGGGAGCGGCTCAGCGCGGCATACGGCGTGCGGAGCATGCTCGCCTACCGCCTCCACCTCCTCGACGAGTCGGCGACGATCGCCGGCCTCAACTTCTCGTCGGACCAGCTCGACGCGTTCTCCCCCGCCGACGTGCAGCGGGGCAAGGTGCTCGCGACCCACTGCGCCCTCCTCGTGAGCGCCAGCCTGGCGCGGGACAAGGCGACCAACCTCTTCAAGGCCCTCCAGAGCAACCGCGAGATCGGCGTCGCCGTGGGCGTGCTCATGGCGCACCACCAGCTGACTCGTGACCAGGCCTTCGACCTCCTCCGCCTCGCGAGCCAACGCACCAACCGGAAGCTCGCGGACATCGCGGGGGAGGTCGCCGAAACCGGTGCTGACCCGTTCGACTTCGGCCCCGAGGCAGTGCCCCTTTCGTAGCGGGGCCATCCGCCGGATGCGGCGGAGCCCCGAGGGACCCGGTTGGGCGACCTTGGTTGACTGGGGCCATGAGGTCCCGCCTTGCGCTCGTCGTCGCCGCACTCCTCGTCCTCGGTGCGGCGCTCGGCGGCGGGCTGTGGTGGCGCAACCGCGAGGCCGCCCTCGACAGGGGCGCCGAGCACGCCGTGTCGGCCTACGTCGCGGCGTGGAACGCCAAGGACATGTCGGCCGTGCCGTTCTCCGAGAACGGCGTGGCCGAGCAGTTCGCAGGGGTCATCGACGGCCTCGGGAACGCGCCGGTCCGGGTGACCTCGGGTGGCGTCGCGCGTGACGGGGAGGCGGCGACGACCGACCTGTCGGTCACCTGGACGCTGCCGGGCAAGGTCGCCTGGACCTACACCGTGCCGGCTCAGGTCCTCCGCTCCGGTGAGCGCTGGGTGGTGGGTTCCCCCGAGCGGGGCTCCCGGTGGCACCCACAGCTGGAACCGGACGAGACGTTCGAGCTCGAGCGGACCTCCGGCACCCGCGGTGACCTCCTCGACCGGTCCGGCGAGCCGCTCATGCCCCTGGGCACCGTCTACTCCGTGCAGATCGACCCGGTCAACGCCACTCCAGCGTCCGCAGCCGCGCTGGAGGCGGTCGTCGACGCCGACGCGGGCACGCTGACCGCCGCGCTGGCCAAGGCCACGGCGTCGGGGTCGAAGGCACCGATTCCGGTGATCATGTATCGCGAGGCGGATTTCGCTCCGCGCAGGGATCGGCTCGAGGCGCTCGACGGAGTCATCACCCCGACGTCAGAGCAGCCGCTCGCCAGGACGCGGACCTTCGCCCAGCCGCTCCTCGGCACCTACGGCGAGGTGACGGCCGAGATGATCGAGGACGGCGGCGGGCGCTACGTCGCCGGGGACCGGGCAGGGCGCAGCGGCCTCCAGGCGCAGTACGACTCCCAGCTCGCCGGAGCCACGGGGTTGACCGTGACCTCGAGTGGCGGCACGCCGCTCTTCGTCCAGGAGCCGACGAACGGCACCGACGTGCGCACGACGCTGGACCCTCGGGTGCAGCAGGCGGCCGAGACCTCGCTGGCCGACGCCGACCTGGACGTCCCGGGCGCACTGGTTGCCGTCGACGTGCCGACGGGCGAGGTGCTGGCCGCCGCGAACGCACCGACGAGCGGCTTCGACCGTGCCATCACCGGCCGGTACCCACCAGGATCGACCTTCAAGGTGGCGACGACGTACGCCTACCTCACGCGCGGCATCACGACGCCCACCTCACGGGTCCCCTGCCCGCCGACGGTCACGGTGGACGGGCGCGCGTTCCGCAACTACGCGGGTGAGTCGACCAGCGGGACGCCGACGTTCTTCCAGGACTTCACCGTGTCGTGCAACACCGCGTTCGTCGGCCTCTCCCGCGAGCTCGCCGCGGAAGACCTTGCCAGCGCTGCCCGCGCGCTGGGCATCGGCGCCGGCTGGGCCGACCAGCTCGGTGTCGCCGGAGCCTTCGAGGGCAGCGTCCCGAGCACCAGTGGTGGGACGGATGCCGCCGCTGCCTCCATCGGCCAGGGCCGCACCGAGGTCTCGCCCCTGTCGATGGCGGTGATGGCCGGGAGCATCGGACGAGCGACGTTCGTCCCGCCGGTCCTCGTCAAGGAGCCTGCCGGTGGAGCGCCACGTCCGACACCCCTGGACGGCCGGGCCGTGGCCCAGATCCGTTCGATGATGGCCTCCGTCGTCGCCGCGGGGACGGGCTCTGCCCTGCGTGGCGCCCCGGGAGGCCCGGTCCGGGGAAAGACCGGCACGGCGGAGCACGGCAACGACCCGGACGCCGCGGCTCGGGTCTGGTTCCTGGGATACCAGGGCGACGTGGCGTTCGCCGTCCTCGTCGAGGAGGGCGAGAGCGGCGGCACGGTGGCGGCGCCCATAGCGAGAAGCTTCCTCACCCTCCTGGCCCAGCGCTGAGGGCGCCGGGCGGGTCGAGGCAGCGGAAGGCCCCGCCCGGCGTACCGGACGGGGCCTTTCCGAGACTCGGACTGGACCGGGTCAGATGGGCCGCACCTGGTCGGCCTGCGGACCCTTGGGGCCCTGGGTGACCTCGAACTCGACCCGCTGGGCCTCCTCGAGGCTCCGGTAGCCCTGAACGTCGATGGCGGAGTAGTGAACGAACACGTCGGGGCCGCCGCCGTCCTGGGCGATGAACCCGAAGCCCTTCTCAGCGTTGAACCACTTCACGGTGCCCTGTGCCATATCGGGGATGACTCTTTCTGTGTGTAGCACGCCGGTCGACACACGTCGCGCCGACCGTGGATGCGAACTCCAGTCCCCTTGTGGCGCGTTGGTGTTCGACCTGCGAGGAAATGCTGTTGCTGCAACCGCCAGCGACGCTAGCACGCAGCATGGTCGCGCGCGCGCCCGATCAGGCACCTTTCATCCAGCGGGACGCCCGGGCGGGTCAGCTCTCCGCGGCCTTGACGGCGAGGACGTCGCACGGAGCGTCCAACAGCACCTGCTGGGCCGTCGAGCCGGTGATGAGCTTGCCCATGGGGCTGCGCCGCCGGATGCCGATGACGATGAGGCTGGCCCCGGTCTCGGCGGCCGTGTCGAGGAGCTCGTCGGCGGGGGCGAGCCCTCGCGTCGGCTGGCGGATCTCGTGCTCGATGCCCCGCTCGGTCAGCTGGGCGTCGAGCGCGTCGATGTCCTGTGGGGACGCGAAGCTGGGGTTGTTGTAGTCCCCGTGGTGGCCGGTGTTGACGACGACCAGCCGCTTGCCGCGCAGCTCGGCCTCCGCGATGGCGGTGTCCACGGCGGCCAGCCCCTCGGGGCGGGGGATGTACCCGACGACGATGGTCATGGTTGGTCTCCGGTTTCGGGTGGCAGGTGGTGTCGGGTGAGGACGGGGCGCCGCACCTGGTCGTCCGTCAGGTGCGGCGCCCCGCGTGTGTCAGGACGCGAGCTGGGTGGCGCCCGTCATGATCGCCACGCCCTCGCCCATGTCGTGGGACTGCGGGGTGATGACGCCCGCGCAGCCACCGAGGCGCTGGATGTGGATCCGGTCGGCGGCCTCCCACACGTGGGGCATGTTGTGGCTGATGAGGATCACCGCCAGCCCGCTGTCGCGCAGCTGCTTGACCATGTCGAGGACCATGCCCGACTCCTTGACACCGAGCGCCGCGGTCGGCTCGTCGAGGACGACGACCCGGCTCCCGAACGCCGCGGCACGTGCCACGGCGACGGCTTGGCGCTGGCCTCCGGAGAGCGTCTCGACGGCCTGACCCATGTTCTGGATCGTCTGGATGCCGAGCCGCTGGACCGAGTCCCCGGCCCGCACCTTCATGCCCTTCTTGTCGAGCATGCGGAACACCGACCCGAGCGGCCCCGGCCGGCGCTCCTCGCGAGCGAGGTAGAGGTTGCTCGCGATGTCGAGCGCCGGAATGACGGCCAGCTGCTGGTAGACCGTCTCGATGCCGGCCTCACGGGCGTCCTGCGGACGCTTGAAGCTGACCGGTCTGCCCTCGAGGAACACGTCACCGGTGTCCTGCTGGTAGGCGCCCGTGAGGCACTTGATGAGCGTGGACTTGCCGGCGCCGTTGTCTCCGATCACGGCAAGCACCTCGCCCCGGTAGAGGTCGAGGTCGACCCCGTCGAGGCCGATGACCCGGCCGAACGTGATGACGAGGTTGCGCGCCGACAGGATCGGCTCCGCGTCGTAGACCGACCGTTTGGTCTCGGGGATGTGGTCGACGGACAGCGGGAGGCGCTCGATGGTGCTCATGCCTTCACCTTCCTGATCCACTGGTCGACCGAGACGGCGACGATGACGAGGACACCGATGGCGAGGAGTCGCCACTGCTGGTCGACCCCCGCGAGCGAGAGCCCGAGGGTGAACGACCCGACGATCAACGCACCGAGGAGGCTGCCGATCAGCCCGCCACGGCCACCGAAGAGGCTCGTGCCACCGATGACGACAGCGGTGATGCTGTCGAGGTTGGCGTCCGGGATGCCGTTCGCCGTCGCCGAGCCCGCGCGCCCGATCTGGATCCACGCCGCGAAGCCGTAGATCAGCCCGGCCACCGTGTAGACGCTGAGGAGGATGCGCTTGCTCGCGACGCCGGACAGGCGAGCCGACTCCGGGTCGTCACCGACCGCGAAGATGTGCCGGCCCCAGGCGGTCTGGGTGAGGGCGAACCCGACGATGGCGTAGAGCAGCAGGACCATGATGACGCCCACGGTGACCCTGAAGGGGCCGACGGAGAACGTCTCGCCCGTGAAGTTGATGATGTCCGGCAGCCGGTTGTTCTGGATGCTGGAACCACCGGAGTACAGCAGCGCGATCGCCGTGAAGATCGAGAGCGTGCCGAGGGTGACGATGAACGGTGGCAGCCCGACCCGCGTGACGAGCAGGCCGTTGAGCGCACCCGCCCCCACGGCGAGCGCGATGCCGATGAGGATCGCGAGCCAGCCGGCCACCCCGTTCTCGGCGGCGAGGGTCGCCATGACCATCATCGCGAGGATCGTGATGGCGCCGACCGACAGGTCGATGCCGGCGGTGAGGATGACGAGGGTCTGCCCGATCGCCAGGCACGCCACGACGGCGACCTGCTGGAAGAGCAGGGACTGCGCGTTCGGAGATGCGAATCGCGGGTTGAGGATCGAGAAGACGACGAACGTCAGCACGAGCAGGAAGAGCGGGCTCAGCCACGGGTAGCCGTGGAGCAGGTGCTGGATCCTCTGGACGGGGCTCTGCCGCCGCCGAGCGAACTCGGCGGCAGCAGCCGATGTGGACGACGACATCGGAGTCAGCCCCAGCAGATCTTCAGGGCTTCGTCGGTGGTGATGCTCTCGACACCCTCCGCCGGCTTGTCCGTCACGAGCGCGACGCCCGTGTTGAAGAAGTCGAGACCCTCGCTGGTGGTGGGCTTCTCGCCGCCACGCGCGATCTTGGCGATGGCCTCCATGCCGAGCGTCGCCATCTTCAGCGGGTACTGCTGGGCGGTCGCACCGATCGTCCCGTCCTTGACGGAGTTGACGCCGGCGCAGCCACCGTCGACCGACACGACGAGGGCGTCGGTGACGCCCGCTGCCTTGAGGGCCTGCGAGGCACCGACGGCAGCCGGCTCGTTGATCGTGTAGACGACGTTGATGCCGTCGCTCTTGGTGAGACAGGTCTCCATCGCGGTGCGGCCGATGTCCTCGGAGCCGTTGCTGGGCTCGTTGCAGACGATCGTGTAGTCGCCGCCCTTGCCGCCGGTGTACTTGCCGGTCGCGGCCTCGTCGCCGTTCTTCTTGGGGTCGGCCACGTCGATGCCCATGCCCTCGAGGAAGCCCTGGTCACGGTCGTAGTCGACGGAGACGATCTTGTCGTTGAACAGGTCGAGGAGAGCGATGGTCGCCTGCCCGCCGTCGAGCGTGGCAGCCGCCCACTGGCCGATGAGCCTGCCCGCCTCGCGGTTGTCGGTGGCGAAGGTGATGTCAACGGTCTCGGCCGGGTCCGGCGGTGTGTCGAGGGCGATGACATACAGGCCGGCGTCGCGGGCCTTCTCGATCGCGTCGTTGACACCGGTGGACATCGGGGTGATGAGGATGCCCTTGTCACCGCGGACCACGGCCTGCTCGATGGCGGCGATCTGGCCTGCATCGTCGCCCTCCTGCTTGCCTGACGCGATGGTGAGGTCGACGTTGTTCTTGTCGGCGTCGGCCTGCGCACCCTTCTGCATGGCGACGAAGAACGGGTTCGAGGAGTCCTTCGTGATGAGCGCGACGCCGATCTTCTCGGTGTCGCCGGCGGCGCCCGGGGAGCCGGAGCCGCCGTCGTCGTCCGAACCACAGGCGGCGGCGCTGAGCGCGAGGCCGACGATCCCGACGGAGGCGAGCACCCTGCGCGACGTACGCAAGGGCGAAAGCTGGCGGATGTGCATGGGGCGAACTCTCCTTTGAGTCTGAAACTGGACGACCGCGTCGTGACAACGTTGTCAGGGACATGTCTAGCCCGTGCTTGCACGATCGTCAAGTTATGGAGTACACATCGTGATGTGAAGGTGACATCGTTGTCAGGTCCGACGTCCCGTGCCACCATGCGGGACGTCGCCGCGTTGGCGGGGGTCAGCGTCAAGACGGTGTCGCGCGTCGTCAACGACGAACCCGGCGTATCAGCCGACGTCCGCGAGCGGGTTGAGGCGGCCGTGGCGCGCCTGGACTACCGCCCGAACCTGGCCGCGAGCAACCTGCGGCGGACCGGTGCGCGCACCGGCCTCGTGGGGGCCCTGGTGCAGGACCTGTCCAACTCGTTCTCCGCCGGGCTGCTGCGCGCGCTCGAGGACTCGGCGAGGCAGCACGGCACCGCCGTGCTGGCGGCGAGCCTCGACGAGGGCGCGGACCGCGAGCAGGAGCTCGTCCACGACCTCGTGTCTCGCCGGGTCGACGGGCTCGTCATCATGCCGGCGACGGCGCGCCAGGACTACCTCATCGCTGAGCTGCGCACCGGCACGCCCGCCGTCTTCGTCGACCGCCCACCCCGGGGCATCGACGTCGACTCGGTGGTCGTCGACAACGTCGGTGGTGCTCGCACGGCCACCGAGCACCTGCTCGCGCAGGGTCATCGCCGGATCGCTGCCCTGAGCGACACCCGCACGATCCACACGGCATCCACCCGGCTTGTGGGGTTCGCCGAGGCCTACGCCGCGCGGGGGCTCGAGCCAGACCCGCGCCTCGTGGTGCCCGACCTGCGCTCCTCCGAGGAGGCGACGCGGGCCATGCACGCCTTGCTCGAGCTCGACGACCCGCCCACGGCGGTGTTCACCGCTCGCAACATCCTGTCCTCGGGGGTGGTGCGGGCACTGGCCGAGCGCGGGCTGCGGCGGCAGGTGGCCCTGGTGGGGTTCGACGACTTCCCCATGGCCGACCTCCTCGACCCACCGCTGACCGTCATGCGCCAGGACGTCGGCAGGGTCGGGAGGGCGGTGGCCCACATGCTCTTCGAACGGATCGGCGGGGACACCTCTGCGCCTCGGCACGTCGTGCTCGAGCCGTCACTCGTGGTGCGCGGGTCGGGCGAGATCCCCCTTCCCGGCAGGTGACCACCGGAGGGCGGTGCTCGGCGGAGGGCGTGGGATTCGAACCCACGAGAGGCTTGCACCCCTAGCGGTTTTCAAGACCGCCGCACTAGGCCACTATGCGAGCCCTCCTGACCCGGGCGCGCCGGGCAGGGACAAGGGTATGCCGCGGCGGACGGCATCCGAGAACGATCCGCCGGTAGGGTCGGAGGCCGACGAAAGGAGCCCACCCATGGCGAAGCTGACCTTCATCGCCGGTCTGGCCGCCGGCTACGTCCTCGGGGCGCGCGCAGGCAGGCAGCGGTACGAGCAGATCCGACAGACCTCGGGCAGGGTCTGGAACTCCGGGCCGGTGCAGAAGCAGGTCTCGACGGCCAAGGAGGTTGCCCGCACCAAGGCCGCCCCGGTCGTCGCCGACATGGTCGCCGACGCCGCTCGCGCAACGGGGGACAAGCTGCGGTCGACCCGGACGGTGGCCGGGGAGGCGATCCCCGGCTCGGGCGACAACAACGGCACACCGGGCACCGACCCCTGGGCGAGCGCCACGCGCGCCGACGGCGCCGCCTGAACCCCTCCGTCCAGGCGGATCGCCGTCGCGGCCCGGACCGTTGGGCGGCAGATCCGGACGACACCGGCCACCCCGGGACTCCAGCGCCCCCTGCGGCGCCAGACCCGGCGTGGCCGGTTCCTCGTGTCGCGGAACCGTCGTCTCGAGTACCGCGCCTCCACGGCCCGGTGCCGTGACGCCCTTCGGGTCCGACGTCGGGAAGGAGGGCGCTGGAGCGCCCGTGATACGTGTCCCCGCGAAATGTGCACGGCGGACGTATCAGCGGCTGCCCTGGCCGCTCCTGTTCAGCGCCGATGATCATCACTACTCTGAGGCCGACGGGTAGGCGCCCACGGCTTGGCGGGACAGGAGCTGCACATGGACGACACGACCGCCGGCAAGGACGAGGCAGGCAGTCGACCCCAGCCGCAGCCATCGACGCCGGTCTACTCGGTGCCGGCCACCGCCATCCGTCGGTTCGGCGCACGGGTCCTGGACCCGGACACGGCGGACGTGCGCGGCAGCCAGACACCTGTCCAGCCGACGGTGTACATCCCCGACCGGCTGGTGCTCCCCGGTCTGAACGGCGGGCGGCTGAACCGGACCGGAGGTCCACTGGAAAGTCTGCGTGCCATGGGTGATCGGGCCGACATGCAGTTCGGTGTCGACGTCATCGAGCGAAGCACGTTCGACCTCGCGAACCGGCTCGGCCAGGCCGAACGGCTCGACGCCGTGGGGCACGAGGTGGTCCGGCTGACCGGGTACGCGGACCGGCTCGGGGGACCGATCGATGCGTGGTCGGTGCTCCAGCGCGCACGCGCCGAGAACTTGCCGGAGGTGGACGCCTGGAGCCTGTGCCACGTCATGATGGCGACGGGCTACGCCTCGGGCGTCGGCTACGCCTCGGGCGTCGGCTACGCCTCGGGCGTCGGGTACGCCTCCGGGGTGGGCTACGCCTCCGGGGTCGGGTACGCCTCCGGGGTCGGGTACGCCTCCGGGGTCGGGTACGCGTCCGGTGTGGGGTACGCCTCGGGTGTCGGCGGGGGCCCTGGGGCAGCCGACGGCCGTGCGCCCGTCGTCGTCGGGATGGCGGCCCCCCACTCCACCTCCACGTCGGGTCCCGTCGTCGCCATCCTCGACACCGGCCTCGGTGAGCACCCGTGGTTCGGACCTCGCTCGAACGTCGAGCGAGACCCGCGCATCCACGGCGAACCCATCGGTCTGCGGTTTCCCCCGGAAGACGACCCGGAAGGGTCAGGGGTCACCCTCGACCACCTCAACCGGAGCCTGGACCCCCTGGCGGGCCACGGCACCTTCATCGCAGGAATCATCCGCCAGCGGTGTCCGGACAGCAGGCTGGTCATCGTCCCGGTCATGTACGGCGACGGTGCCGCGGACGAGATGGACCTCATCGACGCCCTGCAGAAGCTGCTCATGAGGCAGTGGGCCTGGCTGGACGGCGGTGACAAGGGTGAACCGCTGGACGTCGTCAGCCTCTCTCTCGGCTACTACCACGAGACACCCCAGACCGTGGAGCGCGAGTCCGCCCTGTTCGCGCTCATCCGCGCTCTCGGGGAGGCGGGCGTGTCCGTCGTCGCCGCGGCCGGGAACGGCGCGACCACTCAGCCGTTCTGGCCGGCTGCCCTCGCCGACGTCCCCGGCCGTGGAGTGCCCGTGGTGAGCGTGGGGGCGAGCAACCCGCCAGGAGCGGCCGTCAGCCTCTTCTCGAACACCGGCCCATGGGTGAGCTGCTACCGGCCCGGCGTGGCGGTGGTCAGCACGATGCCCACCACCTTCAACAGCTCGCTGCGAGGATCCGTCTTCGTGCCCGAGGCAACCAATCCCGACCGGGGCACCTCTGACCCCGACGACTACAGCGGTGGCTTCGGCGTCTGGAGCGGGACGTCCTTCGCCGCGCCGGCCTTCGTCGGTGAGCTCGCCTGCCTCCTGGTCGACAAGCCCCTCGACAAGGTCGTCAGGTCACGCATCACCATCCTCCGTCGGCAGCTCAAGCGGTGCATCCGCGGGACGTCATGAAGCACACTGACGCGGACGCCGACAGCCTCGCCAACCGTGCGGCCAGTGCCTTCCGTGCCTACCGCGACGGTGAGACCGCCGGCATGTCGACGCTCGTCGACGAGGTGACGCCGCTGCTGTGGGCGGTCGCGCGACAGCAAGGCCTTCACCACCAGGCTGCCGAGGACGTCGTCCAGAACACGTGGCTCAAGCTCGTCGAGCACGCCCCCTCGATCGCCGACCCACAGTCGGTGCTCAAGTGGCTCATCACGACGACCAAGCGTGACGCGTGGTCCAGCGTCTCCCGCGGCCACCGCGAGGAGCCGGCAGCCCACGCCGACGTGCGTGACGTCGAGCCGGACGCCACGGCCCCGTCTCCCGAGCTCGCGGTCCTCGCCGAGGCCGACGACCGCCTCCTGTGGAACCACTTCGCCACGCTCTCGGACCGGTGCAAGGCCCTCCTGCGCGCGGTCGCCTTCGCCGAGAAGCCGGACTACGCCACGGTCGCCCAGGCGCTGGGTATGCCGGTCGGCAGCATCGGACCGACTCGGGGACGCTGCCTCGCCAAGCTCCGCCACGCCCTTGTCACAGACCCTCGTTGGGAGATGCCGTCATGAGTGCCACCCCCGATCCAGAGACCACCCTCGCTGCCGGTGCCCTCGACGACGTCGACGCCCACGTCCTCGACCAGCTCCGGCACCTGCACGAGGTCGTGGACCCTCTTCCCGCCGACCTCGCCGAACGCGTCAAGTTCGCCATGACGGTGGCCGCGCTCGAGGCCGAGGTGGCGGACATCGTCTCGAGTGCCACTCTGGAGACCGTGCGAGGCACCGACTACGACCGTGCCGACACCGTGACGTTCGCAAGCGACGGCCTCAGCGTCATGGTGAGCATCGAGCACGGTGCGACGACCAAGGCCGACATCGTCGGCTGGGTGAGCGAGACGGGCGTCGAGGTCGAGCTCCGAGAGCGTGGACGCACCCGCACTGCGGTGGTCGACGAGGAGGGGCGCTTCTCCTTCACCGGGGTCGAGCGCGGTCTCGTGAACTTCGTCCTCCGCCGCCGCGGGGACGTGGCGGCGCCGCCCATCATCACGCCGGCGATCGAGCTTTAGGAGAGGTTCATCGAGCGCCCAGCCGACGTGGCCGAGGCCCTGCTCGCCGAGGCTCGGCACGACAACGAGGTGGGCCGTTTCGATGCTGCCGCGGACAAGCTCGCCCGCGCACTGGAGGCGCTCGGCCAGGAGACCGGAGGGGATGCCGAGCGGCTGCGGGTGCGGGTGCTCATCACCCGGTCGTGGACCGAGCTCGAGGTCAACGGACTGGGCCCGGCACTCCGCATGCTCCACGATGCGCGCGCTCGCGCGACGGCGATCGACGACCGCCTGCTCGTGACGCTCAGCCACGTGCAGGAGGGGGCCATTCATGTCCGCGGTGGTAGCTGGGGCGCCACCCTCGTCGCGCTGGAGCCGGTGCGCGACGACGAGGACGTGCTCAACCCGAGCCAGCTGTGCGCACTCCTCATCAACCGGGGAATGGCGCACCTCAGCCTTGGACACAGCTCCGAGGCCGAGAGCGACCTCTCCCGAGCGGCCGGGATCGCCGCAGACAACGGACTCGTCGACCAGGAGTTCAAGGCCCGGCACAACCTCGCCTGCCTCGCGTTCGTCGACGGCGACCTGCCTCGCGCCCTCATGCTCATGCGAGCGGCGGACCGCATGGATGCCGTCGTGGCGCGGGACCGTGCACGACTCGACCATGCAGAGGTGCTGCTCGAGGCGGGGCTGGTGGACCAGGCACGACATGCCCTCGGCGATGCCCTGGAGGTGGCCCGACGCGACGGGCACCGGCTGGAAGAGGGTGAGATCAGCGCCCGTCTCGCCCGGTGCGACCTCCTCGCGGGCGACCTGCCCGGCGCCAGACACCACATCGAGAGCGCCATGGCGGCCTACCGCACCCGCCAGGTGGAGGCTTTGCTGCAGGACGCGACCCTCATCCGCGCCACCATCGACGTCGCCGAGCGCCGGGACCTGCCAGGAGTGGTTGCCGAGCTGGCGCGGCGAAATGACGACGTTCCCGTGCCCACGACGACCGAGGACCTCCGAGCGGTTCGGCTGGAGGCCGAGGCGCGGCTGCTCCTCGACGACCCCGACGGTGCGGACCTCCGACTCTCGACCCTGCACCGCACCACGCGCGAGTCGCTCGCTGCGCGCCTGCACGACACGCTCGTGCGGGCCCGCCTGGACCAGGCACGGGGGCGTCACGTCGAGGCCGAGCGCCGCATCACCACGGGCAACCGGCTGCTGGCGGCCCACCAGTTCCAGTCGTCCAGCCTCGACGTGCGAGCCTCCCTGGCCCTGCACGGACGGCAGCTCGCGTTCTTCGACGCCCAGCGTGCGCTGGCCGCAGGTGACGCGGACGGCATCCTCACGAGCATCGAGCGATGGCGGGCGATCTCCCACCGGATCAACCCCGTGACGAGACCCGACGACCCGGAGCTCCAGTCCATGACCCGTGAGCTGCGACGCCTGCGACGGCTCGCCTCGGACGGTGCGCTCCAGACCTCCACCACCCTCGCCGCACAGACCGCCGCGCTGGAGGAGGAGGTGTCCGAACGGGAGTGGAGCCTGACGGTCCACGGGTCGACAGCGGGCACCGTGGCCCCGGTCGATGCGGACGAGGCCCGAGCCGCGGCATCCGAGCGGGGCGTCACCGTCGTCGAGTTCTTCGAGGTGGACGAGGTCGTCTGGACCATCGTGCTGTCGGACCGCGGGATCACCGTCCATCCGAGCGGCCGCATCGAGGAGGTCGCACGCCTCGTCACCCGGCTTCGCCGCGACCTTCGGGCCCGGGCCGTCCTCGCGGCCGGGTCCCCCATGGCCGAGACGCTGGAGCGCGCCACGGCGTCATCGTTGGCGGGCCTCGACGCGGTGCTCAACACGGCCGGGCCTGGCGAGCCGCGGGTCGTCGTCATCCCTTCGCGAACTCTCGCGGCCGTGCCCTGGAGCCTGTTGCCAAGCCTTCTGGGACGTCCGGTCACGGTCGCCCCGTCACTCACCCGCTGGGTTCGCGGGCCGTGGCGCACCGGACCGGCCCGCTGGTCAGAGCCTGTGGCGGCGCTCTACGGACCCGGCCTGTCCCGCACCGGGCCGGAGATCCGGGCGGTCCGCGCAGCGTGGTCGCAGGGCCCACCCGACGTGGACGTCACGCCTGCGACCAGCGAGGACGTGCTCCACGCGCTGGGCTCGGCGCGGGTGGTGCACCTCGCCGCCCACGGCGTGCACGAGGCGCAGAGCCCGTTGTTCTCCTCTGTCGAGATGGTCGACGGGCCGGTCTTCGCCCATGAGTTCCCGCGTCCGGTCGCCGCCGAGCATGTCTCCCTGTCCGCCTGCGACGTCGGGCAGTTCTCCACCCGCCCGGGCGACGAGCCACTCGGCCTGGCGATCGCCCTCATATCGCTCGGCGCGACGAGTGTCCTGGGTGCCGTGGCACCGGTCGCAGACCACGTCGCGGCGGACGCGATGGTGGCCTACCACCGGCTGCTGGCCGGCGGGCAGGACGCATCGACCGCCTGGAGCGCGGTGGTCGAGCAACAACCGGCTGCCGGCGTCTTCTGCTACTACGGCTCCGACTGGAGCGCCGGTTCCCCCCGTCAGATGAAGAGGGCGGGTTCGGCGAACAGCGCGTCGTAGGGGTCCTCGTCTCGCCGCGCCGGGAAGCGGACGGTGGCCGGGATCCCGGTCGCCACCGCCCCGGCCGGGATCGGCTTGACGACCACGGAGTTGGCGCCGATCTGCACGTCGTCGCCGATCTCGATGTCGCCGAGCACCCGCGCGCCGGCACCGATGGTGACGCGGTCCCCGACGGTCGGATGGCGCTTGGTGCCGCGCGCCAGGGAGCGGCCGCCGAGCGTGACCCCGTGGTACAGCATGACGTCGTCACCGACCACTGCGGTCGCGCCGATGACGACGCCCATGCCGTGGTCGATGAAGAAGCGTCGGCCGATCTGCGCACCCGGATGGATCTCCACCCCGGTGACGGACCGCACGAGCGTCGACAGCGCGCGGGCCGCCGGTCGCCCGCCAGGCCGCTGCCACAACCGGTGGAGGCCGCGGTAGGCCCAGATCGCGTGCAGACCGGGCGAGTTCACGGCGACATCGACCCGCGTCTCTGCTGCAGGGTCACGCAGCATGGCGGCATCGAGGTCCTCGCGGATCCTCGCCCGGGCGGCACGGATGAACGGCATGGTCAGTCGACGAGACCCTCGAAGAGGATCGTCGAGAGGTAGCGCTCGCCGAAGCTGGGGATGATGACGACGATCGTCTTCCCGGCGTTCTCCGGGCGAGCGGCGACCTGCGCCGCGGCCGCGATCGCCGACCCGGACGAGATGCCGACGAGGAGGCCCTCCTCGGTGGCGGCCCGCCGAGCCCACTCCACCGACGTGGCAGCGTTGACGTCGATGACCTCGTCGTAGATGTCCCTGTCGAGGATCTCCGGGACGAAGTTCGCGCCGATGCCCTGGATCTTGTGCGGACCGGGCTGGCCGCCGTTGAGGATGGGGGACTCCTCGGGCTCCACGGCGATCATCTGGATCCCCGGCTTGCGACTCTTGAGCACCTGGCCGACCCCCGTGATCGTCCCCCCGGTCCCGATGCCGGCCACGACGATGTCGACGGCACCGTCGGTGTCCTTCCAGATCTCCTCCGCGGTCGTCTTGCGGTGGATCTCGGGGTTTGCCTCGTTGGCGAACTGCCGAGCGAGGACCGCGCCCTCGCGCTCGGCGACGATCTGCTCGGCGCGCGCGACCGCGCCCTTCATGCCCTCGGAGCCGGGGGTGAGGACGAGCTCGGCGCCGTAGGCGCGCAGGAGGGCCCGGCGCTCCTTGCTCATCGTCTCCGGCATGGCGAGGACGACCTTGTAGCCGCGAGCGGCCCCCACCATGGCCAGGGCGATGCCGGTGTTCCCCGACGTCGCCTCGACGATGGTGCCGCCGGCCGTCAGCGCACCGGAGGCCTCCGCGGCATCGACGATCGAGACACCGATGCGGTCCTTGACCGAGCTCGCAGGGCTGTAGAACTCGAGCTTGGCGGCCACGGTGGCGTCGCCGTCGATGATCCGGTTGAGCCGGACGAGCGGGGTGTTGCCGACGGCCTGGGTCACGTCGTCGAGGATGGGCATCGGATGGCCTTTCGTGTTCGGGGACGCGGTACGCCGCGGCCCTGGTGGGCGAACGACATACAGCTCGGGGGCCGACGACGGGGGAAACGGTCGTCTGCTTATGTGTATTCCAACAGAGAGTTATCCCTGGGGGCAACGACGTCTCGGGATTGCGTCGAGGACCCAACGGCGCCCCGCGGGTTGACGCCGGTCACAGCTCTGGTGAGCGCTCGCTTAGCAGCCGTAGGCTGCGTGCCATGTCTGTCCTGACTGCGGGCTCCGCGGTGAACGCGTTGTCCGGCCAGCTGCTGCCGACGCCGGACGAGCGCTTCGGTGGCCTGGGGCCGGTCCAGGTGGTCGCCCTGGTCCTCTGCTTCACCGTCCCGCTCGTCGGGTGGGCCCTGCTGGCGCGCCAGGTGGGGCGCTTCGTCGCCCTCTACCGCCTGGGCCGCTCGGACAGCACGCGTGCCGACCACCCGGTGTCCCGCTCGTGGACCCTGGCCAAGGAGTTCCTCGGCCACACCCGCATGAGCCGGATCAAGATCGTCGCCGCCGCCCACTGGTTCACGGCCCTGGCGTTCATGATCCTCTTCGCGACCCTCGTCAACGCGTTCTTCCAGCTCGTCCAGCCCGACTACCGACTGCCGGTCATCGGGCACTTCCCGCCCTTCGAGTGGGTCGTCGAGCTGTTCGCCTGGGGTGGCCTGGTCGGCATCCTCGTGCTCGTCGCGGTGCGCCAGAAGGAGCACCCGCGCTCAGCGGCCGGCGAGCACGGACGCCGGTCACGGTTCTTCGGCTCCACCTTCTGGCAGGCCTACTACGTCGAGGCGACCATCCTCGTGGTGACGCTCTGCATCCTGCTTCTGCGCGGCCTGGAGGCCGCGATGGTGCAGCGGCTGGAACCGGGGACCTCGGTCGCACTCCACTTCCCCCTGACCGGGTGGATGGCGGGCCTCTGGTCCGGCCTGTCGCTGCCGGCCATGGCGCAGTGGGTGTACGTCGTGGCGACCGTCAAGATCCTCACCTCCTTCGCCTGGATGATCACGATCGCGCTGCAGCCGACCATGGGCGTGGCCTGGCACCGGTTCCTCGCCTTCCCCAACATCTGGTTCAAGCGGTACTCGTCCGGCCGCACGGCGCTCGGCGCCGCCACGCCATTGACCGTCGGCGGCAGGCCCTTCGACATCGATGCGTTGGAGGACATGGAGGAGGGTGAGCCGCTCGGCGTGGGTGCGGTCGAGCACTTCACGTGGAAGGGCCTGCTCGACTTCTCGACGTGCACCGAGTGCGGCCGCTGCCAGTCCCAGTGCCCCGCCTGGAACACCGAGAAGCCGCTCTCCCCGAAGCTGCTCGTCATGGCCCTGCGCGACCACGCCGACGCCAAGGCTCCGTACCTCAAGGCGCTCTCGTCCCACGACGGGCATGCCGAGGTGGCGATGGCCACGGTCGCCGCCCCCGCGAGCCCGTCGGACGCCACGCACGGCCTCGAGGACTCGACGGCGGCTGCAACCGCCGGCCGGGTCTCGTGGCCGGACCTGCCGCTCGTCGGCGACACCGGGTACGCGCTGGAAGACCCGCTCGCGGCCTACAACCCTCATGGACCGGATGCCGTGATCGACCAGGACGTGCTGTGGTCGTGCACCACGTGCGGCGCCTGCGTGGAGCAGTGCCCGGTGGACATCGAGCACGTCGACCACATCGTCGACATGCGGCGGTACCAGACCCTCATCGAGTCCGCGTTCCCCGCCGAGCTCGGTGGGCTGTTCAAGAACCTCGAGAGCAAGGGCAACCCGTGGGGCATGGGGACCCGGGCGCGGCTCGACTGGGCCAAGGACCTGCCCTTCGCGGTGAAGGTGCTCGGCCAGGACGTCGAGAGGGCGTCCGACGTCGAGTGGCTGTTCTGGGTCGGGTGCGCAGGGGCGTACGAGGACCGCGCCAAGAAGACGACGCGCGCGGTGGCCGAGCTGCTCGACACCGCCGGGGTCTCCTTCGCCGTCCTCGGGGACGGTGAGACGTGCACCGGCGACGCGGCACGACGCGCGGGCAACGAGCTGCTCTTCCAGACGCTGGCCCAGCAGAACGTCGGGACGTTCGGGACGTTCGGGGTGACGAAGGTCGTCGTCACCTGTGCGCACTGCTTCAACACGATCAAGAACGAGTACCCGCAGCTGGGCGGGTCCTATGAGGTCGTCCACCACACCCAGCTGCTCAACCGGCTCGTGCGCGACCAGAAGCTCGTCCCGGTCGCACGACCGACCGACGTGGCCGGCATGTCGTCGGCCAGGAACGCCGCCTCGACCGCCCGGTCCGTGACGTACCACGACCCCTGCTACCTCGGGCGGCACAACGACGTCTACGCCCCGCCACGAGAGCTCATCGGGGCTCTCCCCGGTGTCGAGCTGCGGGAGATGCCGCGGACGATGGAGAAGTCGTTCTGCTGCGGTGCGGGGGGTGCGCGGATGTGGATGGAGGAGAAGCTGGGGACGCGGATCAACACCAACCGCACCGAGGAGGCCGTCGCCACCGGGGCGGAGCGGATCGCCATCGGCTGCCCGTTCTGCCGAGTCATGCTCTCCGACGGCCTCACCGCGAAGCAGGCCGAGGGCGAGGCCGAGTCCGTCGAGGTCGTCGACGTCGCCCAGATGCTGCTGGCCGCTGTGCGCCGCCGTGACTTGCCCGAGGCCGGTATGCCGTCGGCCCCCGTGCCCGTACCAGCACTCACTGCCGCCCCGAGCGCCGACGGTGCTCCCGCGACAGCAGAGAGCGTGGACCCGTCAGGGCGGGAGCCGGACCCGTGGGACCAGCCGCCCGCCGCCGAGGACGAGGCCGCCGGTCGATCGGAGGGGGCCCCGACGCAGGAGAAGGTCAGGGCGGATGCCGCAGCCGCCACGGACGACGTCGACCCCTGGGACGAGCCGGCCACGAAGCCGGCGCCCGAACCCGCACCCGTCGAGCCGGACCAGCCCGCCGAGCCCCAGGGACAGAAGGGTGACCCCGCCCTGCTCGAGGAGCCGGACCCCTGGGACTGATCCCGAGAACCGGGTCAGCCGAGGCCGTTGGCCGAGAGGAACTCCTGCGCGACCGCCTTCGGGTCCTTCTTGTCGATGTCGGTCTGCTTGAGCATCTGGGCGATCGACTCCGTGGTGAGCTTCGCGGACACCGCGTTGAGGGCGTCGCGCACCTCGTCGGCCCGGTCGGCACGCACGAGCGGGACGATGTTCTGTGAGCCGAAGAGCTTCTTGGTGTCCTCGAGCTGGACGAACTCGTTCTCCGCGATGCTCGGGTCGGTCGAGAAGATGTTCGCGGCGTCGACCTGCCCGTTCTTCAGCGCCTGGACCACGCCCTGGGGGTTGAGGGGACGGAACGACCCGAAGGTCACCCCGTAGGTCTTCTCCAGACCTGGGATCCCCTGGGGACGTTCCTTGAACTCCGGGGGCGCCGCGAGCGTGAGGTCACCAGCCACCGGGGCGAGGTCCTCGATCGTCGTGAGGCCCTTCTCCGTCGCCGTCTGCTTCGTGACGACGATGGAGTCGTTGTCCTCGGCGACGGACTTGTCGAGCACCGTCAGGGTGTCCGGGACGATGTCCTGGACGTGCGCGTAGACCTCCTCGGGGTCGGTTCCGGTGTAGGACTTGTCGTAGAACAGCGCGAGCGCACCGGTGTACTCGGGGAACACCTGCACCGAGTTGTCCTCGAGGGCCCGGAGGTAGATCTCGCGAGAGCCGATGTTGGGCTTCGTCGTCGCGTCGAGACCCTTGGCGCGTAGGGCGCCGGCGTAGATCTCGGCGAGGAGGGTCGACTCCGAGAAGTTCGCACCGCCGACGACGATCGGCTCACCGGAGCCACCGGAGGTTGTCGCGGCCGGAGTCTCGGATGCGAGCGGGTCGTTGCCACTGCCGCAGGCGGTCAGGCCGAGGATCGAGGCCGCCAGCAGGGCAAGGGCCGAGGTGGTGCGCTTCATGAGCGGGATTCCCTTCGTGGAGCAGGGCGCAGCGTGTGCGCCGTTCAGGCGGGCGCGCGGACAGGGGTCGATGGACTGTCGGCCTCAACCTCCACGCTCCGCGAATCCTTCCCCCGGCCACTGACACCGCGACCCCCCGGGGCCAGACCGGGCGACACGACGCGGCGCTGCACCAGCGCGAACACCCCGTCGAGCAGCACGGCGAGCACCGCCACCAGCACGGCGCCGGCGGCGGCGCGGGGGTAGTCGCCGAGGGCGATGCCGTCGATGAGATAGCGCCCGAGCCCGCCGAGGCTGATGACGGCTGCGACGCTGGCCGTGGCCACGACCTGGAGCACCGCGGACCGCACGCCGGAGAAGAGCAACGGCAGGGCGTTCGGCACCTCGACCTGCCGCAGCACCTGCAGGGGTGTCATGCCGACGCCCTTGGCCGCGTCACGTGCCGCGGGGTCGACGGCCTGGACCCCGGCATACGTCCCGGCGAGGAGGGGCGGAACGGCGAGGAGCGCGAGGACGATGATGCTGGGGACGACGAAGGCGAGGTCGCCCGTGATCCTCGGGCCCAGCCACAGCGAGACGACGAAGAGGAGGCCGAGCGTGGGCACGGCGCGCGCGGAGTTCGCCAGCGAGACCAGCCACCGGGCGCGACCGGTGTGCCCCACCCAGAGTCCCAGCGGGATGGCGACGACGGCGGCCACGAGGATCGCTTCGGCCGTGTAGGCCACGTGTTCCAGCAGCCGGTTGGGGATGCCGTCCTCCCCGGACCAGTTCGCGGGGTCGGTGAACCACGAGACCAGGGAGGGGATCATGCCCGGCCGCCTTGGACGCGCAGCCACGGTGTGAGCACGCGGGAGCCTGTCACGATGACGAGGTCCAGGAGCAACGCGAGGGTGACGCACGCGAGGATCCCGGTGACGAGCTCCCCCCAGATGACCCTGTTGTAGCCGTCGACCAGGAGGTCGCCGAGCTGGCTGACGCCGAGCAGCGAGGCGACCGACACGATGCTCACGTTGCTCACGGCCGCCACCCGGAGCCCCGCTGCGATCACCGGGACCGCGAGCGGGAGCTCGACCCCGAGCAGACGCCGTAGGCCGCGGTAGCCCATCGCCGTCGCCGCCTGCTCGATGTGGTCGGGAACCGCGCGCAGCCCGTCGGCAACGGTGCGCACGAGCAGAGCGACGGTGTAGACGGTCATGGCCACCACGACGTTGACCGGGTCGAGGATCTTGGTCCCGAGGACGCCGGGCATGAGCACGAAGAGAGCCAGTGACGGGATGGTGTAGAGCAGCCCGGTCGTCGTGATGAGAGCCGGATAGGACCGGGACCACCGCTTCGCCGCCCACCCGAGGGGCAACGACACGAGCAGGCCGACGACGAGAGGGATGCCCGCGAGGTAGAGGTGCGACAGCGCGAGGTCGAGCACGGTCCGCCAGTTGTCCGCCAGCCAGGTCATGCGGGGCTCCCACGGCGCTCAGGGCGTCGCGTTCCCTCGATCGCCGTGAGCACCTCGTGCGCCTCCACCGTCCCGCACAGGGAGCCGCTGGCGTCGACGATGACCCCACGCCCGCTCGGCGAGGAGAGCGCTGCGTCGAGCGCCGCCCGAAGGGATCCGTGCTCGGTCGCCACGGTGCCGCCACGATGGAGGTCGCCGGTCGACACCGTCCGGGTGCCGATCCGGTGCGGCTCCACCCAGCCGACCGGCCGCCGGTCGTCGTCGACGACGAGCAGCCACCCGGCATACGGCTCGGTGGGCTGCTCGCCGAGCACGATGGTGGGCTCGGAGCGCAGCGGCAGTCGTGGGGTCTCCTGGAACTGCAGCGCCCGGTAGCCCCGGTCACGCCCGACGAAGTCCGCGACGAAGTCGTCGGCCGGATGAGCCAGCAGGTATGCCGGCTCCGCCACCTGGGCGAGCCGTCCCCCGACCCGCAGCACGGCCACCTGGTCCCCCAGCTTGATGGCCTCGTCGATGTCATGGGTGACGAAGAGGATCGTCTTCCCCAGCTCGCCCTGGAGGCGGAGGAACTCGTCCTGGAGCTGCTCCCGCACGACGGGGTCGACTGCGGAGAACGGCTCGTCCATGAGCATCACGGGCGGGTCCGCGGCGAGCGCCCGCGCCACCCCGACCCGCTGCTGCTGTCCCCCCGAGAGCTGGGCGGGGTAGCGCTCGCCGAGCTCGGGAGCGAGGCCCACGCGCTCCAGCAGCTCGTTCGACCGGGCCCGGATCCTCGTGCGGTCCCACCCGAGGAGGCGAGGCACGGTGCCGATGTTGTCGAGCACGGTTCGGTGCGGGAAGAGGCCGCCGTGCTGGATGACGTATCCCATGCCACGCCGCAGCTGCGCCTCGTTCATCCGGCTGGTGTCCTGGCCGTCGAGGGTGATCGAGCCGCGGGTCGGCTGGATCATCCGGTTGACCATCCGCAGACTCGTCGTCTTCCCGCATCCCGAAGGCCCGACGAGGACGGTGATGCGTCCGGTGGGCGCGGTGAGCGACAGGTCCTCGACCGCGACGGTGCCGCCCGGGAACTGCTTCGTGACGGCGTCGAACCGGATCATCGGTGCCCCTCGAGGTCGGCGGCGTGACCAACCAACCTAGCTGAGCCGCGCGCCGTGGAAGTGCGCCCGGGGCGCCGATCAGCGCCCCGGGCGACCGGGTGTTCCCCCTGGTGTGCTCACGCCCCGCCAGCGGTTCGGAGACGGTTCACCGTGAGCCTGAACCAGCGCCGCGGCTGGCCGGGGGTTCGGAGAGCGGTCCGTGGGCGCCCACGCTGCTGGAGCGCGGACATGTGGTGGTGGCGTTGTGCCGCCGCCCGACTCACGTCGAGGCTGCTGGGGGCCCACCGACCCACTGTGTCGAGGTGGTGCATTGTCGAGATCCTTTCGAGGTGGTGTGTGATGCGTCGAGGGTGGCGGGAATGACCTTCTCCGCGCCTTCCCTCAGCCGTCCTCGCGACGGGTGGCCGTGAGGACGAGGTACTCCCAGTCGCAGACGACGGTGCCGTCACCAGACCGGTTCGAGGTGTCCGCGAGCGCCACGAGGTCCTCCCGGAGCGCCGCGCGACCGGTGTCCGACAGCCGCGAGGCGGCCGTGTGGGTCGGTCCGTAGTACGTGAGGAACAGGTCCGCGAACGCCTCTGCCGACGCGAAGCGCTGGGTGACCGACGAGGTCGTGGACTTCACGTCGGTCGCTCCGTCGCCGAGGAGCTCACGCACGACCTGCTCGTTCCCCCACCGGGTCGGCGGCTGCGCCACCGCCGGCGGCGGGACGTGGGCCCCCACGGTCGTGAGCATCTGACCGACGAAGCCGGTCGGAGTCCAGCTGGCCAGGGCGATCCGCCCGCCGGGTCGCGTGACGCGGACCAGCTCGGATGCCGCTCGCTGGTGGTCGGCCACGAACATCACCCCGATGGCGGAGAGGACCTGGTCGAACGAGGCGTCGGGGAAGGGCAGGGCCTCGGCGTCACCCTCGAGGAAGGTGACATCGAGCACCTCGGCGGTGGCCCGGTCACGTGCGATGGCGACCAGCTCGGGCACGTAGTCGAGGCCGATGGCCTCGGCTCCACGACGGGCGGCGGCCAGGGCGACGTGCCCGGTGCCGGTCGCCACGTCGAGCACCGCGTCCCCGGGACGGGGGCCGGCGATGTCGACGAGGGTCTCGGCGACGGGCACGGTGATGGCGGCGATCCGGTTGTAGTCGCCGCTGCTCCAGATCCGCTGCTGCGCGACCTTGAGCTGCTCGAGGGGAGTCTGGGTGGTGACGGTGGACATGGGTGTCGTGCCTTTCTGGGTTGGGTGGAACGCACGTCGACCGGACTGGTGACGCGACGGGGGAGGTGGTGCCCGGTGGCTCAGCCGGGCAACGGGTAGGGCGAGATGACGGTCAGGTAGGGCCTGGGGTCGGTCGTCCACGGCAGACCGATGATCTGGTCCGCGCTCCGCCGCCCGGTGATGGTCCGGAACAGCTCGTACACCGAGGCGGTGACCGAGCCCACCGGGACCCCTTCACCGACCACCCAGCTGCGCCTACCGTCGGTCAGCTCGATCGCCGGGAGCCGGCACTCCACGAGGCGCTGGTGCAGCCAGTCGCGGTAGGCGTCGAAGCCATGGCGGGCAACGGCACTGCTGTTCGCCGGGGGTTCTCCGACGGCCTCGCGCAGGTCTTCGAGGTGCACCGCGAGGTCTGCTGCCGGCGCGGGAGCCATCCACGCGGGTCCGCCCCCCAACGCCCCGTCGCCTCGGCGCAGCGAACTCACCAGGGCGGTGCCGTGCTGCTGGAGCTGGCCCAGCAACGCGTCACGGCTGCGGTCGACCTGTCGCTCGAGGTGTCCCGCGGTCCAGGCGTCCCGCGCGGCAGCGAGCTCTGGCGTGTGCCACGCATCGAGGGCCCCCGCGAAGTACCCACTGCGCACCGTGTCCTGGGCCAGACCGGCCAGGTGTGCCAGGAGGTCCGAGACGGTCCAGTCGGGACACGCCGGGACGACCGTCTCCAGGGCGTCGGGGTCGAGACCCTCGAGGATGACCTGGAGCTCGTTCAGGCCGTCCTCGTACGCCCACGCGGCCCGCCATCTGGCCCGGCGCGCCGGGGTCAGCACCGCTGCCGGCTCGTACCGTTTCGCGAACGAGTCGAGGAACTCCCGTCCTGCGACGGGGTCCGCTGCCAGACCCGCGTAGAGCGCGGCGGCATCCGCTCCGGGGAACCTGGCGGCCTGGAAGGACCACTCGAAGTGCCCGGCGGAGCGTTCCGTGCGCCAGGCGTCGTAGCCGTCGAGCGCGTCTCCGCGCGCCAGGGCGGTGCCGACGTGCCAGCCGTGCGCGAGGGCATCGCCGATCCCCTGCGCCGTGACCGGGTGCTTGAACATTCCCGCATCACCCACGAGCGCCCAGCCGGCCCCGGAGGCGGGCCTCGTGAAACCCCGCAGCATGGTCTCCGGCACGACGACGACCGGGGAGGTCTGCCGTGCCTGCTGCAGCAGCCGAGGGTTGAGCACCGCCGGGAAGCGCTGTAGTGATGCCAGGTAGGCCTCTTCCCGCTCCGCAGCCGACCCACGGGTCAGCTCGGGAGGTCCGGCGACGGAGAGCAGGTGCAGACCGTCCTCGCAGGGGGTGGACATCACGCCGAGCCGCCCGTGGACGTCGATGTGGCACCAGCCGGACGCCGGGAGCCCCTCCCAGTAGGCGAAGAGCATCGCCATCTCGCCGCGGCGGTGGTCGGTGGTGGGCAGCGCGAGGCGACGGGCGACCGTGGACCGACGACCGTCGGCACCGATGACCCATGGCGCCAGCACCCGTTCGCCGGTGGCCAGCACGACACCGCGTACGGGGTCCTCCGGCGTTCCGGCGCCGATGACGTCCTCGACGGCCGCCCCGAGTCGGGCCTCCGCCCCCGCCTTCGTCGCGCTCTCCAGCAGGGCTGCGTCCAGGGTGACCCGCCTGATCGACATCGTGCGGTCGTGACCGCCGATGGGGCTGAAGCCGCCGGCGACCGCATGACCCAGCACTCGCCAGCTGTACTCGACGGGCCGCAGCTCGTGCCTCGCACGGAGCAGCTCACCCGCGCCCAGCTCGTCCAGCAGGTGCAGGGAGTCGGGGAACAGCTGGTGGGTGGAGACCGTGTCGCTGGGGAACTCGTCGCGGTCGAGGAGCAGTACCCGCCGGCCGGCCCGCGCCAGCACGGTCGCCGTGGCGGAACCCGCGCACCGCGCGCCGACGACGATGACGTCGTACTGCTCCTGCTCATCGGAACTGCTGCTCATCACTCACTCCTCGGTTGGTCGAGGACCACAGTGCCGACGAGCCGTGGAAGGTGGGTGGAAGCGCGGTGGACGGGGATCACGGCGTCGCCCCCTGCCGCCACCGCGGCGCGGCGGAGATGCTCGCGTAGACGTCGTGAGCCTCCCGCCGACGCCGGGCAGCATCGGCAGCCTCGCCGCGGTTCTCCAGCAGGGCGCCCCAGGACTCGAGGGCCTCGGCCCGTCGCCAGGGCAGTCGGTGCTCCATGAAGATCCGAACGGCGTGAGCAGACGCCGTGTCGGCGGCCTCGTCGTCACCGTGAGCGGCAGCGACGGCCGCCCTGGCCAGCTCGACCTGACCGAGGACTCCGCGCCAGTGCTCGCCGGCGGCGACGATCTGATCACAGCGCGCGACGTGGTGCTCCGCCTCGGCCGTCCGGTCCACCGCGTGCAACCGGGCCAGCTCGGCCCGAATGTCGAGCTCCGAGGGCACCTGGGGCCCGTCACCGGCCATGCGCAGCGCTCTCTCGAGCGCCGGCACAGCGCCCTCCCGGTTCCCCAGCGTGATCCTCGCGGCGGCGAGCCACCGGAGGTTCACGGAGGCGTCGTGGAGCGTGCCGGCCGACTCGTCGGCATCCGCGGCTGCCTCCCACGCGGCCGCCGCCTTCTCCCAGTGCCCGTCGAGGTACAGGAGGGTCCGCCGCGCCAGGGCGTCCTGCGGCAGCCGTTCGGCGGCCTCGTGGGCACCCGGCAGCTCGCCCATCGCCGCGAGGGCGAGGACCAGCTGGTCGACCACGGCCCCGTGCGGGTACGCGAAGGACGTGAACCGCGGCTGACCCAGGCCGCGTCGGCACCATGCCCGCGCGCCCTCGGGGTCGAGGAGGTAGGCGTTGGAGGCGAGGGCGGCCGCGTTCACGGGCAGCCACCCCAGGTAAGGGTCGGCCAGCTCGTGGGCGATGTTCCAGGCGCGCTGCCAGGTGGAGGTCGCGTCGGCGAGGTGGCCGGCGTTGAAGGCTGCCCAGCCCTGAGCCCAGCTGCTCACCACGGTGAGGTCGCGGCGCCCCAGGCCCGAAGCGATCGCGTCCGCGCGTCCGGCGGACTCGGCGAGGAGAGTCGTCCTGAGGCCGAGCATGGCCGCCTGCGACCTGCCCCGGTGCAGGTGGTAGACCGAGTCCGGCGCGGCCAGCAACCGCTCGGCGGCCGCGAAGTGCTCGAGGGCGCGAGGGATGTCCATGATCGAGTGGTGCATGCAGAGCGCTCCGCCGATCCGGCTGTGGATGACTCCGGCCGAGGCCTCGTCACCGATCACCAGGTAGTCGCGCAGAGCGGTCGAGAGCAACGCCACCACGCGCGGGTAGTTCTTCCCGGACTTCAGCCGCAGCAACGCGGCGGTCACCGCAGCGTCGGCGTGCTCGCGGGTGGACGCCGCCTCCTCGAGGAGCGTGACAGCGGCCTCGGCGTGCTCCACCGCGTCGTCCCATGCGTAGACGGCTCGCGCCTCCTCCGCCGCGGCGAGGCTGTACTGCGCTGCCTCCGCCGGATCGGCAGCCGGACCGGCCGCTCGCAGGTGGGCCGCGACGACGGCGCTGCCGCCTCTCGCCAGACGTGGCCGTGCCATGAGCGCCTGGGCAGCCCGCAGGTGCACGGAGCGCAGGCGGAGCCCCGTCAGCTGCGACCGGAGCGCGTCGCGCACGAGGTCGTTGGGGAAGGCGTAGGCGCCGGCCCACGACCGGCCCGACTCGACGAGCAGTCCGGCTGACACCGACTCGTCCAACGCGTCCTCGACGACCTCCTCCGGCAGTCGCACCACCGAGGCCAGCAGCTCGAAGTCGACCTCGGCCCCGAGAACGGCCGCCACGGGCAGCACCTCTCGAGTACGCGCCGACAGGGCGAGGAGCCGGTGGCGCAGGACGTCGCGCACGCCGACCGGGACATCCCAGGAGTCGGTGTCGCGACCGGGTTCCGCGAGGACTCTCGCCAGCTCCTTGGCGTAGAACGGGTTGCCACCCGTGTGCCGCCAGAGACGAGCCACGACACGGTCGGCGTCCGGGACCGTGTCCCTCACGAGGTCGCCCAGCTCCGACTCGTCGAGAGGCCTCAGGACGATGCGCTCCACCAGGTCGCGCGCGGCCCCGAGGTCACCCGACAGCAACGACAGGGCCGGATGCCGGCTGCCGGGCGGGTCCCGGAAGCACAGGATGACGAGGATGCCTGCGGGAAGTCGCTCCACCACGTGGCGCAGCAGAAGGGCGCTGGCCCGGTCGATCTGCTCGGCGTTGTCGACGACGACGAGCACCGGCTCGTGGGCGGCCACCCGCCGCAGCAGCGCCATGACACCGGCGTACAGGGCGACCTCCGACCCATCCGGCGGCGGCGCACTCCCACCCACCGACACCTCCACCCGTGGCTCGAGCAGCGGCGCGACCCCGGAGCGCACCGCGTCCGGAGCACCCGCGAGGTTCTCGAGAACCTCGGCTGAGCTCCGAAGTGCCGCCGCGACCGGCTCGTACGGCCGTCCCGCAGGGTCGCAGCGGCCCACGAGCACGGGGTGCCCCCGCTCCGCGGCGCGCGCGGCGACTCCCGCCACGAGGTGCGTCTTCCCGATGCCCTCTTCGCCCGAGATGAGCACCAGGCGCCGGCCGCCGAGACCTACCGCGTCCCAGGCTGCGTCCAGCCGCGCGACCTCGGAGGTACGGCCGACCAGCCGGGTCCGCGCCAGCGTGGCGAAGACCGCGTCGGGCGGGCGGGGCGAGGTGCGGGCTGGTCCCCGGGTCGGCGTCCCGGGATCGGGGGGCTCAGCCTCCCCGAGGAGCACCGGGTCCTGCCGGAGCACGCTCTGGCTCAGCGTCTGGAGCTCAGGACCGGGATCGAGGCCCAGCTCGTCGGCCAGAAGGGATCGGGTCCTCCCGTAGACGTCGAGGGCCTCCGCCTGTCGACCGGACCGGTACAGGGCCACCATCAGCTGGGCGGTGAACCGCTCCCGGAACGGGTGGGCCGCCACGAGTGTCTCGAGCTCCGCCACGACCTCACGGTGCCGACCGGCCGCCAGCTCGGCCGCTGCCAGGACCTCCAGGGCACCCAGCCGCACCTCTTCGAGGCGAGCTGCCTCGACCGCCGCGTCGTCCACCTCCTCGAGGTCGGAGTACGGCTGGCCTCGCCAGAGCCGGAGGGCCTCGCGGACGTGCGCTGCCGCTCGCTGCGGGCGGTCCAGCCCGAGGGCCTCCTGAGCCAGACCGACGAGCTGTTCGAACCGCTCGACGTCGACCTGGCCCGGCGCCAGCACGAGGCTGTATCCGGCAGGGCCGGTGGTGAGGGCGACCTCGGGCGCGACACCCGCCAGAAACCGTCGCAGGTGTGAGACGTGGCTGCGCAGCGTCACGTCCGCGCCGGTCGGCGGGGCATCCCCCCACAGGCCGTGGACGAGCCGCGGTGCGGACACCGCGCGGTTGCGGTGCAGGACCAGCAGACTCAGGAGGACCCGCAGCTTGCTCCCGCCGACCGGATGCTGCACCCCGCCGGCGCTCCGAACCTCCACCGGTCCGAGCACGCCGAGCTGCGCAGCGGTGCTGGTCATGTCAGTCCTCACGAGGTCGGCGAGGTGCCTCCCAAAAGTAGCGGACGGTGCATGAGGTGTCCCTCCACTCAGGGGGTCGGCGTGGACCGCACGTAGCCGGGGATCTCGGCGAGGTGGGTGTAGACGGGAAGGCCGCGCTCACGCGCGATGGCGACGTCCTGGTCGGCGCCGGTCGACGTCCCGGGCAGGCGCAGCACGGCGTCGCAGTGCTCCAGCAGCCGTTGGGCCGTCGGGTACATCACGTGCTGCGCCAAGGGGTCGGTGACGCCTCCGGCACCGGCACTGCGCAGGACCGGAAGGGCGACCCACTCCCCGATCATCGGCACGTGACCGGCGCGGAAGATCGGCCAGGCGGCCTCCTCGAGTCGAGCGAGGTTGGCCGCCAGCAGGTCGGGGTCGTCCCCCGTCCCGGAGCGGTACGGACCGGCGATGAGGATCAGCATGGGGCCTGTCATGTGTGGGATACTATGGGATAACACGCATGAATGTAAAGAACCATGGAGGAACACGCATGCTTGCGGCGCAGCGTCGAGATGTTCTCTTGTCGCGCCTGGCCACGGACGGCCGGCTGGTCGCCAAGGACATCGCCCGCGAGCTCGGCGTCACGGAGGACAGCATCAGACGTGACCTGCGCGACCTCGCAGCGGCAGGCCTGTGCCAACGGGTCTACGGCGGTGCGCTGCCGGCGTCCCCCGCCGTTGCCGGCTATGCAGTGCGGGCTTCGGTGGCGATGGACAGCAAGCAACGGGTCGCGCAGGCGGCGGCCGCCCTGGTCCGGCCGGGCACGACCGTCCTCCTCGATGGTGGGACGACCGCCCTGGCCGTCACCGCCGCCCTGCCACGAGACCTGACGGCCACCGTCATCACCCACAGCCCGACGGTCGCCGCTGCGCTCGTCGACCACCCCACCGTGGAGGTCTTCGTGCTGGGCGGACAGCTCTTCAAGCACTCCGCCGTCACCTGCGGCGCGGCGGCGGCGGAGGCCGCGTCCAGGGTGCACGCCGACCTGTTCCTCCTCGGCGTGACCGGCGTCCACCACGAGGCGGGACTGACGACCGGCGACGCCGACGAGGCCGCGATGAAGCGCACGTTGGCCGGGCGGGCGGCGGAGACGTACGTCCTGGCCAGCAGCGAGAAGATCGGGGCCGCATCGGCTTTCGTCGTCCTGCCGTTCCAGGAGGTCAGCGGCATCATCACCGATGCCCCCGCCGACCACCCGGTCCTCGCCCACCTCGAACGCGCCGGTGTCGCCACCATCCGGCCCTGACGCGGCTTCCCTAGCTCGGCTCCGCGGGCGCCTTGTCGGCGGCCTGCCGCAGCATGGCCGTGACGTCCGAGGCGTGGTAGACCCGCTCGTCGGGTTCGATCGCGGCGCAGAAGTCCGCATACATGACGGCGGCGAGCAACGGCAGCACCGGGCGCAGCAGGGCGGCGGCACGCTCGGGGTCCGCGGACGGCGCGATGCGCCGCCAGGCGGCCACGAACGCCTCCCGGGCGGCGGCGCGGTCCTCCGGCCCGAGCCGGTGGACGAAGGCCAGCTCGTCGATGAGGGGGTTGCCCACGAACGAGTCGCCCCAGTCGAGGATCACGTACTGGTCGACAGGCCCTCCGACGTTGCCGGGGTGGAAGTCACCGTGGACCAGCGCGTCCGGGATCCCGCACGAGTCGATCTCGCCCAGGCGGCGCGGGAGGTCGTGGACGAGCGCGTCGACGACCTGACGCTCAGCAGCGGTCAGCGTCGACGCGTGCTCGTCGACGACGGCGACGATCCGGGGCAGCATCACGGACAGGCGCCGGTCCGGGACGCCGCGGGTGACCAGGTCGTCGGTTCGGCCTACGGACCGTTCCTGCAGGTGGGTCAGCAGGTCCACCATGGGCAGGAGGAGGGCTGGGCTCCGGGTGTCGTGGTTGCTCGGGCCGGGGATCTCGGCCATGAGCACCCGCCCCCGCGTGTGCGCGACCAGGCGAGGAGCGGTCTCGGGCCCGATCCAGTCGATGACCGCTCCCTCGTGCGCGAAGAAGGACGGGACGGCCTTGAGCCACACCTTCCCCTCGGACGTCGGTAGTCGCCAGATCGCCGAGAGGTTCCACGACCGCATCTGCTCGGGTCGGCCCGTCAACCGGATGCCGCGGCCGACGAGCTCCTCCTCGGCCCAGGCCAGCAGGGCTCCCGGCCCTCCGGGGCGAGCCCACACCTGCCGGAGGGGGTGGTCGGCGAGGGGGTCACCGGCATACGGCTCGAGCGCGATGATCGGCGGGCTGGCCGTCTCCGCGAGGTACGTGACGTGGCCACCCCACAGCCGGTCGGACGGCGCGTCGAGCAGCCGCAGGACCGTGACGTCGATGCCGAAGCGGTCGCGGACCGCCGCGACGACGTCGTGGCTCTCGGGCCACCACGGCATCGAGAGCTCGACCGGCGGGAGGCAGCCCACAACCGACCCGTTCTGCACGAGGACGAGAGATGCGGTGCGTCCGGCTTCGCTCACCCGCACGAGGATAGGGAGCCTGTCCGCCGGACGTGCCCCGCAGCGCGCCGCGTGGTACGCATACGGGGTGAACCGCCCCGCCCCCCTGGAAGCCGCGGCGCCTGCGGTCCTCGAGCGCGGGTCCCGGCGCGGACGGCTCATGCTCATCGGGGTCACCCTGGGTTCGGGCATCGCGATCCTCGACGGCTCCGTCGTCAACGTCGCCCTCCGCAGCATCGGCGAGGACCTCGACGCCTCCCTCGCGCAGCTCCAGTGGGTCGTCAACGGCTATCTCCTGGCCCTCGCCTCGCTCGTCCTCGTCGGCGGTGCGCTCGGCGACCGGCTGGGGCGCCGGCGGGTCTACCTCGTCGGCGTCACCTGGTTCATGGTCGCGTCCGGCCTGTGTGCGCTCGCGCAGACACCCGGCCAGCTCGTCGCCCTCCGCGTGCTGCAGGGCGTCGGCGCCGCCCTGCTCACACCCGGAGCGCTCTCGCTCATCCAGGCCTCGTTCACCGCGAAGGACCGGGCCCCGGCGATCGGGACGTGGGCGGGATTCTCCGGCATCGCCGCGGCCGTCGGCCCCATCCTCGGTGGGTGGATCGTCGACACGACGACGTGGCGCTGGATCTTCGCGATCAACGTCCCCCTGTGCCTCGGCGTTCTCGCCCTCACCTGGTACGCCGCTCCCGAGAGCCGTGACCCCGACCACTCGGGGCGGTTCGACGTGCCGGGGGCCGGCCTCACAGTGGTGTCCCTCGGTGCGCTCACCTACGCCCTCACGGCCACGACCGAGGCGCCTGCCGGTGTCGTCGCGCTCGCGTACGCCGTGGCCGTCGCGGCAGCGGCAGCGTTCCTCGTCCGGGAACGGCGGACGGCACACCCGCTGGTTCCCCTGGGTCTGTTCCGCTCCCGGGTGTTCTCGGCGGCCAACGGGATGACGCTGCTCGTCTACGGTGCCCTGGGCGGGGTGTCGCTCTTCACCGTGCTCCAGCTCCAGGCGGCCGGGTGGAGCGCACTCGAGGCCGGGCTGTCGGGACTGCCGATGACCATTGCCCTGCTGTTGCTGTCGTCGCGGGCGGCGGCACTCTCGGCCCGGATCGGCCCCCGGATCCCGATGACGCTCGGCCCTCTCATCTGCTCCGCGGGGACCCTCCTGCTTCTCGCGGTCGGGCTAGACGCGACATGGCTCGACGTCCTGCCGGGCATGACCGTCTTCGCCCTCGGTCTCGCGCTGCTCGTCTCACCGCTCACCGCGGCGGTGCTGGACGCTGCCCCCGACCGGGTCGCCGGCGTCGCGAGCGGCGTGAACAACGCCGTGGCCCGCGCCGGGTCGCTCCTCGCCGTGGCGGCCCTGCCGGCCCTCGTGGGTCTCGCCGGTGACGAGTACCTCGACCCGGCGGCCATGACGAGTGGTTACCGGGGGGCGATGCTCTGGTGCGCCGCCCTGCTCGCGGCAGGCGGCGTCATCAGCTGGTTCGGGCTGGGCCGAGCAGAGCGTCGGTGACGAAGTCGGCAACGGCGTCGTGCCACTGTGCGGCCTTGCGCAGCATCGGGTGGTCGCCGCCCTCCACGCTGACGTGCCGAACGTCGACTCCGATCTCCTCCAACCGTTTCGCGAGGATGCCGGTTCGTCGCGGGTCCGTCACGCGGTCGTTGCTTCCGTGCACGAGGAGCACCCGGGTGCCCGAGCGTGGGCGGCGTGGGTCGCTCTCCACCCACGGCGCCAGCGCGGCCACTGCCACGACGTCCGGCTCGCTGCCGAGGTGGAGCGCCACCCGTCCCCCCATCGAGTGACCGACGAGCGCGACCGGTCGCCCGGGGAGCGCGCGACGGATGCGGTCGAGGGCCCAGCGGGCATCGAGGACCGGATCCTGGCGCCGGCCGTTCCATCCGCGCACCCGGTACTTGAGCCGCAGGACGGCGAGCTGGTCCTCGGACCGCCTGGTGATCGCGAGGGCGAAGGGCACCATCCGGAGGACGGCGAGCGTCCACCAGGTGACGACCGAGCGCCCGCTCTCGGCCCCTCCGTGGAGGAGGAGCACCACTCCCCGTGGCTCGGCGGGAACGTGACCGCGCAGCTCGGCCCCGTCTCCTCCGTCACGCCTGAGCAGGGCCGCTGCTGCCGCCGTCTGCTGCTGCACCGTGTGCCACTCGTTCATCGCTGCTGTCCTCCGAGCCGTCGGCTGCTCCCCTACCCGTGCTCGGCCCGACCGACTCCTCGAGCCAGGCGGCATACCGGGCATCGGCGGCGACGACCGGGACCGCGAGGACCTCGGGGGTGTCATAGGGGTGTTCGGCGCGGACCCGCTCCCGGATTGCCTCGAAGCGCTCCGCTGTCGACACGATGAGGAGCAGGTGCTCCGGCGTCGCCTCCACCACCCCCTCCCACCGGTAGACGGAGGTGACTCCGGGCAGCACCTTGGCGCAGGCAGCCAGGTGCTCCTCCACGAGGAGGTGCGCCAGGCGGCCGGCCGTGTGTGCGTCCGGGGCCGTGACCCGGACCTCCACGTATGCCGTCGGCTCCCCCATGCCGGGATCAGACGTCGGCTCGGTGGAAGTTCTGGAAGCTCCGGCTGGCCGTCGGGCCACGCTGGCCCTGGTAGTGCGAACCGTACGTCGCCGACCCGTAAGGGTTCTCCGCGGAGGACGAGAGCCGGAAGAAGGCGAGCTGACCGATCTTCATGCCCGGCCACAACATGATGGGCAGGGTCGCCACGTTCGAGAGCTCGAGCGTCACGTGGCCGGTGAAGCCCGGGTCGACGAAGCCGGCCGTCGCGTGGGTCAGCAGGCCCAGGCGCCCCAGGCTCGACTTGCCCTCCACCCGGGCCGCGAGGTCGTCGGGGAGCGAGATCGTCTCGAGCGTGCTGCTGAGGACGAACTCTCCCGGATGCAGCACGAAGCCCTCGCTCGGGTCGACCTCGACGAGGCGGGTGAGGTCGGCCTGGTCCTGGGACGGGTCGATCACCCGGTACTTGTGGTTGTCGAAGAGCCGGAAGAACTTGTCGAGCCGCACGTCGATGCTGCTGGGCTGGATCATCGTGGGGTCCCAAGGGTCCAGGCGCACCCGTCCCGCCTCGATCTCGGTCCTGATGTCGCGGTCGGAGAGCAGCACGCCGTCAGGCTACCGGTGGGGTCCTCGGGGTGGGTTAGACTTCCCGCCGCCGGGGAGGTCCGCAGGGCGGTCTCGCACCCGGCACGCCGATGTAGCTCAATGGTAGAGCGCCAGCTTCCCAAGCTGGACACGCGGGTTCGATTCCCGTCATCGGCTCCCGACCACCCCGCATGGGTGATGCGCGGATCGGCGGCAGGGCCGAGCGTGGGTCCGGGCCCGCGGTGCGCGGGCCAGAGGCTCGGCGGAGGGCGTCAGTGATGCGGGTGACAGGCGGCAGGTTCAGCAGAGGACCACTTCTCGGCGCGCTCGCGCTGACCACGCTGCTCGCCACGGCGTGCGGTGGCTCCGTGGAGCTCCCTGACGTGACTCCCAGCCGCACCCTGACGGTCCCGACGGTCAGCGCGAGCATCCCCGAACCGAGTCTCAGTCTCCCCACCCGTTCCCCCGATCCCACCGAGACCGAGGAACCGACCCAGACCGAGGAACCGACCCGGACCGAAGAGCCGACCGAGACCGAGGAGCCCACCCAGACCGAGGAGCCGACCGAGGCAGAGGAACCCACACCGAGTGTCTCTCCCCAGCCGACGCCGTCTCCCGAGCCCTCACCGACGGGCACATCCGCCGCCGCTGATGCACCGGAGGACGAGGAGGACGGCATCTCGCCCTGGGTCTGGTGGCTCTTGCTCGCCGTCGCGCTGGCCGCCGTGGCGGTGCTCGTCGTGCGCGCGCGTCGCCGCCGCGCCTGGACCGAGCAGCTCGCCGCCGCGGAGTCGGAAGTGGTGTGGCTCGGCCGGGATCTGCTGCCGTCCCTGCGCAGCAGCGGCTCGAGGGAGCGGGCGGCCGGTGCCTGGGCCGTGTCGGCCGAGCGGGTGACAGCCGCCGAGGACCGGCTGACGGCCCTGGAGGCGACGGCAGGGTCGGACGACCTGCGTGGGCGGGCCACCCGGCTCCGCGACGCGGTCCGGGCGGCCACGGCCGACGTGACCGCTCTCGTGAGTGGTGGACCCGACGACACGTTCCCGTCCGAGGTGGACGCGGTCATCGCGGCTCTCGAAGCAGCGCTGCGGCCCGAGACGGGCGCCCACGCTCACTAGGCGTCTCCAGCGCGTCGAGCCGGTCGCTGGTTGGATGGCCCCATGACCGAGGAGGCGAACGACAGCCGGAGCGGCCTCGACGACGAGGGGCTGCCCGCAGACCGACCGCGCAGCGTCGGCCGCCGGATCGTCTCGGGCGTACTCAGCTACGGTGTCGTCCTCCTTGCCGTGTGGTTCCTGGTGACCAACTCGGAGACCGGCAGCTGGTCGTCGGCCGTCGCCCTCATCACCGCGCCCATGGCCGTGGCGGCGGTGCTTCTCGGGGTCGTGAACCTGGCCACGAACTGGCCTCCGATCGTCGTGACCCTGCCCGGGCTGCGGCTGCGCGAGGCAGCGGTGACGAACACAGCCTCCGCCGCACTGTCCAACACCGTGCCCGAGGGTGGCGCGGTGGCGACGGGACTGAACTTCGCCATGCTGCGGTCCTGGGGGTTCACCATGGGTGACATCACCTCCGAGGTGCTCGTCACCGGGACGTGGTCACAGCTGACCAAGTTCATCCTCTTGGCGATCGGTCTGTGGGCGGTCGTGATGCAGGGCTGGGCCCCCGACGGCACCGAATGGTGGACCCTGGCTCTGGTCACGCTCATCGCCATCGCCCTCGTCCTCCTCGTCCGTATCCTGCGCAGCGCCGGCTTCGCCGCCCGGCTGGGTGCCTGGTGCGATGCCATGGCCACCCGGATCCGACGTCGCGTCCGGCGCATCCCTGACCCGGGACTCACCGAAGGTCTGCCGGCCTTCCGCACGGCGATGGTCGGGCTGCTGCGACTGTGCTGGGGCCGCCTCACCGCGACCATGGTCCTCTCGCAGCTCACCGTCGTCCTCGTCCTCGGTGTCTGCGTGCGCATGCTGGGTCTGGACGAGGCGACGATCTCGTGGGCGGTGATCCTCGTCGCCTGGGGACTGGTGACGTTCGCCTCGCTGCTCATCCCCACCCCCGGAGGGCTCGGGGTGGCCGAGGTGGTCCTGGTCGGCGTGCTCGGCTACGGGCTGCCCGCCTCGGACCAGCCCGCGGTCCTGGCGGCCGTCCTGCTCTACCGCATCGCGACGTTCCTCGTGCCGATCCCCATCGGCCTGGTCACCTACCTGTACTGGCGGTCGTCCACGGCGTGGCGTCGCCCGGCGGGGTCGCGCCAAGCAGCGGTCGAGGCGGTCAGTCCGGGAACAACCAGCCGAGGGCTGTGACGAACCCGATCGCGGCGAAGACGACGAAGGCCACCGCGAGGATCCACGCCATGAGCCAGGCCGCGTCGTGACCGCCTTCGGCCGGCTCCTCCACCGGTTCCAGGAACCGGGCCTCGATGTCCCGCAGGTCACCGACGTCGTCGGTCTCCGACGCCCCGCTGTCGAGGTCTGCGCCCGCGTCGAGCGCCCGCGACCGCAAGGCCTCCACGCGGCGGGCCCGAGGCTCGGCCTGCGCCGATGCCGGCAGTGAGTGCCACATCGCCGCGAAGTCGTCACCCGTCTGCTGCCGCCACGCGGCCACCGCCGAGTCGACCTCCGGTCCGGTTGCGCCTGCGGCGAACCACACCGCTCCGGCGCGCGGCAGGTCCCCCATGTCGTACAGCACCTCGCCGAGGAGGGCCATGGCCTCGGGGTCCCGCTCGTGCTCGACGTGGTCGGTGAGGAGGTCCCGGGCCAGCCACGCGGACCCGGCATCCCGTGCCGCCCGCGCGTCCTCGAGGATCCCCACGCGCCGAGTATGCCGCGCGCTCGGTTCCTGAACAGGGAGGACGCGGGCCCCCTTGCATTTGTTACCGGCGGGTAGCAGACTGGTAAGCAAGCGCTCACCTGCTTCACCAGGAGGACACGGCCATGGGCCACTACAAGAGCAACCTGCGCGACATCGAGTTCAACCTCTTCGAGGTGCTCGGTCGTGGTGAGGTGCTGGGGTCCGGCCCGTACGAGGAGGTGGACCGCGACATCGCCCGCGAGATGCTCAAGGAGGTGGCGCGCCTCGCCGAGAACGAGCTCGCCGAGTCGTTCGAGGACTCCGACCGCAACCCGCCGGTCTACGACCCGCAGACGCAGGTCGTGAGGATGCCGGAGTCCTTCCGGAAGTCCTTCGACGCCTACCGCGAGAGCGGGTTCTGGGCCATCGACCTGAACGCCGAGCTGGGTGGCACCGTGGCGCCCCCGAGCCTTCGGTGGGCGGTCAACGAGATGCTGCTGGGCTCCAACCCGGCCGCCGCCATGTTCGCCGCCTCCTACGGCTTCGCCAAGCTGCTCTACGTGCTCGGCAACGACGACCAGAAGAAGCTCGCGCGCTGGATCGTCGAGAAGAACTGGCACTGCACCATGGTCCTCACCGAGCCGGATGCCGGGTCCGACGTGGGCGCGGGCCGCACGAAGGCCGTTCGCAACGACGACGGCACCTGGACGGTCAGCGGGGTCAAGCGCTTCATCACCAGTGCCGAGTCGGACATGGTCGACAACGTCGTGCACTTCGTGCTCGCTCGGCCGGAGGGCGCCGGCCCAGGCACGAAGGGGCTCTCGCTCTTCATCCTCACCAAGTACGCGGTCGACCTCGACACGGGCGAGCTCGGCGAGCGCAACGGCGTCTCCGTGACCAACCTCGAGAAGAAGATGGGCCTCAAGGTGTCCACGACGTGCGAGCTGACCTTCGGCGGCGAGAGGCCGGCTGTCGGCACCCTGCTCGGAGACGTCCACAACGGCATCGCCCAGATGTTCCACGTCATCGAGAACGCCCGGATGATGGTCGGCACCAAGGCCATCGCCACGCTGTCGACCGGCTACCTCAACGCGCTCGACTACGCGAAGCAGCGGGTCCAGGGCGCCGACCTCACCCAGTCGACCGACAAGACGGCCCCGCGCGTGACGATCACCCACCACCCCGACGTCCGCCGCTCCCTGATGATGCAGAAGGCGTACGCGGAGGGCCTTCGCGCGCTCGTGCTCTTCACCGCCAGCCAGCAGGACATCGTCGACCAGGAGCGGCTCGCCTCGGGGTCGGAGGACTTCGAGTCCGGCTCGGGTGCCGACATCGCGAGCCGGGTCAACGACCTGCTGCTGCCGCTCGTCAAGGGCCTCGGTTCCGAGCGGGCCTGGGTGCTGCTGGGAACGGAGTCGCTCCAGACCTTCGGGGGGTCGGGGTTCCTCCAGGACTACCCCGTCGAGCAGTACGTCCGGGACGCGAAGATCGACACCCTCTACGAGGGCACCACGGCGATCCAGGGGCTGGACTTCTTCTTCCGCAAGATCGTGCGCGACAAGGGCCAGGCCCTCACCCACCTCTCCACCCAGATGGCCGAGTTCGCCAAGGACCTCGGAGCCCACGAGGGGCGGCTCGACCGCGACCGTGAGCTGCTCGGTCAGGGGGTCGAGGACGTCCAGGGCATCCTCGGCTTCATGGTCGGCGAGCTCATGAAGTCGGACCCGCGGCAGGGCGGCGAGATCACCAACGTCTACTCCGTCGGCCAGAACACGACTCGCCTGCTCCTCGCCGCCGGTGACCTCGTCGTGGGGTGGCTCCTGCTCCGACAGGCGGCGGTGGCGCTCGACGCCCTCGCAGCCGGCGGCACCGGCAAGGACAAGGACTTCTACGAGGGAAAGGTCGCGGCGGCGCAGTTCTACGCCCGCCAGGTCCTTCCCCGGCTGTCCGCCGAGCGTGCGGTGGCGGAGTCGACCGACTCGCTCCTCATGGACGTGCCCGAGGCCTCCTTCTGAGCCGCAGATGACACGCCGAACGGCCCACCCCAGCACGGGGTGGGCCGTTCGGCGGTCAGCAGGTCAGCGGGGGTCGACGTCCGTGCGGTCGACACGCGAGCCGGTCACGGGGTCGATCTGGCTCTCACGGGTGGTCGTGACTCCCGCGCGCCGACGGTTGGCGAAGGCGAACGACAGGAGGATGGCGAGGATCCCGGCGACGATGAGGATCCAGCCGAGCGTGTCGTCCTCGATCCCCGGAAGGTCGATGTCGAGCGCGAACGCCAGGATGGCGCCGATGACGATGAGGACGATGCCGAGTCCGATGTACATGGGAGGTCTCCTCTGTGGGGGGCCGGTGGTCGGCTAACCCATCGACTGTAGCCACGCGGCATCACTCATCTGAGGCTCCGGTGCACCCGTTTTCGGACTCCTCGAGACGCCCGTGGGGATGACGGTCGTCAGAAGCCGGCGCCCGGGTTGAGGATGCCGTGCGGGTCCAGGGCAGCCTTGACCCGCCTCGTGAGGTCCATGACCTCGGGCCCGAGCTGGAGCTGCAGGGATGCCGTCTTGAGGCGGCCGACACCGTGCTCGCCCGTGATGGTGCCCCCGAGCTCGATCGCCGCAACCATGATGGCGTCGAAGGCGAGCCGCGCTCGGTGCTCAGCGTCCTCGTCGCCCGCAGAGTAGACGATCGCCGGGTGGGTGTTGCCGTCACCGGCGTGCGCGACGACCGGGACCTGCACGGCATACCGCTGCGCGATCTCCTCCACCGCGGCGAGGAGCGCGGGCAGCTGGGGGACGGGGACGCCGACGTCCTCGGGGAGCACGGCCCCCCGCGACTCCAGGGCGGTGAAGTGCAGGCGCCGAGCGTGGACGAACAGCTCGCCCTCGTCGGGATCGTCGGTCGCGAAGACCTCCTTCGCCCCGGCCCGCTCGCACGCCGTCACGGCCGCGGACACCTCGTCGGCTCGGGCGCCGCCCGGGGCGTCCGACTGGATGACGAGCATGGCACCCGCCTGGCGGTCCAGCCCCATCGGCCGGAAGTCCTCGACCGCGTTGAGCGAGGCGCGGTCCATGAGCTCGACCATCGACGCGCGGACCGTGCGACCCAGATCGACCACCGCCGCGGCCGCGGCGGCGACGGTGGGGAAGGTGGCGACGACCGTCGCTCGCGGATGCTGTGCAGGTACCAGGCGCAGGACCGCACGGGTGACGACGCCGAGCGTGCCCTCGGAGCCGACGAAGAGCCTCAGCAGCGGGAGGCCGGCCACGTCCTTGACCCGCTTGCCCCCGAGGGTGACCAGTGTCCCGTCGGCCAACACCACGTCGAGCCCGAGGACGTAGTCCGCCGTGACGCCGTACTTCACGCAGCAGAGGCCACCGGCATTGGTCGCGATGTTGCCGCCGATGGAGCAGATCTCGTACGAGCTCGGGTCGGGCGGATACCACAGGCCGTGCTCAGCGGCCGCGCGCTTCACGTCGACGTTGAGGGCCCCGGGCTCGGCGACGGCGACCCGGCTGGCGAGATCGACCTCGACCGCCCGCATGCGTTCCGTCGACAGGACGATGCCACCGTCGACGGCGAGCGCCCCGCCGGAGAGTCCCGTGCCGGCCCCTCGAGGCACCACGGGAACACCGTGCCGGGTCGCCCAGCGCAGTGCCTGCTGCACCTGTCCGGCGTCCTGCGCGCGGACGGCCGCGAGCGGCATCCCCGCTGTGGCGTCGTGGGTCCAGTCGAACCGGTACTTCTCCAGCGTCTCGGGGCTGCTCACGACCACACCGTCGGGCAGAGCGGCGACGAGCTCCGCGAGCATCCCCGACGCATCGGCCATGACCCCACTCTCCCATCAGAGGCGGCGGTCCTCGAGCACGGGGAAGTCGCGGCGGTATGCCGCGGTGATCCGGGTGTCGACCTCGACCGAGAGCACCTCCTCGTCGGCGGTTCGGGCCTGTGCGAGCACCTCTCCCGAAGCAGACACGACCTGGCTGTGGCCGCCCATCTGGTGCCCTGCGTGGGCACCGCCCGTGTTGCACTGCACCATGACGCACTGGTTCTCGACGGCCCGGGCCTGGCCCAGCAGGGTCCAGTGCGCGACGCGAGCCGCCGGCCAGGCCGCGGTCACGAGGAACATCTCGGCCCCGGCGTCGACCTGACTCCGGTAGAGCTCGGGGAACCGCAGGTCGTAGCACGCGGAGAGTCCCGCCACGACGAGCTCGTCCGTCCCCGCACCGGCAGGGACGCGGGTCACCACGACGTCCTCACCCGCCTCCATGAGCCTCGGCTCCCCCGCGCCGAAGCCGAACCGGTGCACCTTCCGGTAGACCGCGCGGAGGCCGCCGTCCGCCGCATACACGACGGAGGTGTTGGCGAGGTCACGGCCGTCGACACCGGGCTCCGGGAGGCGCTCCACGAAGGAGCCGGCGTGCAGCGTCGCCCCCACCGCTCGGGCGGCATCCACCATGGCCGCCGCCCACGGCCCGTCGAGCGGTTGCGCCTCACGGGACCAGCGGGTGTAGTCGAACCCCGTGGCGGCCCACAGCTCCGGAAGGATGACGAGGTCGTGGCCGGCCTGCGCCGCGACGAGCCCGGCGACCCGGTCGACCCGCGCGTCGAAGGACTCGCCGTCGTCGTAGGCGAGCTGGATGACCGCGACGCGCATGTCGCTCATCCTCCCCCGCGTAGCCGAGCCAGGCGCTCGTTGTAGGCCTTGAGCTCGGCGTCGCCGTCCCGGTCGGCCTGACGGTCCTTGCGCGCCGTCTCCTTCTCGTCCGTGCGGAACCACTGGACCGCGACGATGACCGCGAGGATGAGCGTCGGCGCCTCCCCGACGCCCCAGGCGATCTCCCCCGCCCGTTGCTGGTCGGCGAGGACGTCCGGTCCCCAGGGAAGGTTGAGCTGGAGGAAGAAGTCCGGAGCCACCAGGTCCTCGCTGCCCGTCAGCGCCACGCCGAAGAACGCGTGGAACGAGATCGTCGCGAAGAGGATGCCGAGGAGCCCGAGCGGGCTCCACCGCGGCACTCCGGGGTCGATGCCGATGAGGACCCACGTGAAGAGGTAACCGGTCAGGAGGAAGTGGGCCAGCATCAGCAGGTGACCCGTGTGCGTCGTCAGCGACAGCTCGAACAGCCCGGTCCAGTAGAAGGCCGCCAGGCTGAAGAAGAAGAGAGCCGCCGCCACGACCGGGTTGGCGAGCACCCGCATCGCCCGTGAGTGCACGACCTGGAGGAGGACCTCACGGGGCCCCCAGGTCTTGTCCGGCCGAGCCTTGAGGGTTCGCAGTGCGAGTGTCACCGGCGCGCCGGGCACGAGGAGGATCGGGACGAGCATGGCCACGACCATGTGCATGACCATGTGCACGCTGAAGAGCACGCGGCCCCAGATCCCCGGCGCCCCGGACGTGGCCCACACGAAGAGGGTCCACCCGAGCACCCAGCAGATCGTCCGACCCACGGGCCAGGTGTCGCCGCGGCGGCGCAGCCGCACGACCCCCGCGAGGTACAGGGAGACGGCCAGCGCGGCCGTGCCGAGGAGGAGCCAGTCGACGCGCCAGGCGGTGAGCCAGTCGGCGCCGAGGATCGGGCCCGGGTCGGGGAACCCGGTGAGCTCGAGGATGCGGCTCGGCGCCGGCGGGGCGTCCGGCACCGGCGGGAGGCTGCGGGCCAGCACCGCCGCGAGCCCGGTGGCCGCTCCCATGAGCACCACGTCGCCGAGGGCGAGCCGCGCGAAGGCCCGGCCGTCGCCCGGGTCGGCCCGGAGCCGGGTCGTGATGTTCCGCCGGTGCAGCCACCCGAGGACTCCCAGCACGCCGAGGGCCAGCGCCTTCAGCGCGACCACCGTGCCGTATGCCGTGGCGAGGGCACTCAGGGAACCCAGCCGGATCCAGGCCTGCTGGAGGCCGGTGACGGTGACCGCGGCGAAGCACCAGCCGGCGACGGTCGAGTAGCGGGCCACCGTCGCCCCGAGGTCGCTGCCGAGCTGCGAGCGCATCACCACGAGGGCCATCAGGCCCCCGGTCCAGGCGACGACGCCGAGCAGGTGGACGGCCAGGGCGTTGACGGCGTCCTCGTGGCTGGCGGAGCCGGCCGCATGTCCCGTGAGGGCCAGCACGACGACGGCGGCGAGGGTGGTCACGGCGAGCCATGCCATGGGTGCCCGACGCCTCGTGACACTGGCCGCGGCGGCGACGCCGACCGCGGCGAGGGCGCTGAGGAGCAGCACCCGGGTGGTCTCCAGCGTCCACGTGAAGGACAGGAGCTGGCTGAACAGGTCGGGGCTGGAGACCGGCGTGCCGGCAAGGTCGGCGAAGGTCAGCACCACCTCGAGCAGGGCGGCGGCCGCCCACACGACCGCAGCGCGCGCGGCATACCGCGTGGCCGTGAGCCGGCGCTCAGTACCCACCCGCTCCGGTGCCAGGAAGGCGGCGAGGCCGAGGAGGCCGACGGTCGCGCTGGCCGCCAGGGTGCTCACCGTCGAGACCAGCGGCACCCCCCACCGGACGACAGGGCCGGGGTCGGCGAGGTCGAGCGGGGCCGTCGCACCGGTGAGCACGGCGGCCACCACGGCCGCGACCAGGCCGGCGGCGACAGCGAGACCCAGGGGTCGCGCCAGCGCCGAGCTCTGTGGGGTGGCGGCCATGTCACCCAGCGTAGGTACTGTGACGGCATGCCCGTGCACCCCCCGGCACCCAGCGAGCTGGGCGAGCTCGTCGACGCGTACGCCCAGACCGTGCAGTGCGTCATCGACCTCGGGCGGACCACCCGCCCAGGAGACGCCGACCTCCCGACGGACTGCCCCGGGTGGACGGTCCGCGACCAGGTCGCCCATGTGGCGAGTACCGAGGCGATGGTGGCGGGTGAGCCGGTGCCCGACATCGACGTTCGCGAGCACGCGCACGTGCGGCACGCGTTCGGCGAGCGGGTCGAGAAGTACGTCGAGTCCCGTCGGGGTCGCGACCTCGAGGAGGTGCTCGACGAGCTCGAGGAGCGTCTTGCCGAGCGGCTGCACGTCTACCGCTCGGGGCACGAGTGGGCCGAGCAGCAGATCCAGGGGCCGTTCGGCCCGACGACGATGGAGGGGCTGCTCCGCATCCGCGTCTTCGACATCTGGATGCACGAGCAGGACATCCGCGAGGCGCTCGGACGCCCCGGCGGGCTCGACAGCCCGGCCGCGGCGCACAGCATCAGCCGGCTTTTCGCGACTCTGCCACGCATCGTGGCCAGGGACGCAGCGATCGAGCCGGGGAACGCCGTCGTCCTCGACCTCACGGGTCCCACGGTGGGCCGGGCCGGCGCGCGGGTCGAGGAGCACGAGGGGAAGGCCGTCGGCGTGCCTCTCTTCACGGGAGACGCCGAGGAGCACCCCGATGTCGTGACGACCTCGCTGACCATGTCGACCCAGGTGGCCGGCCGGCTCGCGGGCGGCCGACGAGCCCCGGACGAGCTGCACGTCGTGGTCCACGGCGACGAGGACGTCGCCCGGCGGGTCCTGGACCACCTCGTCATCACCCCCTGACACGGCCGTCCGCGGCTCTGGGAATGCGGCTGCCCCGGCAGTAGTTGCGTGCAGCAAGCAATTTGTCTGCCAGGAGCCCCCATGCCGCCCGACTCGTCGTCATCACCGACCCTCACGCTCGGCGACCACCTCGTCCGGGTCGTCAAGCTGCTCCACACGGTCCGCCAGCAGGCGCCGCGTCAGCACCCCCACGTGGACCCCATGGCGTATCCGTTGCTGTTCAACCTTCGCGCCCAGCCGATGCGGGTGTCGGCGCTGGCGGAGGCGGTCCACTCCGACGTCTCCACGGTCAGCCGCCAGGTGAGCACGCTCGTCGACCTCGGGTTCGTCCGTCGAGGCCCCGACCCGGACGACCGCCGCGCCCAGGCGCTCTCGCTCACCGCCGAGGGCACGGAGCTGCTCGTCGCCATCCGCGAGGACCGCGACCGATGGCTCCATGGTCTCCTCGCCGACTGGTCCAGCGACGACGTCGCGGCGTTCTCCACCCACCTCCAGCACTTCGCCTCGGACCTCGAGGCGTCCCTCCAGACCACCACCTCCCGAAGGACGGACCGATGAGCGAGTCCACCCGAGCGCTGTCGGCGAACCCGGTGGAACCCCTGGGCCACCGGCAGATCGTCACGATCCTCATCGGGCTCATGATGGGCATGTTCCTCGCCGCGCTCGACCAGACGATCGTCGCGACGGCCATCCGCACGATCGCCGACGACCTCCAGGGGCTGAACCACCAGGCGTGGGCGACGACGGCATACCTCATCACCTCGACGATCGTCACCCCGCTCTACGGCAAGCTGGGCGACATCTACGGCCGCAAGAAGCTGTTCATCACGGCGATCAGCATCTTCATCTTCGGCTCGGTCCTCTGCGCCTTCGCGACGTCGATGGGGTCGCTCGCGTTCTACCGGGCGGTCCAGGGCATCGGAGCCGGTGGCCTCTTCTCACTCGCCCTCGCGATCATCGGCGACATCGTCCCGCCGCGGGAGCGCGCCAAGTACCAGGGCTACTTCCTCGCCGTGTTCGGGACCGCGTCGGTGCTCGGCCCGGTCATCGGTGGCTTCTTCGCCGGAGCGGACAGCATCCTCGGCATCGAGGGCTGGCGCTGGGTCTTCCTCGTCAACGTCCCCGTCGGCGCCGCTGCGCTCGCCGTGGTCTCCAAGACCTTGCACCTGCACCACACCCGCCTCGACCACCGCATCGACTGGCCAGGAGCCGCGCTCCTCTCGACTGCGCTCGTGCCGCTCCTCCTCGTCGCCGAGCAGGGTCGGGAGTGGGGCTGGAGCGCCGTGTCGTCCACGACCTGCTACGTCGTCGGCGTGCTGGGAGCGATCGGCTTCTTCTGGCAGGAGTGGCGGATGAAGGAGGAGGCGATCCTCCCGCTCGCGATGTTCCGCAACAGGACCGTCGGCGTCTCCTCGGTCGCGTCGGTCCTCATCGGCGTCGCGATGTTCGGCGGGCTCGCCGCCCTGCCGCTCTACCTCCAGATCGTCAAGGGGGCGACACCGACCGAAGCCGGCCTGTTGCTCCTGCCGATGACGCTGGGCATCATGTTCGGCTCGATCCTCTCCGGTCAGATCATCTCCCGCACCGGGCGCTACCGGATGTTCCCGATCATCGGCTCGGGCCTCCTCGCCGTCTCCCTCTTCGTCTTCCACTACGTGGAGTTCGACACCCCGCTCTGGCAGACGATGATCGTCATGCTGGCCTTCGGGATCGGGCTCGGCTTCAACTTCCAGCCGCTCACCCTCGCCGTGCAGAATGCCGTGCCGCCCCAGCAGATCGGCGTGGCCACGTCGACGGCGACCTTCACCCGGCAGATCGGTGGAGCGCTCGGCACGGCCGTCTTCCTGTCCATCCTGTTCTCGACCGCCGGCGAGAAGATCGAGGCGGCCCTGCGGGTGGCGGTCCCGACGCCGGACTTCCAGGCCGCCCTCGCCGATCCGGCGAACGCGGCGGCGGCCGGCCGGTTCCAGGACGCCCAGGCACGTGAGGCGGCTGGAGCCGTGCTCCAGGACAGCTCCTTCCTCAACGACCTCGACGAGCGGCTGGCCAGGCCGTTCCTCATCGGGTTCTCGGAGGCGATGGACCTCGTGTTCCTCGTCGGCGCCGGTGTCATGGTCGTGGGCTTCCTCGTCATGCTCCTGCTCCCCCACGTCGAGCTGCGCAAGAGTGCAACCTACGGACAGAGGACGAGCGACGAGAGTGCGGCCGCCGCCGCGCACTGAGCCCGCACTCAGGCCGTGACCGGTGTGCTGTCCTGCTCCAGGGCCCGGCCCCCCGCCAGCTCGGCGCCCTCGAGGTGCCGGTAGCGGAGGGCGATGAGCGCGAGGGCCAGGCCACCGCTCACCACGGGGACGGCATACGCGAGCTGGGCGCCCCATGCCTCGATGGCCCAGCCGCCGACGGCCGAACCGGCGGAGATGCCGATGAGGATGCCGGTGACGGCAACCGCCATGCCCTCGGTGACGAGCGCCTTGGGGACGAGGCGCTGGGCCAGGGAGAGGCTCGTGATGAGCAGGGGAGCCGTCGCGGACCCGGCGACGAACATGACGACCGCCAGCGGCCACAGTCCGTCGACGAGCAGGGCGGGAACCTCCAGCACGAACATGCCCGTCGCCGCGATGACGAGCCGGCGGGTCATGGTGGACCGGAACACCCGGCTGCCGAAGACGATGCCGGCGAGTGTCGAGCCCAGGGCGAAGGCGCCGAGAATGACGCTCGCGAAGCCGGTCTGGCCTGCCTCCTTGGCATAGGCCACGGCGATCACCTCGTTGGCGCCGAAGATGACGCCGGTCATGACCAGGGCGGTCGCGACCAGGAGCAGGCCCGGGCGCCGCACGGCGAAACCGGTCGGACGGTCGGCGTGGGGGACCACCGGCGGTTCGGTGGCTCGGGCCGCGAGGAAGGTGAGCATGCCCGCGGTGAAGAGGAGCTCGGCGAGCAGCAGACCCGCCTCGGGGAACCACAGCGTCGACACGAGGACGGCCAGCACCGGGCCGACGACGAAGGAGGCCTCGTCGGCGACCTGCTCGAAGCTCATCGCGGTGTGCAGCCGCTGCGGCTCGTGGCGGAAGATGTGCGCCCACCGCGCCCGCGACATCGGACCGGGTTCGGGCAGGACGGCCGAGAGGCCGTAGAACAGGAACAGGGTCCACGCGGGCGCGTCGCGCCAGGAGAGCACGACCACGGTCAAGCCACAGGCGGCGGACACGAGGACGAACGGCAGGGCAACGCGGCGCTGACCGTGCTTGTCGACGAGCCGGCCGATGACCGGTCCCGCAACGGCGAGGACCGCCAGACCGACGGCGGAGACCGCGCCGGCCAACCCGAACGACCCGCGACGCTCACTGAGCATGACGATGACCGCCACCCCGAACATCGCCCCGCCGGTGCGTGACAAGGTCGTTCCGGCGATGAACGGCAGGGCGCCGGGCACGCGGAACAGAGGGGCATAGGCGGACAGCACGAGAAGCTCCGGGTCGACGAAGGGGTGGTGGTGGTCCGGTCGGCGGACCGACACCATGGTCGCCGCTCAGGCGAGGCCACGGCAACGCGGTATCAGCGGAAGGCCGACTCCCCGGTGAGCGCCTGACCGATGACGAGGGTGTGCATCTCGACCGTGCCCTCGTAGGTGAGGACCGACTCCAGGTTGTTGGCGTGCCGCATGACCGGCCACTCACCGCTCACCCCGTTGGCGCCGAGGATGGTCCGCGCGGTCCGGCAGATCTCCAGAGCCTTCGTGACGTTGTTGTACTTGCCGACCGACACCTGCTCCGGCCGCAGTCCGACGGTGTCCTTGCGCCGTCCGAGGTGCAGCGCGAGGAGCTGGCCCAGCTGGAGCTCGGTCGCCATGGCGGCGAGCTTGGCCTGGGTCAGCTGGAAGCCGGCGATGGGGCGGTCGAACTGCACGCGCTCCATCGAGTAGCGCCGAGCCGCCTCCAGCGAGGAGCGGGCCGCGCCGAGCGACCCCCAGACGATGCCGTAGCGCGCCTCGGACAGACAGGCGAGCGGACCCTTGAGGCCACGGACGTCGGGAAGCACGGCATCCGCGGGCAGCCGGAGATCCTCGAACGTGAGCTCCGAGGTGACCGAGGCACGCAGCGACATCTTGTGGAGGATCTTGTGCGCCGTGAAGCCGCGGGTCCGGGTCGGCACCACGAAACCCCGGATGCCGCCGTGCTCCTCACCGGCGTTCGCCCAGACGACGGCGACGTCGGCGATTGACCCGTTGGTGATCCACGTCTTCGAGCCGTTGAGCACCCAGTCCTCGCCGTCGCGGCGCGCACGGGTTCGCATCGAGGCGGGGTCCGAGCCGTGGTCGGGCTCGGTGAGGCCGAAGCAGCCGATCGCCTCACCGGCCGCCATCCTCGGCAGCCACTCCTGCTTGTGGTCCTCCGTGCCGAACCGCCAGATGGCGAACATCGCGAGGCTTCCCTGCACCGACACCAGCGACCGGATGCCGGAGTCGCTCGCCTCGAGCTCGAGGCAGGCGAGGCCGTAGTCGACGGAGCCGAGCCCCGCACAGCCGTAACCCTCGAGATGCATGCCGAGCAGGCCGACCTTGCCGAACTCGCGGGCCAGCTCTCGGGCCGCGGGCAGGTCTCCCTGCTCGTACCACTGCATGACGTACGGGTCGACGGCGTCCTCGCAGACCTGCCGGGTGGCCGCCCGGATCGCCTTCTCCTCGTCGGTGAGGAGGCTGTCGAGGTCGAGGAGGTCGAGTGGGTCGGACATGCCCTCCATGATGACGGGTGCGGCGACCCCTCAGGGACGGGCGGCGACGCCGAGGAGGGCCGCCAGGCCCAGCGCGCTGCGCGGGTCGTATGCCGCTCGCCACAGACCGCCGTGCGCCGCGGCGTACGCCTCGTCCTGCCACGGGTGCTCCTGGGGCGGTGATCCGGCCACGAGGTCGTGGACGAGCAGGGCCGCCATGAGCGTGTTGGCGGTCCCGGGCTCGAAGACCTCGACGCCGAAGCGGTGTGCGCCGGCGTAGGCCGCCGCGAGGGCCCGGTTCTTGAGCACGGACCGCGTCCGGGTCGGCGGGGCGATCTTGAAGGAGACCGTCGCACCGGACGCCCGGGCCGTCGTCGCCCTCCAGCGCTGGAGCCGCTTGGCGAGGAGGTAGTTCGGTCCCTGCTGGAGGACGACGGAGTCGTTGATGCCCGGGTCCTCACCCGGGACGTAGTTGCGCCGGAGCAGGCGTCCACCGGAGAGCGTGCGGAGAGGACCGCGGAGCACCTTGGAGGTGCGCCTCGCGGCATACGCCCGCGTGGACGCGTCGACGACCTGTCGTGGCACGGCGAACACGTCGGTCGGCGTGGCGAGGAACGACAGGGCGGTGTCCGGGCGGGCGAGCCGCACCTGCTCGGTGAGGGCGTCGACCGCCGTGCTCACCCGCACGTTGGTCGCCCCGTCGGCGTAGACGTAGTTGCCGAGGACCAGTCGGCCCTCCACCCCGCTCACCCACGCGGTGGCGGTGGGAAGGTCGTGGACGAGGTCGACGCCCGCCCGCTCGGCCAGCGGTCGGGTGCCCGGGGACGCCGGCACGAGCACCCGACCGCCCGTGTCCCGGACGGCCTGGAGCAGCCGGCTCCACAGGTCGGGTCGGGGCAGGTCGACGGCGGCGACGGTCGCGCCCCAGCGCAAGAGCGACCGCAAAGGACCCATCTCGGCCGCCGCGCCGAGCACGACGACCGTGTGCCCCTCGAGTCGCAGCCACTGCGGGTTCTCGATCACCGCACCGACGGCGTCGCGCAGGCTCGGTTCGACGACGCCTGCGGCGACCCACGCGTCCAGCTGGCGACGCAGGTCGTCACCGGCCAGCCGACGGCCCCGGTACGGCAGGGTCAGGGCCGTGTCGGGTTCGCGGTCGCCGCCGATCGCCTCGGTGGTCAGGCGGTCGGCGGGGCTCCCGGTGACGCCCCCCAGGGCGGCCGGGAGATGCACCTCGCGGCCGTCGGGATCCCTCCAGCGCATCCGGTCGTGCAGGGCGGTGAGCCCGGCGCCGGCGATCGCCTGCGCATCCTCCGGTCGGGTCAGGCCGGCCTCGACGAGCCGGCGGAAGTGGGTGAGGTAGCCGCTGCGCCAGTTCGTCTCCCGTGCGGCGGCCGCCGCACCGACGGGGTCGACCGGGCGCAGCGCGTCGGCGACGACGGCCTGGCCGGTCGCGCTCGTGGAGCGCCGCCCGTCGACCTCGGGGAAGACGACGCCGGTCGGCTGGTCACCGCCGTCGGGCACCTCAGCCCCACACGAGCGCGCGCGACGGGTCGGCGAGGAGCGCCGCGACGTCCGCGAGGTAGCGGCTGCCGAGCTCCCCGTCCACGAGGCGGTGGTCGAAGCTCAGGGCGAGCGTCGTCACCCAGCGCGCCTCGATGGCCTCGGAGCCGTCGGGGCCGGTGACGACCCACGGCCTGCGTCCGACGGTGCCGAACGCCATGATCGCCGACTCCCCGGGGTTGAGGATCGGTGTGCCGGCGTCGATGCCGAAGACCCCGACATTGGTGATCGTGAGCGTGCCCCCGGACATGTCGACCGGCTGCGTGCGCCCCTCGCGAGCGGTCGTGGTGAGCGTCCCGATCGCCTCGGCGAGCTCGCGCATGGACATCCGGTCGGCGTCCTTGATGTTCGGGACGACGAGGCCCCGCGGGGTGGCGGCGGCGATGCCGAGGTTGACGTAGTGCTTGAGCACGATCTCCTGCGCGTCCTCGTCCCAGGTCGCGTTGACTCCCGGGTTCCGGCGCGCGGCGAGGCACATCGCCTTGGCGAGGACGAGGAGCGGCGTCACCTTGACGTCGCGGAACTCCGGGTCCTTCTTGAGCCGCTCGACGAGGTCCATCGTCGCGGTGACGTCGACGGTGACCCACTCGGTGACGTGCGGCGCCGTGAAGGCCGAGCTCACCATCGCCTGTGCGGTCATCCTGCGCACGCCCTTGACCGGGACGCGCGTCTCTCGCTCACCGTCCCGCGAGCCGACGTAGGTTTCACCGCTCGGGGTCACCACGGCTCGAACCTCACCACTGCCGCCGGAGGCCGCGGACTCGACGTCCTCGCGGGTGACGACGCCACCCTCACCCGTGGGGCTGACGGAGCCGAGGTCGACGCCGAGGTCTTTGGCGAGCTTGCGCACGGGCGGCTTGGCGAGAGCGCGGGCCTGCTTGCCGGCGAGCTCCGACGGCTCGACGGCGACGTCGCTGCCCCGCGCCGGCGACTCCGGCGCGTCGACCTTGGTCGGCCCCGAGCCGGTTCGTGGGCGGCGCTTGGCCTCGGTCTGCTTGACGCCGTAGCCGACGAGCACGGCGGTGCGGCCGGTGGAGGTCGTGCCGCCGATGAGGCCCTCCTCGACGTCCTCGGCCGCAGGTGGCGTCTCGGCCGACGAGGCGCCGTCGTCGATGGAGATGATCGCCGTGCCGACCTCCACCGTGTCGCCCTCGGCGACGTGGAGGGCCGACACCGTCCCGGCGAAGGGCACCGGGAGCTCCACGAGCGACTTCGCCGTCTCGACCTCCACGATGACGTCGTTGACCTCGACGGTGTCTCCGGGCTTGACGTGCCACGTGACGATCTCCGCCTCGGTCAGCCCCTCACCGGGGTCAGGGAGCTTGAACTCGCGAAGAGCCATCTGGGAGAACGCCTTTCAGTACGCGAGCGAACGGTCTACGGCATCGAGAACACGGTCGAGGTCGGGAAGGAACTCCTCCTCGAGGCGGCTCGGCGGGTAGGGCACGTTGTACCCCCCGACCCTGAGCACCGGCGCCTCGAGGTGGTAGAACGCCCGCTCCGTGACGAGCGCCGAGATCTCGGCCCCCATGCCGAGGAACGTGGACGCCTCGTGGACGACGACGGCCCGCCCCGTCTTCTCCACCGACCCGAGGATCGCCTCGTCGTCGAGGGGCGACAGCGAGCGGAGGTCGACGACCTCGAGCGAGCGGCCCTCCTCGTCGGCCGCCTGTGCCGCCTGGAGGCACGTCTTGACCATGGGCCCGTACGCCAGCAGCGTGACGTCTGTCCCCTCGCGGAGCACCCGGGCGGTGCCGAGCGGGCCGTCCGGGACGTCGCCGACCTCCCCCTTGTCCCAGTAGCGGCGCTTCGGCTCGTAGAAGACGACCGGGTCGTCGGTCTCGATGGCCTGCTGGATCATCCAGTGCGCATCGTGGGCGTTCGAGCAGACGACGACGCGCAGACCCGCGGTGTGTGCGAAGTAGGCCTCGTTGGACTCGCTGTGGTGCTCCACCGCTCCGATGCCACCGCCGAACGGGATGCGGATGACGATCGGCATCGTGACATAGCCGAGGGACCGGGCACGCAGCTTGGCGACCTGGCTGACGATGTGGTCGAACGCGGGGTACACGAAGCCGTCGAACTGGATCTCGACGACCGGCCGGTAGCCGCGCAGCGCCATGCCGATGGCGGTGCCGAGGATGCCGGCCTCGGCGAGCGGGGTGTCGATGACCCGGTCCTCACCGAAGTCCTTCTGCAGGCCCTCGGTGACGCGGAAGACGCCGCCGAGCTTGCCGATGTCCTCACCGAGCAGGACGACCTTGGGGTCCTTCTCCATCGATGCGCGCAGGCCGCTCGTGATCCCCTTCGCGAGCGTCGTGGCGGCCATCAGCGCGCCGCCTCGAACGACGCGTGGTACGTCTCGAACTCGGCCCGTTCCCGCTCCATGACCGGATGCCGTTCCGCGAAGACGTGGTCGAACATCGCCGTCCCGTCGGGATCCGGCATCGAGAGGCACCGCTGGCGCACGGAGGCGCCGAGCTCGTCGGACTCCCCGTCGACGGCGTCGAAGAAGTCGGGGTCGGCTCGGCCCGTCGTCGTCAGCCAACGCCGGAAGCGCTCGATCGGGTCTCGGTGCTTCCACACCTCCACCTCCGCCGAGACCCGGTACTTGCTCGGGTCGTCCGACGTCGTGTGGGCACCCATCCGGTAGGTGAAGGCCTCGATGAAGGTGGGACCCTGCCCGGATCGTGCGGCGTCGAGCGCGGCCTTCGTCACGGCATACACGGCGAGGACGTCGTTGCCGTCGACCCGGATGCCCGGGAAGCCGAACCCGCGGGCCCGGTGCCACAGCGGTGCCCGGGTCTGCTTCTCGTTGGGCTCGGAGATGGCCCACTGGTTGTTCTGGCAGAAGAAGACGACCGGGCTGTTGTTGACGCCCGCGAAGACGAGGGCCTCGGAGACGTCTCCCTGCGAGGTGGCCCCGTCGCCGAAGTAGGCGATGACGGCCGTGTCGCGTTCCTCGTCACCGGTCCCGACGTTGCCGTCGCGCTGGACCCCCATGGCGTAGCCGGTCGCGTGGAGGGTCTGCGCCCCGATGATGATCGTGTAGAGGTGGAAGTTCTTCTCGTTGGGGTCCCAGCCGCCGTGGTTGACCCCCCGGAACATGCCGAGGAGGTTGACGGGGTCCACCCCGCGGCACCAGGCGACGCCGTGCTCGCGGTAGGTCGGGAAGGCGTAGTCCTGGGGGCGCAGCGCCCGGCCGGAGCCCACCTGTGCCGCCTCCTGGCCGAGGAGGCTGGCCCACAGGCCGAGCTCACCCTGGCGCTGCAGCGCCGTGGCCTCGGTGTCGAACCGGCGGATGAGGACGAGGTCGCGGTAGAACCCCCGCAGCTCCTCGTCGGAGAGACCGTCGACGACGGCGTCGTGCTCGGGGTGGGCGACGCGCTCGCCCTCGGGGTTGAGCAGCTGGACCATGTCCGGCCCGCCGTCCTGGGCGGGCCGCTCCGGGACCTCCGCGCGGCTGACGTGGTGGTCCACGCCGAACGCCGTCTCGAGCGGGGCGACGTCGTTGTCGCTCACTGGGCACTCCTTGTCCGGGCTCCCGTGGTGACGGTCGCCGCGATGGGGGTCGTGGTGACCGCTGGTGCTGGGTGTGGCGGCGGTCACTGCCGGTGTCGGCACCACCGTACCCGGGGGTGTCGGCTTCCAGCCAAGCCGCAGTGGGTGAGCTCCGTCAGGTGCGACGGCGGGCTAGGTTCGGCACCATGGACGACATCAGGACCTCGGCCATGGCGAGCACCGTCGAGGCGGTGGTGGGCTCGACCGGGTTCTCGGGGGTGGTGCGGGTCGACAGCGACGGCTCGACGGTGCTCGACGCCGCCTTCGGTCTCGCCGACCGCCGCCACGGCGTTCCCATGACGACCTCCACCCGGCTGGGGACGGCGAGCGGCACCAAGGGACTGACCGCCCTCACCGTGCTCAGCCTCGTCGCCGAGGGTGCCCTCGGCCTCGACCAGCCGGTGCGCGAGGTGCTCGGCGCCGACCTGCCCCTGATCGACGACCGGGTGACGATCGAGCACCTCCTGACGCACCGTTCGGGCATCGGCGACTACTACGACGAGGAGGTGGTGGCGGAGGTCACCGACCACGTGCTCACCGTGCCGGTGCACACCCTGGAGACGACCGAGGACTACGTCCCCGTGCTCGACGGTCACTCGCAGGTGTTCGAGCCCGGGGAGCGCTGCGTCTACAACAACTCGGCATTCGTCGTGCTGGCCATCGTCGCGGGACGGGTGGGCGGGCACCCGTTCGAGGACCTTCTCGTCGAGCGGGTGTGCCGGCCGGCGGGGATGACCTCGACGTCGTTCCTGCGCGGGGACGACCTGCCCGGCGACGCCGCCACCGGCTACCCGTGGACCGACCGTGACCGGACCAACGTCCTGCACCTGCCGGTGGTGGGCAGCGGCGACGGCGGAGCGTACTCCACGAGCGCCGATGTCGCCGCCATGTGGGGCTCGCTGTTCGCCGGCCGCATCCTCCCCGCCGAGGTCGTCGAGGACGCGATGCGCCGCAGGAACGGCTCCACGTCCGAGGAGGTCTATGGGCTGGGCTTCGAGCTCCGGGGCGACGGCGTCGTGGCACTCACCGGCAGCGATGCCGGGGTGTCGTTCCGCAGCGTCCACGACCGACGCACCGACGTGACGTGGACGGTCATCTCCAACACCAGTGAGGGGGCGTGGCCGGTGGCCCGAGCTCTCGGCGAGCACCTCGCTGCAGCGGCTCAGGCGTAGGCCTGCTCGCCCGGCGCGACGACACGCAGCCACTGTCCCTGGTGCCCGTCGACGCGCAGCTCCACGCGGCCTGCACGGTCGAGCGGCACGTCGTCCCGGCCGTCGAGGACGTCGCGCAGCACGGAGCCCTCCGGCACCTCGCCCAGCTCGAGGGTGACCATCGCGTCGTCGGCGGCGAAGTTGTGAAGGGCCAGCATGCGCCAGTCGTCGCACCGGCAGAGGTGCGCGAGCAGGCTCGGGGAGTCGTGGTCGAGCACCTCCACGTCGGACCAGCCGATCTGCGGCATCTGGCGGTAGCGGCGGATGATCGTGCGCATGAAGGACCACAGGGAGCCCGGGTCCTGGCGCTGGGCCTGCGCGTTGACGTGCTCCGGCGACGAGAGGCCGCTCGGCTGGGGGCGCGTGAGCCGACGCTGCGGTGCCGTGGAGAAGCCGCCGTTCGGGCCGGCATCCCACTGCATCGGCGTGCGGACGCTGAGGCGACCCTCGATGTCGAGGTTCTCGCCCATGCCGATCTCCTCCCCGTAGAAGAGGACGGGGGTGCCCGGGAGGGAGAACATCAGCGAGTAGACGAGGCGCAGGCGGCGCTCGTCGCCGCCCAGCATGGTGGGGAGACGCCGGCGCAGGCCGCGGCCGAAGAGCTGCATGTCGGGGTCGGGGCCGAAGGCGGCGAAGACCTCCTGGCGCTCGGTGTCGCTGAGCTTGTCGAGGGTGAGCTCGTCATGGTTCCGCACGAAGTTGGCCCACTGGCTGGTGATGTCGAGCTCCGGGCGCTGTCGCAGGGCCGTCGCGATGGGGGTGGCGTCCTCCCGGGCCAGCGAGAGGTACACCGCCTGCATGCCGATGAAGTCGAACTGGAGGTTGAGCCCGTCACCGTCGTCACCGCCGAAGAAGTCCTTCTGCTGTGGGTAGGGCAGGTTGACCTCCCCGAGGAGGGCCGCGTCACCGACGCGGCGGACGACGAAGTCGCGCACGTCCCCGAGGTACCGCTGGGGGTTGAAGCCGTCGGGCTCGGACCCGGGGTAGGTGTCGTTCGAGAACATGAACGGCACGGCATCGATCCGGAAGCCGGCGACGCCGAGCTCGAGCCAGAAGCCGAGGGTGCGCGAGATCTCCTCCTGCACAGCAGGATTGGCGACGTTGAGGTCCGGTTGGGTCTTGTAGAAGTGGTGGAGGAACCACTCGCCCGTCTTCTCGTCGAGCTGCCAGATGCTGTCCTCCTTGTCCGGGAAGACCACCTCCTTCTTCCCGGAGGGTGGCTTCCTCGCGGACCAGACGTAGTGCTGCCGATAGGCGTCGTCGACGCTGCGCCGCGCACTCTTGAACCACGGGTGCTGGTCGGAGGTGTGGTTCATGACGAAGTCGACGATCACGCGGATGCCGCGCGACCTTGCCGTCCGCACGAGCTCGACGAAGTCGCCGAGAGTGCCCAGGCGTGGGTCGACGCCGTAGAAGTCCGTGATGTCGTACCCGTCGTCCCGCCCCGCGGTCGGGTAGAAGGGCATGAGCCAAAGCACGGTGACGCCGAGGTCGGCGAGGTACTCGATGCGTTGGGTCATGCCGTGGAGGTCACCGATGCCGTCTCCGTTGCTGTCGGAGAACGTCTCGACGTCCGCGCAGTAGATGACCGCGGACTTCCACCACACGTCGCCGGTCTGGCTGAGCTTCATCGGATCGCCTCCTCTCGCTCGACGGCCGGCCGTGTGGTGGTGGCGGGCGCCGGTGGCTGCGGGTCCAGCTGGGGGAGGACGTGCTCTCCGAAGGCGTCGACAAAGGGCTCCTGCTCCTTGCCGACGAAGTGGAGGTAGACCTCCTCCCAGCCCTGGTCGACGTAGGCCTGGATCCACGCAGCGTGCTGGCCGAGGTCCGCGGAGACGTTGACGACCTCGGCGACCTGGTCGGCCGTGACCGTCTCGGCCATGGTGTCGAAGGCCTCGACCGTCTCGGTGTCCCACGCCACGGGTGGGCCGTGCACGTTGCTCCGCCACTGGTCGTGCGCGACCTCCTTCGCCTCCTCCTCGGTGGGCGCCCAGCTGAGGTGGACCTGGAGGCGAGCCGCGCCCCGCCCGCCGGCGTTCCGGTATGCGTCGAGCACCTGCTGGAGGACGTCGTGGGGCTGGTTGACGGTGATGAGCCCGTCGGCCCATTCCGCATGCCGGGCGGCGGTCTCGGCGGTGACGGCGGGGCCGATGAGGGGTGGCACGGCATCCGGCAGGGTCCAGAGGCGACCCCGGTTCACGGTGACGAGGCCGTCGTGGTTGACCTCCTCGCCCGAGAGCAGGCGGCGGATGACGTCGACGCACTCCACGAGGCGGGCGTCGCGGACGTCCTTACGGGGCCAGACGTCGCCGGTCACCCGCTCGTTGGACGCCTCCCCCGAGCCGATCGCCGCCCAGAAGCGGTTCGGGAACATGCTCGAGAGAGTGGCGATGGCCTGGGCGGTCACGGCGGGGTGGTAGCGCTGGCCGGGGGCCGTGACCACGCCGAACGGGAGGCTCGTCGTCGCCATGGCCGCGCCGAGGAACGCCCAGGCGAAACCGGACTCACCCTGGCGCTCGCTCCACGGTGAGAGGTGGTCGGAGGACATGGCCGCGGTGAAGCCGGCCTGCTCGGCGTGCTGGACGTCGCGGAGCAGTCGCCCGGGGGCGATCTGCTCGTGGGAGCAGTGGAATCCGATGACGGTCATGCGGCCCCACGCAACCCGACATCTTCGGCTGGGTCAACTCCGTGCGCCGACTCGTCGGCTCCGTGGGACGATCGGGCGTGACGATGGACCACCTGGAGGCCGACGTCGTCGTCGTGGGCTCCGGTATGGGCGGTGGCACCACGGCCTGGGCCCTTGCGCAGCGGGGGGTCGACGTCCTGGTGCTGGAGCGGGGCGAGCGCATCCCTCGCGAGCCCGCGAACTGGTCCCCTGCCGAGGTCTTCCTCCAGCGGAGGTACAAGCCGGACGAGACGTGGGAGGACGGTCGCGGTCGCCCCTTCCGGCCTGGAGTCCACTACGTCGTCGGAGGCAACACCAAGGTGTACGGGGCGTCGCTGCCGCGGTTCCGCGAGTCCGACTTCGAGGAGGTTGGCCACCTGGACGGCATCTCGCCCGCGTGGCCGTTCCGCTACCCGGACCTCGAGCCGTACTACGGGGAGGCCGAGCGCCTGTATGCGGTTCACGGCAGCACCGGCGAGGACCCCACCGAGCCGTGGCGGAGCACGCCCTACCCGTATGCCGCGCTGCCGCACGAGCCGTACGTCGCCGACCTCGCGGAGCGGCTGCGCACCGCTGGGGTGCACCCCGCGTCGACGGCCATCGGGGTCGACCTGCGGCCCGGCGGGTCGTGTCTGCGCTGCGCGACGTGTGACGGCTTCCCGTGCCGGGTCGGAGCCAAGTCGGATGCGGAGGTCTGCGCCGTGGACCCCGCCCTCGCCGCGGGAGCCCGGCTGGCCACCGGTGTCCGGGTCACCCGCCTGCTCACCGACGGCTCCGGGCTGCGGGTCACGCACGCCGTGGGGGAGGGACCGAACGGTCCGGTGACGATCCACGGTCGGCGGTTCGTCGTCTCGGCCGGAGCCGCCAACTCGGCCGCCCTGCTCCTGGCGTCGGCCGGCCCCGAACACCCGGACGGCCTCGGCAACTCCTCGGGGCGGCTCGGCGCGAGTTTCATGATGCACAACAACGCCCACGTGGCGGCTGTCGACCTCTTCGGGCACAACGACGTCGTGTTCCAGAAGACCCTGGCGGTGACCGACTGGTACGAGGACGGCGGCGACGGGCACCCCCTCGGCAGCCTCCAGACGATCGGCAAGGTGCAGGGCGTGATGATGAAGAGCTGGGCGACCCACGTCCCGCTCGCCGTACTTGACGCCGTCGCCCGCCGCTCCGTGGAGTGGCTCGTCATGGCCGAGGACCTGCCAGATCCGGCGAACCGGGTCACGCTCACGGCCGCCGGCGGCATCCGCACGACTCGGGTGGCGCGCGGCACCCGGCAGCACCGAATCCTGCACCGGCGCGCCAAGCGGCTGCTCCGAGACGCCGGCTACGACGTGGTCGCGACGCAGTGGTTCGACATCAGCATGAACAGCCACATGTGCGGCACGGTGGTCGCGGGCCTCGACCCACGGGCGAGCGTCCTGGATAGGCACTGCAAGGCTCACGACCTGACGAACCTCTGGGTCGTGGACGCAGGCTTCTTCCCCTCCTCCGCCGCGATGAACCCCGCGTTGACCATTGCTGCGCAGGCTCTGCGGGTCGTCGCCGAGTCGGACCTCGCAGGGTGACGGATCACGCCATCCCCAGCCGGTCAACGGAGGCGCTTGAGAACGGTAGCTACGTCCGGTGGGCGTGGTGACCTCCAGCTCCCTGGGCCGATGGCATGGCGATCCCGTCGCCCTGGTGTGCCACCCCGGAGCCTCCTTCGCGTGGTTGCACCGAACGCACTTGCCGTTGCCCTCGACGAAGTCGGTGGGCCCGCCGTCGCGGGCGGGGGTGGCATGGTCGGCGTGCGCGATGGCGGCTCCGCACCACGGGGTGGTGCACACGTCATCTCGCAGGATCAACATCCGGCGCAGCAAACCCGTGAAGAGCCGACGCCGTGAGTCCATCGCCACCAGATCCCGGCCGCTGGGCGAGGTGTAGAGCCGACGCAGCCACACGGATCCCTCATCGGCTCCGCGCAGCCACCAGCGGGCCACCGGCGCCGGAATGCTGCCGTGACCGGGGATACGGGCCGGTTCCATGACCGGCCGAGCCGGGTCGCCCGTGCCGGCCAGTGCCCGGTCGGTCATGACGAGGTGCACCTCGACCGGCTGAAGCATCCCCGGCTCGCGACCGGAGAGGGCCGCGAGTGCGGTGTCGGCAGCGACGGCTCCCAGGCCTCGGCCCTCGTGACGTTCGTCCGGACAGTGCCCGCTGACCACGGAGCGAGCGCGCGTCTGGAGCGCGGCCTGCGCCCCGGCCACCTCGACCATTGGCCCGAGGACCGTCAGGTACGCCATGCCGTCGGCGGCCCGCCGAACGCTGACCCGGCGGGATCGCACCGCCGCCTCCATCCGGCGCACCACCGACGCCGCGTCGAGCTCCGCAGCAACCCGGCGGGCGGCCCTGTCCGCCTCGGTCAAGCCGAGCCCTCCGAGCAGCGGACCGACCCGGCGGTCGACTTCGGCACGGTGGGCGACCGAGAGCCCCGATGTCGCCTGCGCCATCGCCGCCGCGTGCCGCTCCGAGCACTCCCCCGCCGCGAGCGCCGCCATCGTGGCCGGAAGGTGCGTCAATAGAGCCCGGCTCAAGCTGACGAAGCGGTCACCGAGAGTCGGTGACTCGCGCCGGGCCAACGCCACTTCCGACGCCACCGACCGCCCCACGTCGCGGGGGGCGATCTGCTCTCGGGACTCGTGAAGGGCATGCACGGCGCGGGCCTGTGCCGCCGACGAGGCACCCTTGACGCGCTCGAGCTCGGCGATCAGGTTCACGCGCTCCCGGTCACTCAGAGCACCCGTGTCCACCGAGCCCAACCAGGTACGGAACGCCGTGACCGGCGCCGCGGAACGTGAATTGCCCTGTCCCCCAGCGTTGTCCGCGCCTACAGCACGTGCGTCGGGTCCTGTCTCTGCCCCCATGAAGAGACCATACGACCCACCTCTGACACTGCCTCCAGCTTGGTCCGCGGGTGAGGCTCAGCAGCGTGATGGGCGAACTGGTGACAGCCAATCGCACTGTCATGCCGGCGGTCTCAATGGGTCAGCGCAACACTTCCTTGATTCGACTGTGTCGAGGAGGTTGTCGTGGGTCATGGCGACTACGTGAGGTTGACGCCGCAGGCGATCGACCAGATGTGGGTGCGACTGAAAGCTGGTGAGGCGGCGAAGCCGACGGCTCGCGCGCTGGGGTTGTGCACCGGAACGGTGCGCGCGTATCTGATCCGCTGCGGCGGGATCCGACCCGAAGCGAGGCGGCGTGCTGCGGACAGGTTGAGCTTGGCGGACCGCGAGGAGATCTCCCGCGGGCTGGCCGCGGGCGAGTCGATCCGGTCGATCGCGGCCCGGGTCGGCCGGGCGCCGTCGACGGTCAGCAGGGAGGTCAACGCCAACGGTGGCCGGCGCGGGTACCGAGCGGTGCGGGCCGACTACCGGGCCTGGGCACGGGCGACCCGGCCGAAGGCATGCAAGCTCTCCATGCAGCCGCGGCTGCGTGCGATCGTGGAGGAGAAGCTGGCTCAGCGCTGGTCACCGGAGCAGATCGCCGGCTGGCTGAAACGGACCTACCCCCAGGACCCACGGATGCAGGTGTCGCACGAGAGCATCTACCGCAGCTTGTACGTACAGTCCCGCGGCGCACTGAACAAAGAGCTCACCCGGTACCTGCGCACCGGACGGGTTCTGCGCCGCCCCAAAGGAGTTCGCACCCCCGATGGTCGCGGCTCAAGGCCGAACACGGTCAACATCTCCGAGCGCCCACCCGAGGTCGCCGACCGGGCAGTACCCGGACACTGGGAAGGCGACCTGGTCTTCGGTAAGGGGATGAGCCCGGTAGCGACCCTGGTCGAGCGCAAGACTCGCTACCTGATGCTGGTCGCCCTGCCGCGTGGGGACCACCGAGCCGACGCCGTTGCGCAGGCCCTGGCCGACGCCGTCACCACGCTGCCCAAGCAGCTGGCCAAGACCCTCACGTGGGACCTCGGACACGAGATGGCCCAGCACCAGCAGTTCACCATCGCCACCGGTGTGCAGGTCTACTTCTGCGACCCGAAGTCGCCCTGGCAACGCGGCAGCAACGAGAACACCAACGGGCTGCTGCGTCAGTACCTGCCTCGCCGGCTCGACTTCCGCACCCTCACCCAAACCGACTTCGACGCCATCGCCGAGGAGCTGAACAACCGACCTCGACAAACCCTGGGCTTCAAGACACCATCAGAATCACTGGCGGAGGCGTTGCGCTGACCGCCTGAACCCGCAGGCACGAGCGTGAACTTGCGATCGGCGCGAGTGACCGGTCGGGTGAACAGAGTCGGAGCGATCTCAGGCCCCATCGACGCTCTCGTGGCGGGTGGGGAGGTGAGGAGCTAGCCCGGGGCGTCGGACGTGGGGATCGCGGGCGGCCTGTTGCCGTGTTCCGGACGCTCGGCCATCTGATTGAGACGACTAGCGAGTTTGCGGTCGTGGCTTCGTGAGGTGTGCACGGAGATAGCGCTGACCTTCGGGTCGGCATGGCCCACACGTGCTTGGAGTGTTTCCTGGCTAGCGCCGGCATCAGCGGCCAGTGTGTTGGCGGTATGTCTTGGGTCGTGCCAGGCCAGACCATCCATTCGTGACCGCACGCGTTGGCTGCGGACCTGCAAGCGGCGAGGACGGTGTGCCGGGAGAGTGGTTGTCCGTCCTTCCGGGTCAAGATGTGGTCCTGTGACTTCCACGGCTCTCGCTCGGCGATGTACTCGGCCATCGCGTCGGTGACGTGCTGCGGCATGTGAACCAGGCGGATGCCCCGCTCTGACTTCGGTGGGCCGATCACAAGGCGAACCGGCGTCCCCACATACTGCGCTGTTTGCGCGATGCGCAGGATCCCCGCTGAGAGGTCGACGTCACCTCGTCTCAGGCCGGCTGCTTCACCGATGCGGAGTCCACACCAACCGGTCACCAAGGTGAGTGCGCGCCAGTTCGGAGGCATCTCAGCCATAAGCTCAGCGAGGTCCACGAGGGACAGCGCAACGGATTGGCGCGACGTCGCCGCGTGGCCAGCCCCCTGAGCCGACATGGGTTGCGCAGGATGATCTCGTCGTCTTCGGCCGTCTGCAGGATGGCCTTGAGGAGCCCGTACGCCTTCGTCCCTGCCGCGTCGTGACCCATTGCGGAGAACTGCCCGCGCCACTGACGCACGGCGGCGGTCGTGACCTCGTCGAGGGGTAGAGCGCCGAACCTCGGCAGAATGTGGACGTCGAGCGAGTTGCGGTACCCCGCCCTGGTCGACGGTCGCAGCGCCGCGCCGGTAGAGGTCACCCTCGCTGCTAGCCATTGCTCCGCGTACACCGAAAGTGCGGCCACGCCGCGCGGACTCGGCGGCGGCAGCTCTGAGGGCGCGCTCTTCTGGTGATACCCACTGTCCTCGGGTGATGAGGCGCCGTTCCTCGGCCAGCCAGGCTTGGGCGTCGCCCTTGGTTTGACAGGTTGTCGGGCCGACGTGGCGGACCATGTCGGGGCCAAGGAACCGTGCCTGCCAGCGGCCGGACGGAAGCTTGCGTGAGCTGCCAAGCCGCTGCGACCGGTCACGGCTCTCCCTCCACCACGTTCAGGCGATCCGCGTGCCCAATACGTGCCACATAAGGGGCACGTCGTGTCCACTCAAGGCAGCTCGACCACTCCCCAATACGGCGAAACCCGCTGGTCAGAGCGGGTTTTCGTGCGTGCCCCCGGCAGGATTCGAACCTGCGACACCTTCTTTAGGAGAGAAGTGCTCTTCCCCTGAGCTACGAGGGCGGGGAGACCGCGGACCAGCCTACGGGACCGGATGAGCCTCTCGATGAGCACCAGATGAGCCGGATGCCGGTAGCGCGAGACGAGCCACGGCATACTGCCTCGATGGAGTTCACGACCGAGCTGGAAGCCACCGGCGGGACGACGACCGGCTTCGTCGTCCCGGAGGACGTGGTGGAGGCGCTGGGCGGCGGCCGACGGCCGAGGGTCGTCGCGACGGTCGCCGGCCACTCCTGGCGCACGAGCGTCGCATCCATGGGAGGCCGGTTCCTCCTCGGTGCAAGTGCGGCCGTCCGCGACGCCGCGGGAATCGCTGCGGGTGAGACGCACACCGTCGCGGTCGAGCTGGACACGGCGCCACGGACCGTCGACGTTCCCGAGGACCTCGCGGCCGCACTGGCCGCCTCCACGGCTGCTGCCGCGGCGTGGCAGGGCCTGTCCTACAGCGAGCAGCGTTCACGGGTAGAGGCAGTCCTCGCCGCCAAGAAGCCCGAGACCCGGGGGCGACGGGTCGCCGCGACGATCGAGAAGCTGGAGGGCGGCTGACCGGGATGACGACGATCGAGGCCGCGCTCGGAGACATCACCAGCCAAGAGGTCGACGCAGTCGTCAACGCCGCGAACTCCAGCCTGCTGGGAGGCGGCGGCGTCGACGGCGCGATCCATGCCGCCGCTGGTCCGTCGTTGCTCGAGGAGTGCCGGCGGCTCCGGGAGACGACCTTCCCCCACGGCCTTCCGGTAGGGGACGCGGTCGCCACCGGTGCAGGTGCCCTCCCGTGCCGCTGGGTGATCCACACGGTCGGTCCCAACCGGCACCGTGGTGAGACGGACCCTGTCCTCCTGGCGTCATGTTTCCGCCGCAGCCTCGGCGTCGCGCGCCAGGTCGGTGCCCGCACGGTTGCTGTCCCGGCGGTGGGCGCCGGAGCCTACGGCTGGGCTGCCCGAGACGTCGCGGAGGTGGCGGTGCGCACCGTGCGGGACGACTGCGACGAGCGTCCGGGACTCACGCTCGTGCGCTTCGTCCTCTTCGGGGACCGGCTCCTCGCCGCGTTCGAGGAGGCGTTGGAGGAGGTGCTCGGCGCCCCGGGTGCGTTCCCGGACCGCACGACGCGGCGCCCCGAGCCCTGAGGGGCACGGGGCGCCGCGTGGGGAACGAGCGGTCAGAACCGGCCGTAGCCGGTGACACCTGAGAACAAGGGGCGCTCGGAGGTGAACTTGCCCTCTCGCGGCGAGTCGATCATCATGCCGTTGCCCGTGTAGATGCCGACGTGCCAGGCCGGGTATCCGTAGAAGACGAGGTCACCCGGCTGCGGGTCACTCACCGGCGTCGCAGCGGACTGCTGCGCGGAGGCGGTGCGAGGGATGGAGACACCGGCCTTGCCGAAGACGTACTGGGTGAAGCCCGAGCAGTCGAAGCCCGCCGGGGTCTCACCACCGTAGACGTAGGCGATGCCGAGCAGGGTACGGGCGATGTTGACGACCTCGCTGGAGGACTGCGCGACCGGTGCACTACGAGTCGTCGTCCGGCTCGCCGTGGGCGTGCTCGAGGTGGAGGTGCGCTCACGCACAGCCTCCTCCGCCGGCGCCGGGCGCGGCGCCGGCTTCGGCTTCGGCTTCGCGACGGCCTTGAGGCCCGCAACGCCGATGGCTTCGCTGGCCACCGGGGAGGCAGGTTCGGGCGCGACGATCGCGGGGGCCAGGCTGAGCGGGACCGGTTCGGCAGGCGCGGCACTCGCCGCGCTGGTCGCGGTGGCCCCCGTGGCTGTGGCGACCTCGGAGGGGTTGGCCTGCGCGGGGAGCGAGAAGGTGGCGACCAGGCCGCCGGACGCCGCGAGCAGGGCCGACGCCTTGACGCTCGTCTCCCCCGCGCTGCGGAGGATCGTCGAGAGCTCGGTGACGGGGTTGTAGGGAGTGGCAGGGCGGTGCCGCCCGGCGCGGGTGTCGTTGACCACGGAGTACCTCTCAGTGCCTACGGGGTGAGCTGTCGGGTTCGGGCTGAGGTTGCCCGGCCACCCGGTCGTCGTGACCCGGCTGGCTTCACCCCAAGGAGCCGTGCGTTCCGGCTCCACGAGTGGTTCCCCCGCTCCTGCCGGGCGGTGGTGCGCAGTTGACCTCGTGGCGGTGGCAGGACTCGGCGTCCGCGGTGAGGACCCGCCTCCGGAGGAGGGGGCTCGAAAAACGTAGCACGGGCACCGGGCCAGATCACAAACAGGTCACGACGTGTTGAGGGCCGCCGTGCCGACTGTCGGCAGGGCGGCCCTCGAGGGCGGTTGGCCCGGTTCGCGCCGGGACGACGTGGTCAGTTGACCGTGACGTGCACGTGGTCGTAGTGGTTCGCCGTGGTGGACCCGCGGTCCTCCATGAGCTCCCAGGACGAACCTGGCTCCCAGTAGCGCTGCTCCCAGATGACGTACTGCACGTCGTAGGTCCCGGCGTTGGCCTGGACGAACGCGGCGATGGCGTCACCGGTCGACCCGTCAGTCATGAAGTCGACGGCCTGGCCCGTGCTGTGCTCGCCGGCGTTCGGGCGGTAGCCGCCGATCGAGTCGATGCCGAAGGTCCTCTGGACGGCCGTGCACAGGCGGGCGGCGTCCGGCACCAGGCCGAGGCTCGAGCACTTCGAGGAGATCCCGCTCGAGCTCACCGTCACGCTCGGCGAGGAGGAGCTCGAGCTGGAGCTCTCGGTGGCCCGCTCCGTCTCCGTCGGGGTCGGCGTGGGCTTCGGCTTGGGCTTCGCGACCGCCTTCACTCCCGCCACACCGACGGTCTCGGGGACGACGGGCGCCGCCTCCACGGGCGCTGAGACGGCCGGAGCCGGCGCAGCGGCGGGTCGGGCCTCGGACCTCGAGGCGCTCTGGAGGTCCGTGCGGTCCTGGGTGTCGGTGGTGCCGGTGACCGGCAGGCTCAGCGTGGCAGGGCTGGCGTCGACGGGCAGGGCGAGCGCGACGGCTGCACCGCCCACGACACCGGCGGTGGCGACGGACTTGGCGGCCCAGGCCGCGCCCACGCGCGGAAAACCGTCAGGGAGACGACGAACGGGGCCTGGGGCACGGCGGCGACCGGTGTGGCGAGGACGTGACACGAGGTTGAGATTGCCTTCCGAGGCGGGGACGAACCATGCCACCGTAGCCGCGTCAGGCCCCGAAGTCACATTCCGGTAACGAGAAAGGTCTCACGTGTCGTGGCCCCCTGGCGCCTGGTCGCCTCTCCACCCGCCTGACCAGCGGCGTCAGGCGCGCTTTCAGCCTGAGGTTCCTCTCAGGTGAGCTGGACGAAGACGTGGGACGCGATGTCCAGCGGCAGCGAGACGCCGGAGGACTCCTCCGTGCCCTCACGGGAGGCGATCACCCTCCCCACGTCACGGCGGACCCTGGCCGGCTCTCCCGGAAGCAGGCCCGCCGTCGTGAGCAGCCCCAAGGCCTCGGAGTCGTACTGCACCGGCTCGCCGATGCGCCGAACGACGACGACGCGGGGCTCGGCTCCTGCGACCTCGGCCAACGTGGCCAGGCCCGACCTGAAGTCGACGGGCTCACCGGTATCGCCGAGCTCGGCGAGGCCCGGGATCGGGTTGCCGTACGGCGACTCCGCATGATCCGGGAGCATCGCGAGGATCTTGCGCTCGACCCGGTCCGACATGACGTGCTCCCACCGGCACGCCTCGTCGTGGACGTACTCCCACTCCAGCCCGATGACGTCGAGGAGCAGTCGCTCCGCGATGCGGTGCTTGCGCATGACGCGGGTCGCCAGCAGCCGCCCGTGGTCGGTGAGCTCCAGGTGGCGATCTCCGGCGACATGAAGGAGGCCGTCGCGCTCCATCCGGGCGACCGTCTGGGAGACCGTCGGGCCGGAGTGGCCCAGCCGCTCGGCGATCCGAGCCCGCAGCGGGGTGATGCCCTCCTCCTCGAGCTCGAAGATGGTGCGCAGGTACATCTCCGTGGTGTCGATGAGGTCGGTCACGAAGGTCAGCCTACGGTCACCCCCAGACCCGCGCCCCGCACGGCGGCGCCTCCGGTGCTCAGGTGGGCTCGGCCTCGCGCGGGTCTCGACGCGGGTCGTACTCGGGGAGCCACCGGGCCAGCCAGGCACCGCCGGCGAGCGTCAGCAGCCCCACCGTCACGCTGGCCACCCCGATGCTGGCCACCGCCGCGACCGCCGCCACGACGACCGATGCACCGTTGTGGCCCACGAGGGACAGCAGCCGCCACACGCCGAGGAACGGTGCCCTGCCAGCTTCAGGCGCGGCATCCGCCCCGAGGGTCATGACGATCCCCGACCCGAGCCCGTTGCCGACGCCCATGAGCAGGGCCAGGGCTCCGACGCCGAGGAGCGACGTGGTGAGCGGCAGGCAGAGCAGGCCGGCTCCCATGAGCAGGGACACCGGCACCGCGACCCACACCCGGCCGTGGCGGTCCATGACGGTGCCGGCCGGCCAGAACAGGACGACTTCGACGAGGGCGGCGGCGGCGAACACGAGCGATGTCTGGGCCGCATCCAGACCGATGTGCTCCGCCCAGAGCGGCACGACGACGACGCGGGAGGATCGGGCCAGGCCGATGGCGAGCACTCCGAGTCCGACGGTGAGGAGAACGCGTCGGTGGCGAGCCACCACCTGGCGGACCGGCACCCGAGACACCCCTGCGCCGGACTCGGCATGGTGCGAGCCGAGGTCGGGGGTCCGCCAAGCCAGGGAAGCCGCGAGCACACCCGCGACCACCGCGACGCCGAACGCTCCCTGCGGACCCCATCGAGCGACGACCGGGGCGCCGAGCAGCGGCCCCACGAACAGCCCCACCCGGGTGACTCCCCCGAGGGTCGACATGGCCCGGGCCCGGAGATGCACCGGTGCCGCGGCGGTGAGGTAGGACTGGCGGGCGAGGAGGAACACCGAGCCGGAAGGCCCGAGCAGGAGGACGGCGAGCGCAAGCACCCACAGTGAAGGCGCGAAGAGAGCGAGGGCGCAGGCCGCCGCATCGGCCAGCCCAGCGAGGACGAGCGCTCGACGCTCGCCGATCCGCTCGACGAGGACACCGGCCGGGACGGCGGCGGCGAACTCCGACACGGTGGTGATGCCCACGAAGAGCGCGGCCAGGCCGACCGAGGCACCGAGCCCGCGGGCGCTGAGTGCCACGACGGGCAGGACGGCACCCGCCCCGATCGACCAGATCGCCGACGGACCGAACGCCGGGACGGCGATGCGGCGCAGTGAGAAGTCCTCCACGCGCTCCACCGTCCCTCCTTCCTTCCACCAGCCTGGGATGCCGGCAGCGGCGAGCCGCAGCCCGACGCCTGATTATCTTGACGTCAAGATAACTCTCAGTGCCCGTGCTGGGTAGGTTGAGGACGTGGAGCTCGTCATCCCCCGCCGCTTCTGCGGACCGCCCGAGTCCGGCAACGGAGGTTGGGTCAGCGGCTCCGTTGCCACGCACGTGGTCACCTCACCTGACCGACCCGCGGTGACAGTGCGCCTGGCGTCACCACCCCCGCTCGAACGACCTCTGACCGTCCTGGAGGAGGACCGCGACACCGAGCCTTCCGGCATCCGGCTGCTCGACGGCGACCACCTCGTGGCCACGGCAACTGGCAGCCCGGACCTCACCGATGAGGTGCCGGGCTGGGCGACGCTCGCACAGGCGGAGGACGCCGAGCGCCGGTTCGAGGGCCTGACGGAGCATCCCTTCCCGACGTGCTTCTCCTGCGGCACGGCCCGCGACGCCGGCGACGCTCTCTGCCTGCGCCCCGGTCCGCTCGACGACGGCACGGGCCGGTACGCCACGACGTGGGTGCCGCAGGAGGCGGACGTCCCCGTCGTCTGGGCGGCACTTGACTGTCCTGGGGGGTGGTCCGCGGGAATCGCCGGGCGACCGATGGTCCTCGGCACCATGACGGCCAGGGTGCACGCGCCGCCCGCCACCGGGGAGCCCCACGTCGTCCTCGCGTGGTCGCGGGGTGCCGACCGCCGCAAGCACCACACCGGGAGCGCGCTGCTCACCGTGGAGGGCCGCGTCCTGGCACGGGCCGAGGCCACCTGGGTGGCCGTGGACCCGGCCTCCGTCCGTCCCCGGGACGCCTCGTGACCCCGGCGTCGACCACAGAGGGCCGCCGAACCGCGGTGGTCACCGGCGCGAGCAGCGGTATCGGGGAAGCCACCGCCCGGCTGCTCGCGGCGCAGGGTTTCCGCGTCGTGTGCGCGGCCCGGCGGGCCGAGCGGGTGGAGGCGCTCGCCGCCGAGATCGGTGGGACGGCGCTTGCCTGTGACGTCACCAGCGACGACGACGTCTCGTCCCTGACCCGGGTGGCCGGCGGTCGGGTGCACGTCCTCGTCAACAACGCGGGCGGCGCGCTCGGTCTGGAGCCGGTGGCGGAGGCCGACGTCGCCCTCTGGCGGCGGATGTACGACACCAACGTCCTCGGGACCCTCCGGGTGACCAAGGCCCTGCTGCCCGCCCTCCTCGCCGCGGACGGCGAGGGTGTCGTCGTCAACGTCGGCTCGGTCGCCGGTCTCACGGCATACGAGGGAGGTGGCGGGTACACGGTCGCGAAGCACGGCGTCCACGTCATGACGGAGACCCTTCGGCTCGAGCTCGTCGACCAGCCCGTGCGGATCACGCTCGTCGCGCCGGGCATGGTGCGCACCGACGAGTTCTCGCTCACCCGGTTCGGCGGTGACCGCGAACGAGCGGATGCCGTCTACGCCGGCGTCAAAGCACCGCTCGTCGCCGATGACGTCGCGGACGCGATCGTGTGGATGGCCACGCGGCCGGCGCACGTCAACGTCGACCTGCTCGTGCTCAAGCCGCGCGTGCAGGCGGCGCCGCACAAGGTGCACCGCGAGGCCTGACGCTCAGGGCTGGCGACGGTGGAGCCGCCAGGAGGTGGGGTCGCCGAGGTGGCCCTCACCGGTGCGCGTGAACACGAGCCGGTCGTGCAGCCGGTTACGCCGGCCGGCCCAGAACTCGAGCTCGTCGGGCACGATCCGGAAGCCGCCCCAGAAGTCGGGCACCGGCACGCGCGCCCTGCCCTCCGGGAACTGCTCGGCCCGTCGGGCGTATGCCGCCTCGAGTTCCTTCCGTGACTCGATCGGCTCGCTCTGTCGGGAGGTCCAGGCCGAGATCCGCGAGGCCCATGGTCGGGAGTCGAAGTACTCCTCGACCTCGGCGTCGTCCAGGGGCAGGGCGCGGCCCCGGAAGCGGATGGCCCGGTACATCGCCGGCCAGGTGAGCGCCGCGGCCACCGCAGGGTTGAGGAGGATCTCGCGGCCCTTGGTCGAGGTGAGCGCCGTGACGAAGCCCGGGCCGCGCTCGTCGAGGAAGCGCATGAGGACCGTGCGGACGTTCGGGTGGCCCTGGCGGTCGACGGTCGCGACCGACATGGCGAGGGGTTCGACGACGTCCGGCGAGCGCTCGGCCCGCGCGAGCGCCTCGTCGACCCAGAGCCGAGCCTGGGCGAACGGCGTCTCCAGGAGCTGGTCCTCGGTGAGTCCGTCACCGTCGTAGTCGAGGCGTCGGTGGTCCATCGCCCGACCCTATGCCGTCCCGCGAGGGATGCTCGGGTGCGCGCTACGGGGTGGGATGGCGCGCGTCATAGCGGAGGAAGTGCGGGTGCCGGAACGACAGGACACCGATGGCCACCAGGCAGGCGAGGCCTCCCACGACGGCCATCCAGCCCTCCCCGATCCGGTCGGCCACCACACCGCCGAGCAGCTCCCCCACTCGTGGGCCGCCGGCCACGACGACGATGAACACGCCCTGGAGGCGGCCCCGCATCCGGTCCGGGGCAGCCGACTGGAGGATGGTCGTGCGGAAGACCGCGCTCACGGCATCCGATCCCCCTGCGAACGCCATCGCCGCGAGGGCTCCCCACAGGGCCTGTTCGCGGGTGAGCCAGTTCCCCGCCCCGAGCAGGGCGACCCCCAGGCCGGCGATTCCGAGGCCCCAGCCGACGATGCTCACCATGATCGCGAGGCCCTGATGACGCACGTGGCCGAGCCGTCCGGAGGCCAGTGTGGCGAGCACCGCTCCGACCGCCCCGGCGGCATAGAGGTAGCCCACCGTTCGCGCTCCTCCACCGAGGATCACCGCACCAGCGGCCGGGAAGATGACCCGGGGCTGCGCCAGGAGCATCGCTGCGATGTCGGCGACGAAGGTCATCCTCACGTTGGGCGCCGTGCGCAGGAAGCGGAAGCCGTCGACGACCGATCCGAAGCCGGCCCGCGTGGCCCCGCCCTCCTCGTGCCGCTCCGGCGGCAGGGGCTGCAGCCGCCACAGACCCCACAGCGCCGCCGTGGTGACGACGGCATCCACGGTGTAGGCCACGCCGTAGCCACCCCAGTCGATGAGCAGCCCGGCGAGCAGCGGGCCCAACATCATCGCCGCGGACATCGCGAAGACGCCGAGCGCGTTGGCGGCCGGCAGCTGCTGACGCGGCAGGATCCGTGGGTAGATGCTCGACCGGGCCGGTGAGCTGACCCCGAACGCACCGCTCCACACGGCGACGAGCAGGTAGAGCACGAGCACGTTGGTGTTGCCCATCCACGCCTGGACCGCACACGCGATGCTCGTCAGCCACGCCACGAGGTTCGCCAGGAGCGCCACCGAGCGCCGGTCGTGGTGGTCGGACAGCGACCCCCCGTAGAGCCCCATGACGACGAGCGGCACGAGCGCGAAGAACCCGACGACGCCGACTGCCGCCGTGGAACCGGTGATGTCGTAGACCTGCAGCCCGATGGCGACGATCGCCATCTGGGAGCCGATGTTCGACAGGGTGAAGCCGGCATACAACCGCCGGTATGCCGCGCTCTCCCGGAGCGGGGTGAGGTCCGGGAGGTGGGAGCGCAGGAGCACCCGCAGATCATGCCCGACGACGCACCGGAGTCCGACCCCCCGGCGCCTCCGCCGGCCGAGGGCTAGGGTCCCCGCATGGACAAGCCGGCCCAGATCGCCCTCCTCATCGACGCCGACAACGCCACCGCGGGGCGCATCGACGTCATCCTCGGAGAGCTGTCGACGCTCGGGGAGACCAACGTGCGACGTGCCTACGGCAACTGGACGAAGACCGGGCTGAAGAGCTGGGTCGCGGTGCTGCACGACCACGGCATCCGGCCCGTCCAGCAGTTCGACCCCAGCAAGGGGAAGAACGCCAGCGACATCGCCCTCGCCGTGGATGCCGTCGAGATCCTCCACACCCAGCGTCCCGACGCGTTCGCGCTCGTGTCGTCGGACGCCGACTTCACCCCTCTGGTCATGCACCTGCGTGAGCACGGGGCCCACGTCTACGGGTTCGGCGACGCCAAGACGCCTGAGCCGTTCCAGAGCGCCTGTACGCGTTTCCTCGTGCTCAACCGACTGCCGGCGCCGAGCGGTCAGGTGGACGTCGGGGGGACGGACGCCGAGGCGGCGGACGACAGGGCGGAGGTCGCGCACGCGCCCGTCACACCCACCCGTCGTCGGGCCACCGCAAAGGCGACGAGCACCAAGGGCGGCACGTCCGTCGGGGCGACCAAGGCCTCCCCGAAGAAGAAGGCCGCTCCCATCTCCGCCCCGCCCGCCGCCACGCCTGCACGTGCGACCCGGGCCCAGCTGCGCGGCGACGCCAAGCTCGTCAGGCTCCTTCGGGGAGCCGTCGAGGGAGCCGCCGACGACTCCGGGTGGGCACGGGTGGGCACGGTCGGCAACCACATCTCGAACCAGTCCTCCTTCGACCCGCGCAACTACGGCTACGCCAAGCTCAGCAAGCTCCTCGAGGCCACCGACCTGTTCGAGATGCGCGATCCGGGTGGTCCGAACATGGCGGTCCGCGACCGGCGCGGCCCCGGCATGACGTCCGGTGCCGGGTCCACGAGTGGGAACCCCTGACGCCGCCGTGCACAATGGGGCCGCCCGACAAAGGCGCCGAGCGACGATTGGGGACGCCATGAGCACCGCCACCGCAGGGACCTCCGACCCGGGGGGCGATCCGGACTTCCGGCCTGGGCTCGAGGGCGTCATCGCCTTCGAGTCCGAGATCGCCGAACCCGACAAGGAGGGCGGCGCCCTCCGCTACCGCGGGGTCGACATCAACGACCTCGTGGGACGGGTCTCGTTCGGGCAGGTCTGGGGGTTGCTCGTCGACAACGAGTTCGACCCCGGCCTGCCGCCGGCCGAGCCGTTCCCACTGCCGGTGCACACCGGCGACATCCGCGTGGACGTCCAGTCGGCGCTGGCGCAGCTGGCCCCGGTGTGGGGCTTCAAGCCGCTCCTCGACATCGACGACGACGAGGCCCGCGAGAACCTCGCGCGCGCCTCGGTCATGGCGATCTCGTTCATCGGCCAGTCGGCCCACGGCCAGGGCCGGCCCATGGTGCCGCAGCGGGAGGTGGACAAGGGACGAACCATCGCCGAGCGCTTCATGATCCGCTGGCGCGGCGAGCCCGACCCTCAGCACGTCGAGGCCGTCGACGCCTACTTCATCTCCGCCGCCGAGCACGGGGTCAACGCCTCCACCTTCACCGCGCGCGTCATCGCCTCGACCGGCGCGGACGTCGCCGCCTGCCTCTCCGGAGCCATCGGGGCCCTCTCCGGCCCCCTCCACGGCGGAGCCCCCAGTCGAGCACAGCACATGATCGAAGGTGTCGAGCAGATGGGCGACGCCCGTCGGTACGTCAAGGAGGTGCTCGACCGCAAGGAGCGCCTGATGGGCTTCGGGCACCGCGTCTACCGCGCCTACGACCCACGGGCGGCGGTGCTCCGCGACACCTGCCAGCGCCTGGGCGCGCCGCGCTACGAGGTCGCCCTGGAGCTCGAGAAGGCGGCGATGGCCGAGCTCGCGGAGCGCCACCCCGAGCGCGTCATGGAGACCAACGTCGACTACTGGGCCGCCGTGCTCCTCGACTTCGCGGACGTCCCCGGCGACATGATGACCCCGCTGTTCGCGTGCGCCCGCACCGCCGGCTGGTCGGCCCACGTTCTGGAGCAGAAGAAGACCGGGCGGCTCATCCGGCCCAGCTCCCGCTACGTCGGTCCCGGTCCCCGTCCCATCGAGGACGTCAAGGGCTTCGACCCCGCCCGCTGAGCAACTGAGCCGTGGCGGGACCGCTGGCGCCGCGCACAGGGCGCTCTCACAGAGCCCGACCGGCGACCGGCCGATTGGCGCACACCGGTTCCGCGTGGTGGACCTCCCGTCCGGCGTCCGGTCAGGTTCGGGAGGATGGATGCCGTCCCGGGCGGCCGACGACGTCGCCCGCCGCCCCGTCCACCGCCGCGGGCCGACAGTCACCACTGACACACCCCATACCGACACCGGAGAAGCTCGTGAGCGACGCCCACATCACCATCCCCGCCGACCTGCTCCCCGGAGACGGTCGCTTCGGGTCCGGACCGTCGAAGGTTCGCGCCGCCCAGGTCGAGGCGGTGTCCGCGATCGGCCACACCGTCCTCGGCACGTCCCACCGGCAGGCGCCCGTGAGGAACCTCGTCAAGACGGTCCGAAGCGGCCTCGCCACCTTCTTCGACCTCCCCGACGGCTACGAGGTCGTCCTCGGCAACGGTGGCGCGACGGCGTTCTGGGACATCGCGGCGTTCGGCCTGGTCCGGGACCGCGCCCAGCACCTGACCTTCGGCGAGTTCTCGAGCAAGTTCGCGACCGTGACGAGGAACGCCCCGTTCCTCGGCGAGCCCACCGTCATCGCCAGCGAGCCGGGCAGCCGGCCGGACCCACGGGCCGAGGCCGGGGTCGACGTCTACGCCTGGGCCCACAACGAGACGAGCACCGGCGTCATGGCGCCGGTCCACCGGGTGGAGGGAGCCGACGACGATGCTCTCGTCCTCGTCGACGCGACGTCGGGCGCCGGCGGCCTGCCGGTCGACATCCGGCAGGCGGACGTCTACTACTTCGCGCCGCAGAAGTCGTTCGCGTCGGATGGCGGCCTCTGGCTCGCCCTGTTCTCACCCGCAGCCCTCGCCCGGGTGGAGGAGATCGCGGCATCCGGCCGGTGGGTCCCCGACTTCTTCAGCCTGCCGACGGCGATCAGCAACAGCCGCCTCGACCAGACCTACAACACGCCCGCCGTGGCGACCCTGGCGATGCTGGCCAACCAGGTCGAGTGGCTCAACGCACAGGGCGGACTCGACTGGGCCACCGCACGCACGGCCGACTCCTCGGGTCGCCTCTACGACTGGGCAGAGGCGAGCGAGTATGCCGCTCCGTACGTCGCCGACCCGTCACACCGCTCGCGGGTCGTCGCCACGATCGACTTCGACGACGCCGTCGACGCCGCCGCCGTCGCGAAGGTGTTGCGGAGCAACGGGATCGTCGACGTGGAGCCCTACCGCAAGCTCGGCCGCAACCAGCTGCGCGTCGCATGCTTCCCTGCGGTCGAGCCGGACGACGTCAGCCGTCTCCTCGGGTGCGTGGAGCACGTCGTGAAGCAGCTCGCCTGAGGCGCCCCGGTCACCCCCCAGCCCCCACGACCGCCCGGAGCTCCTCCTCCAGGACATCGCGGAACCAGTCGGTCTCCGGCACGCGGACCGGGTCCGCGACGACCGTGATGCCCAGTGTCCCGGCGTAGGAGAGGACATCGAAGGACAGCGTCACGTTCCCCGGGTTGACTGCCACCGGCACGACCGCTGCCACGGGTGAACCCGCGAACATTAGCCGCTCCGTGGGGCCACGCAGGTTCGTCACGAACGTGTGCACCAGGTGCTGGTGGTCGATGAATGCCTGGAACGCCCCGACGGCGGCGAGAGTGCGGAAGACCGGGGTCAGGACGGCCGCGGACCCGCCGCGGCCCCTGGACCTCACCCTCGCCTGCTGCTGCAGCAGCGACGTGAGGCGCTCCTGGGCGTCGACGACTGCGGGCACCCGGACCGGCACGACCCCCGTCGCGTTTCCCAGACTGGCGGCGTCCCCTTGCCGTCGGCGGGACACCGGCACCGACACGACGAGCTCACGGACGTGCTCCCCACGGTGCTCGAGCAGCCGAACGAGGGCCCCCGTGACCGCAGTGACGACCAGGTCGTTGACCGTCGCCCCTCTCGTCCGAGCAGTGGCAAGGGTGCCGGCGAGCTCCACCTGGCACACGGCGAGCCGGCGACGGCCGCTCGAGGGCGCGAGGAGGCTGCACCTCTCGGCGCCGTGCGGGCGTCGCAGGCCCAGCTCGTCGAGGCCCCCGCCGACGCGTCGGACGGCCCTTCCTGGGGTCCGGACGCCGAGCAGCCGACCGGTCCACGCGTCGCGGGCCAGGTCCAGCCACGGAGGACGAGCTTCCGGGCGGCGTTCCGCCGGCCGGACCGGGCCGGCCGGTCCTCCGTCGGCGAGCGCGCCGAGCACGGCCAGGCCACCCATCCCGTCGGCGAGCACGTGGTGCGCGACGATCCCGATGCCGAGCACGCCACCCTCGGAGTCGAGCAGGAGGCGCGCCCGCCAGAGAGGTCGCTCGGGCGTGAGCCGGTGCATCACGAGGTCAGCCGTGGCGTCGAGCAGCACTCGCGACGTCCCACCGGGTTCCGCCGTCCCCGAGGTCGGCACCACCACACCGTCGACGAGATCGGCCAGCACGTCCGAGCCGGCATCCAGCCACACCGGTCGCCCCGCACCGGGCGGGGTGGTCGCGAGGCGCTGACCCAGACGCGGAACTCCGGCCGCCCGATGGAGAAGAGTGTCCCGAACCACGTCCGCGCGAGGGCGGCGATCCGGCTCGAGAACAAGAAGGGCGCCGATCGCCATCGGCACGCGACCACGGTCGACGGCGAGGTGGAGGACGTCATCGGGCCGCGCACGGTCGATGAGCCCGGAGGCGCTGCTGCCCACTCCTCGAGGCTAGGCGGCTCCCGGCGCCGCGGCCATGAGCCCGGTCACCTCACGGCTGTGCGCGCACCCGCGGTGTCGGCGCCGGACCGTCAGTCGTGGACCTGCTCACGCCAGTCGTCCGGCACCCGACCGGCAGGACCTGGTACGGGCTGCTCCTCGGGGCGCGACAGTGGCGGTGCGAGATCCATCCCGCGCCCACCATGCCGGGTCCGGAAGTCGTACCACCAGTCCTCCCCCGGTTCGTAGCTCCGGATGATCGGATGACCCGATTCGGCGGCGTGGGCCCTGGCGTGCTGTGCCGGCGAGGTGTCACAGCACCCGATGTGCCCGCACTGGGCGCACCGCCGCAGGTGCACCCACCATCCTCCGGAGCTCTGGCACTCCATGCAGCCCTCACCGCTCGGCGGGACGGACGGGTCGACTCCGTCACGGGGTTCCGACACGGCATTCTCCTCCGGGGGGACGAGCTCGGGTGGCCCACTCTGCCGGACCTGCGCCTCCCTGTCACCCGGCCCGCGGCTCAGCGCGTGATGGCGTAGACGACGGCGACCGCGAGCAGGAACGCGAGGACGCCGAGGGTCATCCGGCGCCGGAACACCGGCGTCACGTCGCGCCTCGGCGGGATGCCGGCCCGGCCATCAGCGCGCCGGCTCCGGCACGGAGACGGTGGGCCGCTCCCCGTCCTGAGCGATGGGGCTGGCGGTGACCCGCACCCGTGGCCGGCGCTGCGACTCGTAGCTCACCCGCACATTCTGCGACCTCGCCAGCCACACGGAGACACCGACGAGCGTGAGCCCCACGGCGAGCGCTCCGATGCCGATCGTCCACCGGGCGCCGAACTGCTCGGAGATCCAGCCGATGAGCGGGGCCCCGGCCGGCGTACCGCCCATGAAGATGGCCATGTAGAGGGCCATGACCCTGCCCCTCATCTCGGGCAAGACGCGAGTCTGCACCATGGCGTTCGCCGTCGTCAGGGCGGTGAGCGCGGTGAGGCCCACGGGGATGAGGGCGGCGGCGAACCACCAGTAGGTCGGCGCCGCCGCCGCAAGGGCTGCCGAGATCGAGAAGCCGACGAGGGACACGAGGAGCACCCGCAGCCTGGGGGTCTTGCGCCGGGCGGACAGCAGGGCGGCGGTCAGTGAGCCGACGGCCATGATGGACCCGAGGAGGCCGAACTCCCCAGCCCCCTTGTCGAACACCTTCGTCGCCATGAGCGCCATGGTGATCTGGAAGTTCATCCCGAAGGTGCCGAGCACGAAGACGAGGACCATGACGAGCTGGATGTCGCCGCGTCGCCGCACGTAGTGGAACCCCTCTCGGATGCCGCCACTTGCCCGTGCGAGCGGGGCGGGCCTGAGCTCGCCCACCCGGAGGCGGAGCAGGGCCACGATGACGAACAGGAAGGTCACGGTGTTGAGGAGGAGTGCCTCGCCCGTGCCCCACCAGGCGATGACCAGGCCGGCGACGCCCGGGCCGATCAGGCGCCCGGCGTTGAAGGACGCCGAGTTGAGCGCCACGGCGTTCGCCAGCTTCTCGGGGGGCACCATCTCGGAGACGAACGCCTGACGGGCCGGGTTGTCGATCGCCGTGGTGATCCCCTGGAAGAGCGCGATGGCGTAGACGTGCCACAGCTGGGCGGTGCCGGTGACCGCCAGGACGCCGAGGAGGAGGCTCGAGAGCGCGAGGGAGGTCTGGGTGAGGAGCAGGGTTCGGCGCTTCGGGAACCGGTCGGCGATGAGCCCGGCCCATGGCGCGAGCAGCAGGAACGGCAGGAACTGGAGCCCCGTGACGATGCCCAGCGCCGTGGCTGAGCCGTCGGTGAGCACGGTGAGGACGAGCCAGTCCTGGCCGACGCGGCCCATCCAGGTGCCGATGTTCGACACGAGAGCGCCGGCCGCCCAGAGCCGGTAGTTGCGGACCTCGAGCGAGGTGAAGGTGGGACTCACTCGGCGGCCACCCGTTCGAGCAGCACGGTGGCCGAAGCCAGGAGGGCGCGCTCGTCGTCGGTGAGGCCCTCGAGCCGAGCGGCGAACCACTGGTCACGGCGCCGACGGATCTCACGGATGGTGCGTCGCCCCTCCGGCGTCAGGGAGAGGATGACCGATCGGCCGTCGGTCGGGTCGTCGGCGCGTCCCACGAGCCCCGCGGCGACGAGACCGGCAACCGTGCGGGTCATGCTCGGGGCGCTGACCTTCTCGGTGCGCGCGAGCTCTTTCGGGGTCCGCGGGCGCTCCTCCAGGCGAACGAGCACCGAGAACTGGTGCGGGGCGACCGGTGCGGTGCTCTCGAACCTCACCCGACGCGAGATGCGCATGCACGCCATGCGGAGGTCGCTCGTCAGGCGGTCTCGCTCGGCCCTCGTCATCGACGTCCGGGCCGGCACGGTGGGGGTGCTGGTTTCCACAACAGGCTCCTCGGTCGGACGGGTGGGCGAATAGTTAGCACAACTCATTACCTGTGCTAATCATTCCCCGGGTCGACCGGGGGGAGGCCGGCAGGACCTGCGGGCAAGGCCGGGGAGCGGCCCTAGGCTGTAGCGGTGACACCCGACGACCCGACCGCCCGGCATCCGGGCTCCCCGCTCGGGGAACCGGCCCCCACGGCGCCCGTCACGGTGCCGACCAAGGTGATCGTCGTCGTCGGCACCGCCGCCTGGGCCGTGGCCCTCGTCGTCATCCTGCTCGTGCCCACGCTCCACACGGGCGAACGCTCCTGGTGGCCCTGGACGTGTGTCACCGGCATCGCGCTCGGCGCCTTCGCCTGGTGGTACGTCGGCCGCGGGCGGGGCAACGCCTCGGGCGCGTGAATGCGGGGACCCCCAAGCAGGCGTGGTACCGGCGAAGTGGCCCGGATGCCGTCAGGCCGGGTCGAACTCGAAGTCGTCGACGACGGGTGGGGAGATCCGCTCCGGAGCCGGTGCGTCGAGGTCCACCTCGGAGTGGGCGCCACACCCGTGGTCGAGGCTGACGACCCGGCCGTCCGACGGTGACCACCCGTTGGCGCACACACCGAAGACCGCCCGCAGGGCCCCGGCCATCGGGACGAAGTAGCCACAGGTCGAGCACGGCGCAGGGGCCTTGACGGCGACCCGTGCCGTCGGACCCGACTCGCCCTCGTACCACCGTTGGGCGGCGACCTCGCGCCCCTCCGCCGAGAGCACCCTGGGCCGGCCGAGGCCGAGCTCCCACAGGGCGACCTGGTCGACGTCCTCGTCACCCGTCGCCTCGAAGCCGGCGACGAGCAACGGGTCGTCGGGCAGGTAGGGCGTGACGTCGCCGGGTCCGACGTCCCCCGGAGCCAGGCGCTCGGCATACGGCACCCATTCCGGAGAGAGGACGGCGCCCTCACCGGGGACGAGGTTGGCCTCGCTGACCGTCACGGACTTGGACCGCGGCACGCGTGCGACGGTGACGGCCCACCGCCACCCGCGGTAGGCGAGGGCCGTGCAGGCGAAGTAGTGGGTCGCGACGCGCTCCTCGACCATCTCCATGCCGAGATGCTCGCCGACGGCGCCGGCCTCGGCGATGGAGACCGCGGCCTCTCGCGCGAGCTCGCTGGAGCCGCGAAGCGTCGTGTCGGCCTTGGGTGCGGCGCTCACAGCTCGAGGTCGCCCGCCACGGCGTGCAGCACCTGCGCCACCTTGTTGCCGTGCGCCTTGTCCGGGTAGTGCCCTCGGCGCAGCGACTCGGACACCGAGTCGAGGAGCTTGATGAGGTCCTCGACGATGACGACCATCTCGTCGGCGGGCTTGCGGTCGCGGACCCTCCGGTTGACGCTCACCGACGGGGCAGGGTCCAGGAGGCGCACGGAAAGGGCCTGGGCGCCGCGGCGTCCCTCCGCGATGCTGAACTCGATCCGCTGGCCGCCCTTGAGACCCGCGACGCCTTCCGGGAGGGCGCTCGCCGGGACGAAGACGTCTCCTTCGCCGGCGTCCCCGGACACGAAACCGAAGCCCTTCTCGGAGTCGAAGAACTTCACCTTGCCAGTCGGCACGGTCCACCTCTTGTCGCGATCGCCGGTCCGCGCCCGGTGCGGGCGCCACCGACAAGGCTAACCGCTCGCACGGGTGCGTGCTCCCGTGTTCTGGGGGGGATGCCGGCCGCCTCCACCGTCCTCGTCGTGGGCGGCCGAGGCCCCGGGAAACCGGTCGATCCTGTCGGTGGACCGTGAAACGGTGGAGCGCATGGCCGAGACCACCGAGGACCGGGCGGGGAGCGAGCGTGACCGCCAGGAGGAGCCGGTCCACGAGCTGACCCTCAGGGGGTTCTGGAACGCTCTCCCCCGGCCGGGCCGGTTGCTGCTGTCGACGACGGCCGTGTCGACCCTGGGGCGAGGCATGACGCTGCCCTTCACGATCATCTACGTGCACGAGGTGCGCGGCATCTCCCTCGACGTGGCGGGCCTGCTCATGGGCCTCATCGCCATGGTCGCCCTGCTCGTCACCGCCCCGGTCGGCGCACTCATCGACCGCCTCGGCGCCCGGGTCGTCGTCCTCTCCGGCAACGTCGCCCAGTTCCTGGGCGCCCTCGTCCTCGCGTTCGCGACGAGCGTCCCGGCGTTCGTCGTCGCGTTCGTCCTGCTCGGCCTCAGCTTCGGCGTTGCCTGGCCGGGCTACAACGCGCTGACGTCGACGATCGTGTCGGGGCGGCTGCGCACCCAGTTCTTCGGGATCAACTTCGCGCTCGTGAACCTGGGCATCGGGATCGGCGGCATCGTCAGTGGCTTCCTCACCGACGTCGACCGCCCCGGCACCTTCACGGCGATCTTCCTCGCAGACGCCGCCTGTGTCCTCGTTCCCATCACACTTCTCCTCGGGCCGCTGCGGCACGTCGCCGGCCGGCCCGCGCGCACCTCCGAGGAGGACCGCCGTGGCACCGGCTACCTCGCGATCCTCCGCAAGCCCGCCGTCCTGTGGATCACCCTGCTGACCTTCCTCACCAGCTTCGTCGGCTACGGCCAGATGGAGGCCGGCTTCCCCGCCTTCGCGCGGCAGGTCAGCGAGGTGTCGACCCAGACCATCGGCCTTGCCTTCGCGGCCAACACGGCGGTCATCGTGGGGCTGCAGTTCTTCGTGCTCCGGGTCATCGACGGCCACCGCCGCACCCGGGTGTTCCTCGGGCTCGTCGTCATGTGGGCCGCTGCGTGGCTGCTGCTGGGCGCCACCGGCCTCGTGGCGGGCACCCTGCTCGCGGCGGTCGGCGTGGTGGTCTTCCACGTGATGTTCGGGCTCGGCGAGACGATGCTGCAGCCGACCGTCCCGGCCATCGTCAACGACCTCGCGCACGATCGTGAACGCGGTCGATTCAACGCCGTCTCGGCGGGGGCGTTCCAGACGGGCGCCGTCGCGGCTCCCGTCGTCGCGGGCTGGATGCTCGACCGGCAGCTCGGAGGCACCTTCATCGGCATGCTGCTCGGCTGCCTCGGCGGGGTCGCGATCCTCGCGATGGCCCTGGAGCGGCGGATCAGCCCGCGGGTCAACGGCGTGTTCGACGAAGAGCCTGACTCCCGGGCTGCTCCGACCCGGGCCACGGGAGGACCACCAGCCGCGACCTAGCCGAGGACGTCCAGTCTCGTGACGGTCATCCCGCTCTTGGCAGCGACCACCCGCACCTGCGAGCCGACGGCGACGGGGACGTTGCGCGGCGTGTCGATGGCGCCGCCGAGGGAGTAGGTCGCCCGGAAGCCGTCCGCGCTCTCGACGGCGATCGACTGGCCTGCCGTGTAGGCCGTCACGACGCCGGTCTGGACCACCATGACCGTCGGCGTCCCGGTGACCCCGGTGGTGTACTCGCCGTGGAGCACCTCACCTGCGCCAGGCCCGCCACGCCCGCGGCCGAGGCCGAGGCCCGGTGCGTCGTCGAGGTCCTCCGGGCCGTTCTCTTGGCGGGGGTTCCCCATCCCGTTGCCGCCCGGCATCCCGTTGCCCTGCTTCTTGTCGTGCCCGCGACCCATCCCCATGCCGTTCCCGGGGCCGCGACGGTCGTCCATCATGCCGACGCGCTCGCCCCGGTCCGGGCCGTCGTCGCCGGCGAGCGCCGCGATGAGCCCGATCCCCGTGAGGAGCAGGAGGGTTCCCAAAATCGCGGCCACCGCCAGTGCGGCACGGCCGCCGCCAGTGGAGGTCGCCTCGCCCCACAGCCTCCGTGGGCCGCCGGCCGGACCGGCCGCAGCCGTCGCCGGGGCGACCCCCTGCGGGAGGACCGTCGTGGGGGTGCTCCCCTCCGGTGTCACCTGCGGGGGACGCTGGGGGTCCGGATCACCGGGGGGCGGGGCGGTCGGTCGATCGGTCATGACGCCATGGTGGACCTCCCTGGCTGCGGCGTCACCCCCTTGTGCTCGACTCATACGGAACTCACAGCCCCGGGCCCGCCACGGAGCGCAGCGCCATCGGACGGTTTGACTGTCCGCCCCCGCAGGGGAATGCCGTCGCGCCTCGGTCAGTCGGCGGAGAGCGCCCGGACCACGCGTGAGGGGGACGGGCGCCCGAGGTGTCCGGCCATCCATGTGCTCGTCGCCACGAGGGCATCGAGGTCGATCCCGGTGTCGACGCCAGCGCCCTGAAGGGCCCACACGAGGTCCTCGGTGGCGAGGTTGCCGGTGGCCGACTTGGCGAAGGGGCAGCCGCCCAGTCCGCCCGTGGAGGCATCCACCACCGTCACGCCGTCCTGCAGGGCCGCCATGGTGTTGGAGAGGGCCTGGCCGTAGGTGTCGTGGAAGTGGACCCCCACGCGGTCGACCCCGATGCCCGCCGCATCCAGAGCCGCGAGGAGGTGGTGGACGTGGCCGGTGGTCCCCACCCCGATGGTGTCGCCGAGGGACAGCTGGTCACAGCCGAGGTCCATCAGGCGTCGGCACACGTCGACGACCTGACCCGGGGACACCGGTCCCTCCCACGGGTCGCCGAAGCACATGGAGACGTAGCCCCGGACCCAGAGCCCCTCCGCCCGGGAGCGCTCCACCACCGGACGGAACATCGCCATCGACTCGTCGATGGTGCGGTTGAGGTTGCGCCGGGCGAAGCTCTCGGTCGCACTGCCGAAGATCGCCACGGCGCCGACGCCGGCCTCGAGGGCACGGTCCAGACCACGCTCGTTGGGCACGAGGACTGGTCGCGCGGGTCCACGCCCGTCATCCCCGAGGAGCTCGAGCACCTCGGCCGCGTCGGCGAGCTGCGGGACCCACCTGGGGTCGACGAACGACGTCGTCTCGACGGTCGCCAGTCCGGCCGCCGCCAGGCGGCGGACGAACTCCACCTTGACCGCGGTCGGCACGATGGTGGCCTCGTTCTGAAGCCCGTCCCGCGGCCCCACCTCGTAGACGGTCACGGACCTCGGCAGCGTCTCGTCCGGCTCGACCTGAGGCAGCGGAAGTCTCACCTGCCGATCCTGACACGCGAGCCCACCGGCGGCGAATGCCGCGCTCCGGGCGCGACCGCTACCCTCGTCGCGGCGGGCCTCTCGGCGCGTCGCCTCGAGACGAAGGACGGCGGGCATGAGCGGGAGCACCGACCCGGACCGCACCGACCCGGACGGCACCGACCCCCCGCGGACCGGCCCGGACGGCACCGAACCGGACGGCATCCCCCCCGAACGCACCGACCCGGAGCGCGCCCAACCGGACGGCACCCTGCCCGAACGCACCGACCCCGCGAGCACCGCGTGGGACCCACCCCCTTCACCTGACTACGTCCCGCCCGTGGCGGGGCCGCCCGTGCCGTACGGCGTGTTTCCGGGATATGGGCAGCCCCAGCTTCCGGGCCCCCCTCCCGTGGGCGGGCCGCCCCCGCCGTACGGCGTGTTCCCCGGATACGGGCAGCCTCTGCCGCCCGGCCCGCCACCCGCCTTCGGCCAGCCGCCGCCCTACGGCCAGCCGCCGCCCTACGGCCAGCCGCCGGCATACGGCAGCCAGCCCCCGGCATACGGCAGCCAGCCCCCCTACGCTGCCGGCCCGTATGCCGCACCTGGTGCCTTCGAGGCACCGAAGCAGAACGTGAGCGCCATCGTGCTCACCATCACGGCCGGCGTCCTCAGCGTCCTGTGCTGCAGCCTGCTCACCCTGCCCGCGCTGATCTTCGGCATCGTCGGTCTCAGCAAGCAGTCGACCGACCCGGAAGGGTCTGCCCGGATGACCCGCTACGGCTGGATCGCCTTCGGGGTCGGCCTCCTCGTCAGCATCCTGGCGATCATCGGTTTCTTCGCCCTCGGAGCGGGCGGCTACCTCGACGATTCCGGCCCCTACGACGGCTACTGACCGACTGACCGACTGACCGCAGGGCACCGACCAGATAGCCTCCGGAGTGTTCGGTCCACCTCCGGAGGCGACTGCATGGCCAAGCCCACGATCCTCACGGTCGACGACGACCCACAGGTGGCCGCGGCGATCGCTCGGGACCTGCGGGCCCGTTACGGCGCCGACCACCGGGTGGTTCGGGCGTCGTCCGGGGGCGAGGCGCTGTCCGTCCTCGCCGAGCTCGCCCTGCGCGGCCGCCCCGTGGCCCTGATCATCAGCGACCAGCGGATGCCGGTCATGACGGGCATCGAGATGCTCGGGCAGGTGCGTCCCTCCGCCCCGACGGCGAAGCTCCTCCTCCTCACGGCATACGCCGACACCGACGTCGCGATCCGGGCGATCAACACGATCGGCCTCGACCACTACCTCCTCAAGCCGTGGGACCCCCCGGAGGAGCGGCTCTACCCCGTCATCGACGATCTGCTCGAGGACTGGGCGAGGGAGAACCCCAGCCGGGAGTCCGAGGTCCGGGTCGTGGGCCACCGGTGGTCCGAGCGCAGCCACGAGGTGAAGACCTTCCTCGCCCGCAACCACGTGCCGTACCACTGGTTCGACGTCGAGAAGGACGAGGAGGGACAACGGCTCCTCGAGCTCGCCGGCGCGACTCCCGATGACCTCCCGCTCGTGCTCGTCCCGGACGCGGAGGCGCTGCGGTCCCCCGGGTCACGGGTCCTGGCGACCGCCCTCGGCCTGCGCACGACGGCGACCCAGCCCCTCTACGACCTCTGCATCGTCGGAGGCGGCCCAGCAGGACTCGCGGCCGCGGTGTACGGCGCGTCCGAGGGCCTCTCGACCGTCATCGTGGAACGGGAGGCGCCGGGCGGGCAGGCGGGCACCAGCGCGTCGATCGAGAACTACCTGGGGTTCCCCAAGGGGCTCTCCGGCGCCGACCTCACGATGCGCGCGGTGGCTCAGGTCTCACGCTTCGGGGTCGAGATGGTGCTGGCCCGCGACGTCGTGGGGATCGAGACCCGTGGACCCGTGCACGCCGTGATCCTCGACGACGGTGAGATCGAGTCCCGCGCCGTCATCGTGTCGACCGGCGTGTCGTACCGCAAGCTCGACTCACCGGGTGTCGCCGACCTCACCGGGCGGGGGGTCTACTACGGCGCCACGGCGAGTGAGGCCACCCAGGTGGCCGGAGACGTCGTGCACGTCGTGGGAGCAGCGAACTCCGCCGGGCAGGCCGCGCTCCAGCTCGCCCGGTATGCCGAGCGGGTCGTCATGGTCGTGCGCGGCCCGTCGTTGGCGGCCTCGATGTCGTCGTACCTCGTGGAACGGATCGGAGCCACCCCGAACATCGAGGTCCGGTTCAACTCCGAGGTCTGCGCGGCCACCGGAGAGGGGCATCTCGAGCGTCTCACCTTGCGCGACCGGCGGGACGGCGGGACCGAGGACGTGACGACGGGCTGGCTGTTCGTGTTCATCGGCGCCCAGCCCCGCACCGACTGGCTCGGGTCCACGGTGGCCCGCGATGAGCACGGGTTCGTCCTCACGGGGACCGCAATCGGCGACGGATGGGTCCTCCCCGACCGGCAGCCGTTCCCCCTCGAGACCAGCGTCCCTGGCGTCTTCGCCGCCGGCGACGTGCGGCTCGACTCCATGAAGCGCGTCGCGTCCGCGGTCGGCGAGGGTGCGATGGCGGTCTCCTTCGTCCACAGCTACCTGGCGACGACCTGATGACGCTCTTCGAGGAGGTGCGGGCGCTCGAGCTGTTCGACGGCCTCGGGGACCAGGAGCTCTCCTCCATGATCGACGCGTCCGAGGAGGTGACCTTCGCCGGTGGTGACCTCCTGTGGACCGAGGGTGCGCCTGCGGAGTCGTGGTGGGTGCTCCTCGAGGGCCGCATCCTGCTCACCCGGCAGATGCGGCTGGAGCAGATGGCCGTGGGGTCCTTCGACACGCCTGGCCGCTGGGCCGGGGGTTTCGTCGCCTGGGACCGCAGTGGCGTCTACCTGGCGACGGGCCGGGCCGCGGGCCCGGGGCGGGTGCTGCGGGTTCCAGCGACGGCCCTCGGCGACCTTCTCGCCGAGGTGCCGCTCGTGCGGCACTTCATCGAAGGGCTCTTCACCTCCGCCCGCAGCATCGAGGCGAGTGTCCGGTCGCACGAGGCGCTGGTGACCCTCGGCACCCTGTCGGCCGGTCTGGCTCACGAGCTCAACAACCCGGCCGCCGCGGCAACCCGGGCGGTCGACGGCCTCGAGGCGACCCTGTTGTACGTCACCAAGTCCCTGCGCGCCCTCGCCGCGCACGGCATCACGGCCGAGGCGTACGAGAGACTCGACGCGCTTCGGCTCGAGGCCGTCCCGCAGCCCGTGGTCTCCGATGCGCTGGCCGTCGCCGAACGGGAGGAGGCACTCTCCGACTGGCTGTCCGACCACGGCGTCGAGCGCGACTGGCTCTTCGCGCCGACCCTGGCCTCGGCGTCCTTCGAGACCGAGTGGTGCGACCGGGTGCTCGCGGCTGTCGGCCCGGAGGCGCTCCAGTCGGCGATCGAGTGGGTCACCGCGACCGTCGGCGCGGTCGCCCTCCTCGGCGAGGTCAGGGAGTCCACGCGCCGGGTGTCCACGCTCGTGGCTGCCGTGAAGTCCTACTCGCAGATGGACCGGGCAGCGCGGCAGCGCATCGACGTCGTCGAGGGCATCGAGAGCACGCTGACGATGCTCGGCCACAAGCTTCGGGTGGGGGACATCACGATCGAGCGAGAGTACGACGACGACCTTCCGACGCTCGACGCCTATGCGGGTGAGCTCAACCAGGTGTGGACCAACCTCATCGACAACGCGCTCGACGCGATGGACGGCCAGGGCGTCCTGCGGATCAGCACGCACCACGCCGAGCAGGGGGTCGTCGTGGAGGTCGCCGACACGGGCCCGGGAATGCCGCCCGAGGTCGCCGACCAGGCCTTCGAGGCCTTCTTCACGACCAAGGAGGTCGGCCGGGGCACGGGTCTCGGTCTCGACATCGCCCGGCGCATCGTCGTCGAGCGGCACGGCGGGTCGATCGAGATCGACTCCGAGCCCGGGCGCACGGTGCTTCGCGTGCTCCTGCCCGTCGACTCCCCCACGGACCCCCAGCCGTCCCCCTCGGCCGTCCTGGCCTCGGACCTCGACTCCGCCTTCGACTCCGACGCCGACTTCGACGCCAAGGTGCGAACCGGCGGGGACCGCGCATCCACCTGACTCAGCAGACGTCCAGACAACTCACAGGATCGGCCGCCACACTGGCGAGCGTGACGACCCAGATCCCCGAAGCCCGTCTCCTCGTCGTCGAGGACGAACCCAACATCCGAGAGCTGCTCGCGACGTCCCTGCGCTACGCCGGTTTCGACGTCGCCACCGCTGCCAGTGGCAGTGAGGCGCTCAAGGTCGCGGGCGACCACAAGCCCGACCTCTGCGTGCTCGACGTCATGCTCCCCGACATGGACGGCTTCACCGTGACGCGTCGGCTCCGGGAGCAGGGGCGGTCGCTGCCCATCGTCTTCGTGACGGCGCGGGACTCGGTGGACGACAAGATCAAGGGCCTCACCGTCGGCGGTGACGACTACGTCACCAAGCCGTTCAGCCTCGAGGAGGTCGTCGCCCGGATCCGCGCCGTGCTCCGTCGCACCCGTGGCGACGCCGACGAGGACCGCCCGGTGCTGAGGTTCGAGGACCTCGAGCTCGACGAGGACTCGCACGAGGTCCGACGGGCCGGCCGCGTCATCGAGACGAGCCCCACCGAGTTCAAGCTGCTCCGCTACCTCATGCTCAACCCCAACCGGGTGCTCTCGAAGTCCCAGATCCTCGACCACGTGTGGGACTACGACTTCCGCGGTGAGTCCGGGATCGTCGAGTCCTACATCTCCTACCTGCGTCGCAAGATCGACACCGAGGGGATGCCGCCGCTCATCCACACCAAGCGCGGCGTCGGCTACGTCCTGCGCCTGCCACCGCAGGGCGGATGACCGACTCCTCCGCACCGGGCCCGGCGACCGGTCCGGTGGCGCGCGTCGTCCGACGACTCGAGGCTGTCCCGCTCCGGCGTCGGCTCGTCGGGATCGTCGGCGTCTTCGTCGGTGCCGCGCTCCTGCTCACCACCCTCGTGTCCGCGTACCTCATGCGCTCGGACCTCATGAGGGGTGTCGACGCGGAGCTTCGCTCGGTGGCCCGCCCCGTCGCCCAGCAGGCGGTCGACGACCTGCGCGACCGGCGGTCCGGCCTCCCGACGAACTACGCCTTCGAGCTGCAGGTGCCGGCGGCCTCGTTTCTCCGGATGCCGGTCGGACAGAGAGACAGGTCGCAGCCAGCGCTACCAGAGCTGTCGGTCGACGACCCACGGGTCACGGCCGGTCTGCCGTTCACCGTGCTCTCCGAGGACGGCAGGGACCGCTGGCGCTTCATCGCCGGCCGCGTCAAGGACGAGGAGGCGACGTTCGCGGTCGGCGTTCCGCTCGACCGGGTGACCCACACGGTGACGAGCCTGCTCATCACCACCAGCCTCATCGGCGTGGTCGCCCTGCTGCTGTCCGTCGTCATGGCGAGGTACGCCGTCCGGAGGGCGTTCCGCCCGCTCTCTCGGATCGAGGACACGGCCGCTGCCATCGCCGCCGGTGACCTCACCCAGCGTGTCCCGGTGCGCCAGGCGGACGACGAGGTGACCTCCCTCTCGCGCAGCCTCAACACGATGCTCGCCCGGGTCGAGTCCTCGTTCGCCGTGCGCGAGGCGAGCGAGGAGCGGATGCGTCAGTTCGTCGCCGACGCCTCCCATGAGCTGCGCACCCCCCTCGCGACGGTGCGTGGCTACGCAGAGCTCTACCGGCAGGGTGCGGTCTCGGACCCGGTTGCGATCGCATCCGCCATGGAGCGCATCGAGGGCGAGTCCGACCGGATGAGCGGGCTCGTCGAGGACCTCCTCACCCTCGCGCGCATCGACGACGCCCCCGAAGCCGCGGTGGGTCCGGTCGACCTCACCGTCCTCGCGGCGGATGCCGTCGCGGACGCTCGAGTGCGCGCGCCGGATCGCCGGGTGAGCCTCCTGGGTCTCGACGGACCTCTCGGCCCCACCGTCGTGTCGGGCTCGGAACCGAGGCTGCGCCAGGTCGTGACCAACCTCGTGGCGAACGCCTTGCGCCACACCCCTGCCGGCACGCCGGTGGAGGTTGCCGTCGGCCACGAACCCGAGGGTGTCGCCCTCGAGGTCCGCGACCACGGGCCGGGAGTGCCTCGCGAGTCGTCGACCAAGGTGTTCGAGCGCTTCTACCGGTCTGACCCGAGCCGCGGTCGGGCCACGGGGGGCGGGAGCGGGCTCGGCTTGGCCATCGTCGCCGCCATCGTCGCCCAGCACCACGGCCGGGTGGGTGTGGCCGAGACCCCCGGGGGCGGTGCCACCTTCGTCGTCCGCCTCCCACAGGCAACTCCCAGCCAATGATCAGGCCCACCCCACGTGTGCGGGTTCTACTGGCGTAGAACCAAACACACACACAAGGAGCAGGCCATGAGCGACCCGAACCCCACCCCGCAGTGGTACACCCCAGGGGGCGCGACCACGGCCCCGCGGGGCCCGGCCGGGCACCCGACGGAGCCCATTCCCGTCCACGGGTCGACCCCGCCCCCCGGCCCGTTCGGTCCCGTCGCTCCTCACGGGTCCGCGGCCCCGCGCCCGGGACGTCGCCGGACGGCTGAGATCACGACGGTGGCCGTCCTGGCTGCCCTCCTCTCCTCGGGAGGCACGGTCGCCGCGTCCCGACTGTGGGCCGACGAGGCACAGCCCTCCGCCGCCGCGGCGTCGCAGCAGGCCGGCACCGATGCCGCACCGGTCAGCCAGTCCGACCCCTCGTCCCCGGACTGGTCAGCCACCGCCGCAGCCGTCTCGCCCAGCGTCGTGAGCATCACCGCGTCGTCGGGCCAGCAAGGAGGCCAGGGCTCCGGCGTCATCATCGACTCCGCGGGGAACGTCCTGACGAACAACCACGTCGTCTCCGGCGCGGAGAAGCTCTCCGTCACCCTGGCCGACGGTCGGACCTACGACGCCGAGATCCGCGGAACCGACCCGTCCACCGACCTCGCCGTCATCGCCATCTCGGACGCCCCGAAGGACCTCCGGCCGATCGCCACCGGCGACTCGGACGCGCTGAAGGTCGGCGACCCCGTCATGGCGGTCGGCAACCCTCTCGGCCTTGCCGGGACGGTCACGACCGGCATCGTCAGCGCCCTCAACCGCCCGGTGTCGACAGAGGGCGAGAGCAGCGGCCCCTCCGACCCGTTCGGCCAGGGCCAAGGTCAGACCGAGCCCGTCGTCACGAACGCCATCCAGACGTCGGCCGCGATCAACCCCGGCAACAGCGGCGGTGCCCTCGTCAACGCCCAGGGCCAGCTCGTGGGGATCAACTCGTCGATCGCGTCTCTCGGCTCGCCCTCGGGCCAGTCGGGCAACATCGGGATCGGCTTCGCCATCCCGGTCAACGAGGCGACCTCGGTCGCGTCGCAGCTCATCGAGACCGGCGAGGTCACCCACGCCTTCCTCGGCGTGACCCCGCAGGACGGGTCCGCCTCCGACGGGTCGGCCACGAGGGCCGGTGCCGAGGTCGTGTCGGTCGGCGAGGGAACCCCTGCCGCCGAGGCCGGACTGCGGGCGGGCGACGTCGTCACCGCCGTCGACGGTGAGCGCGTGGACTCTGCCCTCTCGCTCGTCGGCCAGGTGAGAGAGCGCTCGGTCGGTGACAAGGTCACGCTGACCGTGCTGCGCGAAGGCAGCACCATCGAGGTCGAGGTCGCGCTGGCCGCGCGGGACACCGCCGACAACTGATCCACCCGCTCGAGATGCCTGGGCACGCCGTTGAGTCGGCGTGCTCAGGCATCTCGGGCGTTCGGAGGGGCATGGTGTGGTGATGACCCACCGCGACACCGTCCACCAGCTCGAGGCCGAGTTCGCCGACGCGATGAACCGGATGTATGCCGTCGGCAACGGACTGGCGCGCCTGCGCGCGGAGCTCGACCGCGAGAGCCCCCGCGCGGCTGCCGCCGCGGAGACGACCGGAGCGGGCCGGTCCCGACCGGCGAGGGCCGCGGCGCCCGCCACGTCCCCAGCGACGACTGCGGCGGCATCCGAACCACCGGGAGCGGACCTCACGGCATCCGGGACGCCCGCTGCGGCAGCGCTGGCCATGGCCAGCGGGGCCAACCCGTCGACTCCACCGGTCGTCCGTCCTCAGGTGGTCGTCACTCCACCGCCCCTCCCGGCCGTCCCCTGGTACCGGCGAGAGGGCGCCGTCACGAGGGCACTCGCCCTCACCGGCGCCGTCGTCACCCTGGCCGGCGTCGCGATGCTCCTCGTGCTCGCCGCCCAGCAGGGCTGGTTCGGTCCGGTGGCACGGGTCACGGCCGGCGCCGCGCTGGCTGCCCTGTTGGCGGCGATCGGCGTGCGCAACGGCGAGGAGGAGCGGCGACGCGGGTCCGTGAGCAGTGCCTCGGTGGCGCTCGTCGCGACCGGAGCAGCCGCGGCATACCTCGACGTCGTGGCGATGACGAGCGGCTACGGGTGGGTCCGCCCGTCGGTGGGGCTGTTCCTGTCGGTCCTCGTGGCCGTCGGCGGCCTCCACCTCGCACGTCGCTGGGACAGCGAGCTCCTCGGCGTGCTCCTCGTCGCTGGTGCGGCAGGCCTCGCGCCGTTCGTCGCGCGGGACTTCGGCTGGGTGGTGTCGGCCTTCCTCGGCGTGCTGTGCCTGGCGGGATGGTGGGCCGGGAGCCGACACACCTGGCCGGTCCTCACCATCGCGCGCACCACCCCGTTGGCGATCTCGCTCGTCGTCGGCGCGAGCGACTCCCCGCAAGGAGGCGTCGACGCGGTCGGACACCTCACCGTCGGTGTCGTGGTGCTGCTCAGCACGGTCGTCACCTCGACGCTGGCCGTTCGCCGCGACCCGCGCGACGTCGCCTCCTCGGTCGCCGTGGGGCTCCTGGCCGTGGGCGCCCTCGCCTGCACGGCACCGCTGGAGGAGCCGAGTCGGACGCTGGTCCTCACCCTGGCGGCGGTCGTCCTCCTCGCAACGGTGACTGCTCTCACCCGCCCGCCCATCGGTCCGCTCGCCGCACACCTGGTCACCACCGTGGGTGTCGCGGGAACCGTCGCCGCCATCCTCGCCATCGTGTCCGGCGCCCCCGAGCGCGTGATCGGCACACTGCTGGCCCTCTTCGCCCTGAGCCAGGTCACCCTCGCGGGCATGACCCGCTCCCGGTTGACCCTGTACCTGGGTGGGGGCTCCTCCGTGGTCGCCCTCTTCGCCTGGCTGGAGCACCCCCTGTCGGTGCTCAGCGTCGACAGTGCGATCGACCATGACATGGCTGCAGCGCTGGCCGACAGCGTGCTCATCGGGGCCCTTGCGGTCGCCGGCGTGTGGGCCACCGGCCGGCAGCTCGGGCTGCGCCGCGACGTGCGGCTCGGCGCGATGATCCTGTCGTGGGTGGTCGGTCTCCTCGCCTCGGCGACGGCCCTGGTGGCCGTCGGCACGCTGGTCGGCCGCGCTGCCGGGGACGCGACCCTGGGGTTCACGATCGGCCACGCCCTCGCGACCGTCACGTGGATGGTCGCCGCGGCATGGCTGCTCCTGCGCGGGCTCGAGCGCTCCCGGGACGCGGACCTCACTCTGCGCACCGGTCTCGTCCTCAGCGGCATCAGCGTCGCCAAGCTGTTCCTCTACGACCTCTCGGCGCTCAGCGGGATCGTGCGCTCGGTGGCGTTCATCGCCACCGGACTGCTGCTCCTCGCGACGGGAAGCCTCTATGCCAAGGCCTACGAGCGCAGCCGACTGGAGCCGTGACGCGGGCCACCCAGGTCTGCCACAGTGGCCCGATGGATGCGCTGAGGGGGCGATGGCGCGCCGACTGCGCGCTCGTGGCGCCCGGGGCGGAGTCACGGGTCGTCGACGACCTCGGCCGTGACCTCCTCCGACGGTGGCGGGAGCCGCACCGGCGGTACCACGACGCCACCCACCTCCTCGAGGTGCTCAGCGCGGTCGACATGCTCTGCGCGAGCGAGCGGGTGGCCCCGCAGGACCGCGCGGTGGCCGCCCTCGCTGTCTGGTTCCATGATGCGGTGTATGCCGTCCGCACGCCGAGAACGAACGAAGCGGAGAGTGCGGCGCTCGCGGCCGAGGCACTCGCACTTCTTGGCGTCGATGCGTCGACCACGGAGCGCGTCACCGACCTCGTCCTCAGCACGGCCACGCATGAGCTCGGTTCGGGGACACGGCAGGACACCACGGCGGATGTCGTCCACGACGCCGACCTGTGGGTGCTCGGGGCGCCGGTCTCCCGTTTCGACGAGTACTGCCGGCAGGTCCGTGAGGAGTACGCCGACGTGCCGGCCGGCGAGTACGCCTCGGCCCGCTCGGCGGTGCTGCGACCCTTCCTCGTGCGGCCCCATGTCTACCGCACGACCCACGGCCGACGGTCCTGGGAGACGGCTGCCCGCGAGAACCTCGCTCGAGAGCTCAGCCGCCTCGCGGCCTGAGCGCGGCCTCGGCGAGCGGCCACCAGAACAGCCGTGAGCAGAGCGTCGCGAACTCCGCCCAGGTGACCCAGCGGTGGTCGGAGGTGTCGTCGAGCTGGGGCACCAGGGCGGGGCGACGCCCGGGGACACTCACCTCGAAGACCTGGAGGAGGTCCTGCCCCTCCCGCCAGAGCCCACCGGTGGAGCGGCGATGGAACCTCTCGTAGCCGAGTGGCACGAGCCGGCTCTCCGGCACGACGAGGCCCGTCTCCTCGCGGACCTCGCGAACGGCGTTCTCCCGAACCGTCTCCCCCACTTCCCGCCACCCACCCGGGCAGCCCCATTCGAGACGACGGACGGAGTGGACGACCGCAAGGTCGCCGGCGTCGTCCCGCACGAAGGCCATCGCCGCGAAGACCCGCCGCTCTGCAGCCTCACGTGGGGAGCGGATGAGGTCGACGTCGGCGGAGGTCCCGTCGGCGAAACGCACTCCGCTCACCCGAGCCACCCCCTTGTCACCTCGCCGCTTCTGCATGCGGAGCCCGCTGCGCTGCAGTGCCCGGAGGAGGTCTCGCTCCGAGGTCGGGCGCGCACCCGCGGCGACGACGGCGGCATACCGCTCCTCGGGCACGTCGTAGTGGTCGCCCTCGAAACCACGAGTGGGGATGCCGAGTGCAGCGGCGAACCCGTGGAGCTCCGCCAGGCTGGTGTCGCTCACCAGGTGGGACCAGCGCCGCCCGTGCGCCTCGGTGCGAGGCGGGTCGATGAGGATGGCCACCCCCAGATCGTAGGTGCGCCCCCGATCAGGTCGAGCCCGTCCACGCCCGGACCAGCTGGAGGAACCGCCCCGGGTGCTCCATGGACGGCAGGTGCGCCGCATCGGGCCACTGCGTCCGCACGGCCCCCGGCACCGCCTCCGACACCCGGTCCGCCGCGTCGATGCAGGTGTCGAGGTCGTGCTCGCCGACGAGCACGTGGACGGGGCAACCCAGTTCACCCAGCCGATCGCGTGCGGGAGGATCGAGCTCGGCCACGTCGTGGCCCTCACCCCACGCGGCCTGGATCTCGAAGGCACGGCGCTGCATCCGCCGCACGGCAGCCAGGACCCCGGCGTCGACGTCTGCCTCACTGCGCCCCGAGCCGACCACCCAGGTCCCGATGTTGGCCTCGACCGCTGCCGGGAGGTCACCCCGCTCGAGCGCGGCGTTCTCCGCTTCGGCGAAGGCCTGCAGATCCGGCGTGCGCAGCACCAGGAGGCTGCCGCCGGGCGGACAGAGCAGGAGGCTGCGGACGAGGTCGGGTCGGGTGAGAGCGAGCTCGGTGGCGACTCCCGCCCCGAACGAGGCGCCGATCACGTGGCAGCGTGCGACGCCGAGCGTGTCGAGGAGCCGGGCGACGTCGTCGACGTCCGACAGGGGTCCCTCCGGCAGGGTCGACGACTCCCCCGACCCTCGCAGGTCCGGGCGCACGACGTCGTGGTCCACGACGAGGGAGTCCCACTGGCTGTCCCACATGCGCCGGTCCGCGATGCTGGCGTGCAGCAGGAGGACCGGTGACCCGCTGCCGGGCCCGGCCCGGTCGTGCGCAAGGAGTTCGGGTCCTCTGGGGGTGCTCGTCAACCGGGCTCCTGGTGGGTGCGGGGGTTCCCTGATCAAACCCCTCCGGCGGTGTGCGGGCAAGCGCATTGTCAGCGCTGAGGTGCCGCGCGTGGCCCACGGCAGGACTCCTGCCGCCTGTGGACGACGGCTCCGGCAGACTCGGCGCACGCCCTACGCTCGGCGCAGCGCCGCCGAGGGGGCGGCCCACGAACAGGGGGATCCCATGGCTGCACAGTTCCAGGTCGACACCGACCGCATCGCGTCGGCAGCGGGCGACATCGCGCGGATCTCCGCGGAGATCGAGGGGCAGGTCGGCGTCATGATGGCGCGCCTCACCGGCCTCCAGGACGCCTGGACGGGCTCCGCTTCGGCCCAGTTCCAGGGCGTCGTCGCTGACTGGCGTGGCACCCAGCACCAGGTGCGGGCGGCGCTCGACTCCATCGGTCAGGTGCTGGGCTCGGCCGGCTCCCAGTACGCCGAGGCCGAAGCGCAGGCTGTCCGCCTGTTCAGCTGAGGGCGCCGGCCGGCCGCGCCGAGGTAGGCGGGTCAGTCGGTGCCGATGGCGCGAAGCATGTCGAGCCGAGCGGCCCGGCGGCCGGGCCACACCGCGGCCAGCACGCCGACGAGGGCTGCCACCCCGACGAACAGGGCGAGCTGCCCACCGGGGATCGCGAGCACGTCGATGCCGTCGTCCGCGAGGGAGCGCTGCAGGGCGAGGGCGAAGGCCAGTCCGAGCACGATGCCGAGGACGGCACCCAGCACCGCGATGGCGACCGACTCCAGGCGGAGCATGGTGCGGAGCTGACGGCGGCTCAGGCCGACTGCCCTCAGCAGGCCGATCTCGCGCACCCGCTCGATGACCGACAGTGCGAGGGTGTTGACGATGCCGAGCACCGCGATGACGACGGCCAGCCCGAGCAGCGCGTACACGATGAAGAGGAGCTGGTCGATCGGCTCGCGCTGGGTCGCGGCGAACTCGGCCTGGTCGTTGATGCTCACGGTCGGCAGGTCCGCCACCAGTGCGTCGAGGTCGCCGCGCAGGGCAGCCCGGTCGGCGCCCGGCTCCGCCACGACGTAGACGGTGCGGTCTGTCGGTGGAACGCCCAGGGCGTCGAAGCCCTCGAGCGAGAGGGTCGTGTCGGCCTGCAGGACGCTGTCCTCGGTGTACGTCGCGACGACCCGGAGCGGCCGCTCCTCACCCGCGAACCCGACCGTCACGGTGGAGCCGACGGGCAACCCCTCGCTCGACGCGAGCTCCGTCGAGATGGCGACCGAGTCGGCGTCAAGGTCCTCGAGCGACCCCGTCACGACGTCGGGTCGGGCGACGCTCGTGAAGGCGGCGGGCTCCACCCCGAACGCGAAGTCCCGGTCCCCGTCGATCTCGAGGACGGCCCCTCGGACCCGTGCCACCTCGGCGACCCCGGGAAGCGCTTCGACGTCGGAGGCGATCGTCGCGGAGAACGCCTGCCCCACGGCATTGGCCACGACGTAGTCGGCGACGATGTCCTCGGCGAGGGTCTGGTCCAGGCTCGCCTTGGCCGACGCCCCGAGCACGGCCATCATCGTCACCAGCGCGACACCGATCATCAGGGCGGATGCCGTCGCGGCTGTCCGGCGGGGGTTCCGCCGGGCGTTCTGCTCGGCCATGAGGCCCACCGTGCCGAACCCTCGGCGGTAGAGCCAGCCCAGTCCCGACAGCACCGGCCGGCCGAGCACGGGGCTCAGCAGCGCAGTCCCGACGAGGACGCCGAAGGTGCCGCCGCCCAGGACGTAGGTCGGTTCCGAGCCGACGCCCGCCAGCCCGAGGGCCATGCCCGTGATCCCGGCCACGAGGAGCAGGCAGCCGACGACGATGCGCCAGCGCAGGCCGCTCTCGGCCAGGGCGACGTCGTCGCGCATCGCCGCCACCGGTGACACCCGGCCTGCGCGCCGGGCCGGCAGGTAGGCGGACGCGAGGGTGACGAGCAACCCGACGGTGAGCGCCACAGCCACGGTCCGAGGGCGCAGCACGAGCTCACTGGCGCTGAGGTCCAGGCCGATCCGTCCGAAGAGCATCCGGATGCCGATGGCGAGCACGAACCCGAGCGCGATGCCGACGGCGGACCCGAGGACCCCGACGATCGAGGCCTCGGCCAGGACGGATCTCGCGACCTGTCGGCGGCTGGCCCCGATGGCTCGTAGGAGGGCGAGCTCCCGGCTGCGCTGTGCGACGAGGATGGAGAACGTGTTGACGATGAGGAACGCCCCGACGGTCAGCGCGACTCCGGCGAAGACGAGGAGGAAGGTGGTGACGAAGGAGAGCGCCTCGTCGATCCGGTTGGCGGCCCGCGCGGAGGCGGCGTCCCCGGTCGTCGCCTCGAACCCCTCGGGGAGGGCGGCCGCCACTGCTCGGCGCAGGTCCTCCTGCGATGTGCCGGCGTCGGCGGTCACCCAGACCGCGGAGTAGGCGTCCTTGCCCTGGAGGAAGAGGTCCTGCGCCTCGGCGCTGTCGAACATGACGACGCTCGCCCCGACGAGGGCGGACCCGCCGAAGCTGGCCGTTCCGACGAACGTGGCGGTGAGCCGAGGCCGGTCACTCGTCGTGATGAGCGAGATCTTCTCGCCGATGAGGTAGCCCGCCTTGTCCGCGGTCACCTCGTCGAGCACCACCTCACCGGCCCTCGAGGGCCACCGCCCGCGCTCCAGGGTTGCGGAGGGGATGCCGTTCGCCGCAGGCCCCGCGCTGTAGTTGACCGCGATGCCGGCCGGGCCCTGACCTCCGATGAGCTTGCCGTCCGCGCCGACGACGAAGGTGCCGAAGTTCGTGATCCGGCCGTCCGCCCGGGCTGCCCCGGGGACCCCCGACAGGTCCCGGGCGAGCGTCGCGGGGACGGTGCGGGTGCTCGACGCGCCCCCGCCCGGCCCTCCGCCGGAGCCCTCGGGCCGGACGATGACATCTCCCACGGCGCCGCTCGTCAGACCGGTGAACGCACGGTCCAGGGTGTCGGTGAAGATGTACGACCCGGCGACGAAGGCCACGCCGAGGATCACGGCGAACGCGCTGAGGAACAGGCGCAGCTTGCGCGCGAGGACGCTGCGCCAGGTGGCTCGCAGCACCGCTCAGGCCCCGGCGCGCTGTCCGAGTCGCGCCATCCGGTCCAGCACGCGCTCTGTGGTCGGCTCCCGCAGCTCGTCGACGACGCGGCCGTCCTCGAGGAAGACGACGCGGTCGGTGTAGCTGGCCGCGCCCGGGTCGTGGGTCACCATGACGACGGTCTGCCCGTGGCTGTCGACCACCCGGCGGAGGAACCCGAGGACCTCGCCACCGGACGTCGAGTCGAGGTTGCCGGTCGGCTCGTCGGCGAAGACGACCTCCGGCCGGCCGACGAGGGCGCGGGCGCACGCGACCCGCTGCTGCTGTCCACCGGACAGCTCGCTGGGCCGGTGACCGAGGCGGTCCCGTAGCCCGACGGTGTCGACCACCTCGTCGAACCAGGCCGGATCCGGCCGCCGGCCCGCGATCGCGGCAGGGAGGGCGATGTTCTCCTCGGCCGTCAGCGTGGGAATGAGGTTGAACGCCTGGAAGACGAAGCCGATCCGGTCCCGACGCAGCTCGGTGAGGTGGCGTTCGCCCAGCGTCGTGAGGTCGACGTCACCGAGGTAGACATGACCCGAGGTGGCCGAGTCCAGGCCTGCGGCGCAGTGCATGAGCGTCGACTTGCCCGAGCCGGACTTGCCCATGATGGCGGTGAACTCCCCGGCGTAGAGGTCGACCGTCACGTCGTCGAGGGCCACCACCCGGGTCTCCCCCGAGCCGTACACCTTGGTGAGACCTTCGACACGTGCGGCGGCGAGCCGCTCCCCGCTCTCCCGGGAGGTCACCTTCGCGAGCGTCATGGGTGTCCTTCGGGTGGGGCGCCCCGGCGGGGCCGACGACGAGGGTCAAGGCGACGACCGTCCAGCCGCTGCCTGATGCTCCGCCAACGCTAGGGCAGGGTCCCGGGGTTCCGCCCCCCTCACGCACCTTCGACAGACAGCTCACGTGGTCGCGCCGGGTCGGCGGCGGAGATGGGGGTGATGCGCGCGGCATACACCTGCTCCAGCCGTGGGCGGCTGTGGTCGTCCTCGACGACCCCGGTGAACCACTCGACCTCCAGGGCCTCCGCGCCGGCCCGGCAGATGGCGATGTTGTTGTCGAACCACGGCCCGTCCGTGACCGTCCATGCGTAGGCCGGGTCGGGCACTCGGCTGGACCGCGACGCGAGCAGCCGCATGGGACGTGCCAGGGAACGGGCGAAGAGCGACATGACCACGCGGATACCCCTCGGCATGGGGTTGCGGATGGGGGAGCACACCGCCTGCACGACGCGCGACCGGGCACCGAGGTGCTCGGGGTCGGTCACCTCGGCGAGGTACGAGTTGTGGACGTCCCCGGAGAGGAAGGTGACCGTGTCCGGGGCGGCACCACGCTCGCCTCGGGCGACCTCCATCACCATCTCGAAGACCTCGTCGAAGCCCTCGTTGAACGCTGCCCAGTGCTCGAGGTCGATGCTTCGGCGGAGCCGCTCGGCGGCGCGGGAGATCGGGCGCCCATACGCGCCCTCGGCCATCACCTCGTTCATCGCCTCGAAGTCGTGGAGTCCTGGCGGCAGGAGGAACGGCAACGAGGTCCCGATGAGGAGGTGCCGGACGTCACCGCGGAGCGTCTCGTCCAACCAGCTCATCTCCACCGAGTCGAGGATCGAGCGCCCGTCCGGACGCAGCTCACGGGCGGCCCGGGAGTCCAGGACGACGAGCGTGCAGTCCCCGAGGGAGCGGGTGTAGCTCCACCGGTAGGTCGCGGGCTCCGCGTCCGCCCGGGCGGCGAGGGTGTCGAGCCGATCGGTGAGGTCGAGCTCGTCGGACTGCCCGGATGCCGCGTGCGCGGCCACGGACCGCCACACCTCCTCCTCGGCGAGCTGGGCCGGCGACAGGTTGCCGATGTGCTGGTGCACCCAGTACGACGCCAGGCCGGAGGTGATGCGCTCCTCCCACCACCCCGTCGCGCGCATCTCCTCTCGCCAGGACCACGAGGTGTTCCAGTCGTCGCGGATGTCGTGGTCGTCGAACATCATCGCCGAGGGGACGGTGGAGAGAACCCAGCGGATGACGTCGTCGCTCCACGCGAGCCGGTAGAGCTCGGCGTACTCGTCCAGGTCCTTGATCTCCTCACCGGGAGGCTCCGAGAGGTCCCGCCGGGCCGCCATGAACTCCTCGAGCTCGGGGTGCGGCGTCGTGTCCGCGTAGACCTGGTCACCCAGGAGCAGCAGCAGGTCCGGCCATTCGGCCTCGGGGTCGTCCTGAAGCGCGACAGCCAGGGTGCGCAGCGCGTCGATACCGTGCGACCCGTTGCCTTCGGAGTCGTGGGCACCCGTGGTGCGGCAGGTCCCGAAGGCGAACCGCGGCTCCCGGCCCGGGTCGAGCGTGCGGATACGGCTCGCCGGCATCCGGGGCGTGGGCCACACCGGCACGCCGTCCACCTGCACCGAGTAGGTGTCGTCGCTGCCCGGTTCGAGGTCGGTCAGCGTGACGAGGGCGAAGTGGTGGCCGTGGACAGCGAACGTCGGCGCGTGCCACGCCCGCCCGGACCGCTCGACGGAGACGGTCGCGGCGGTGGCCGTGCGGACCCAGACCGTCGCGGAGGTCTCGTCGACGTAGCGCAGCATCGGCCCGAGGACCAGCGCCTCCTGGGACTCGGTGCTCGTCATGGGGGTCATCTTGCCTCGCGAAAACGGCGGACGGGCTGTGACGGTGCTGGGCATGCGCTGGGTGGCTGCTCGCTCTCCCGCTACCGTGGCGCGCATGACACCCCGAGCAGCCGCATGAGCGGTCTGGACCATCCTGCCGTGCGGGAGTGGCTCGCCCGCCTCGACACCGAGGCGTCGGTCCTTCCCGAGGACCGCCGCACCGAGCTGCGGAGCCTCGTCGAGGAGCAGCTGGCGACGGTCGGGAGGGAGGGGGTCGGTGACCACGCGGCATACGAGCGGGTTCTGGCCGAGCTCGGGTCCCCCGAGGCGCTCGTCGCCGAGGCGGGCGGGTACGCCGTGCCGCCCGTGGATGCCGTCGACCCGCCCCTCGAGGAGGATGCCGGCCGTCCGCAGGCGGATGCCGGCGCACCCCGGCTGGAGGTGGCTGTCGTCGCCCTGCTCCTCACCTCGGTCGTCCTCGCGCTCGTACCCGCGACCGAGGCCGTCGCGCCCGCAGCATGGTTCGTGGGGACGATCCTCGTCCTGCTCTCCCGTCGCTGGGGGCCGGGCGACAAGGGGCTCGCGGTGCTGGCATTCGGGGTGATGGGGGTGCCGTTGGTGCTGCTCGGCCGGGACGAGCTGCCGACCGGGGCGAGCGTCGTGGTGGGTGTTGCACTCGTCGTCATGTGGCTCGCGGTGTCCCTCCACCTCGTGCGACGGGCCCGGGCGCCGCGGGACGAGGGACGCGGCCTGCGGATGCGCTGACGGCATCCGGATCGAGGATGGGGTGCCGAACGCGCGACTCGGCGCGCCCCTGACACCTCAACCA